>JAHFFT010000020.1 GCA_023247795.1 Candidatus Omnitrophota bacterium
ATACGCGGAATCCGGAACCATTCATGGGGCCGGTCATCTCTGTTGAAGCAGCATCACGGTTGTTGTCGCAGCAAGCCCGGCTTAAAAAACTTGGAGGGAAAGTTTTAAGAGCCATGAGGACCATCAAACCGTATGAGACCTTTTTGGCACCAGGGATCATGGACGTTAGCCAAATCAAAAATCGCGGCGATGAAGAAATTTTTGGTCCCCTGATCCAAGTGATCAGAGTAAAAAATTTCGACGCGGCACTTGAAGAGGCAAATGCAACAAGATTTGGTTTGGCAGCCGGGTTGATCAGCGACGATGTGAAACTCTATCAGCGATTTTTTGATCGGGTGCGTGCGGGTATCGTGAACTGGAATCGGCCGCTCACAGGGGCCAGTTCAGAAGCTCCGTTTGGCGGGGTAGGATTGAGCGGCAACCAGCGGCCCAGCGCTTACTTTGCCGCCGACTATTGTTCTTACCCAGTGGCCTCGATCGAAACAACAGATATCAAAATGCCGAAACCATTAACCCCCGGCATTGCGGACAAGGAGAAAATATGAAATCGCTCAACGAACTTTTAGAAAAACTCTGGCAGGATTACAGTGCCATGAACAAACAGGCTGAAGGGATTTATCGTCTTTTATCGCAGCGTGGAGAAAGGATCGAGAATGATCATGTTGCTTTCCGAACGTTTGGTGTTCCGAAAATCAGCATCAATGTTTTGGCCAAGGCCTTTATCCAATTTGGCTATCAGTCGAAAGAGGATTATGAATTTAAGGACAAGAAATTGCGGGCGAAACATTATGAGCACAAAGAGAAAAAATACCCAAAAATTTTTATTAGCGAATTGAAGGTCGAGGAGTTTTCAAAGGAACTGCAAAAGATCGTTCAAGATTTGGTCGATCAGGTCCCGGAAAAATGTACAAAGGATTTGGACTTTTGTGTTGCTGGACGATTGTGGAAGCCGTTGAGTTGGAAAGTTTATGAAAAGCTTTTAAAAGAAAGCGAATATGCCGCTTGGACCTCTGCTTTCGGTTTTCGGGTCAATCATTTTACCGTCAGTTTCAATGCCTTGAAGGGATTCAAAGATTTGCAGGAGTTTGATCAGTTCATTAAGAAAAATGGTTATCCCATGAACGAGTCCGGGGGCGAGATCAAGGGTACTCCACAGGATTACCTGGAGCAATCTTCGACCTTGGCGCACCCGGTCGAAGTTGAATTTGCCGATGGCCGCAAAACGATACCAGCCTGCTATTATGAGTTTGCCCGACGGTATCCGTTGCCCAATGGAAAATTGTTTCAGGGGTTTGTGACCAAGTCCGCTGACAAAATTTTTGAAAGTACCGACCTGAAGCCAAAGCGAAAGAGCTGACAGCCGTAACGCTTGACGCTCTTTAGCTTGCCGCCATGAAAACACTGGAAATCAATTTTGATGGACTCATCGGACCCACGCACAATTTTGCCGGACTAGCGACTGGCAATCTCGCTGCGACCAAAAGTAAATCCAACACGTCTCATCCCAAGAAAGCTGCGTTACAAGGTTTGGCGAAGATGCGGTTGCTCCATCAGCTGGGTCTGCGGCAGGGATTTGTCCCTCCTCAAGAACGTCCAGATTTTATCACCCTCAGACAATTTGGTTTTACTGGAACTGAAAAGGCAATTTTAGAAAAGGTGGGCCAGAGCAATGAGAATCTGCTGGCTCGGGTCTATAGTTCATCTTTTATGTGGACCGCGAACGCGGCAACGGTCTCTCCCAGTGCTGATACCAAGGACCGGAAGATCCATATCACTCCAGCAAATTTAGCAACATTGCCACACCGCGCGTTGGAGTCCCCGGCAACGACGCGCATGTTAAAAGAAATTTTTTTTGATCAAAAGATTTTTCAACATCACCCAGCATTGCCAACGGATGGTGTTCATTTCGACGAGGGCGCGGCAAATCATTTGCGGATGTGTGCTGAATATGACGGACCGGGGATTGAAATTTTTGTCTATGGAAACAGTGCTGTTTCCGGAGTCCGGCCGCAAAAATTCGTCAGCCGACAGAGTCTCGAAGCCGCACAGGTAAATGTAAAAAAGCATAAGTTGCGTCAAGAGCAAGCCATTTATGTTCAGCAAAATCCAAAAGTTATTGATAGTGGTGTTTTTCACAATGATGTCATCGCGATGAACAATCAAGGTTTTTTGATTTTTCATGAGGACGCTTTTGTTGGTAAATCGGGATTTTTAAAAGAACTTCAAGCGAAGTTTTTAAAGTTCACAGGGCGGTCCTGCTTGATTGAAGAAATTCCAAAGAAAAGATTGAGTGTTAAAGAGGCGGTCAAGACGTATTTTTTTAATAGTCAGCTGGTGAGTCTCCCGAGTGGTCGGATGGTGATGATTGCTCCCCAAGAGTACTTTGAATCATCTTCGGCGCGGTCTTTGATTGAAGAGATCGTCCAAAAAGATAATCCTGTGCAAAAGGTCATGGCTGTTGATCTTAAGGAGAGTATGCTCAATGGCGGCGGGCCGGCTTGCCTGCGGCTGCGGGTTGTCGTGAATGAAAAGGAATTGACGGGGATCCGCGAGAACTATTTGTTGGATGAGAAAAAAATACGACAACTAGAAAATTGGGTCCGTAAGCATTTTCGTGACGAACTTAATCTTGAAGATTTGAAAGATGCTCAATTGCTCAAAGAAACCCGAACGGCCCTGGATGAATTAACAGAGTTGTTTGGTTTGGGGAATATTTACGAATTCCAAATTTAAAAAATTAAACTATGAACTGAAGTTTAACTTCATCTTAATGCTTTAACCTTTCATAAAGCGCATCTGGAGCTAAGTCTGCGCCATTAGGCCAAGCAATAGCACCAAATTCATCAACACGGACTTTAGCAAAAAAGGAGGGATCTTTAAGAGGCTCAAAGACGGGGCCAAAAAGACGATCAGATAAAGAAACAACACCTTTAACGCCATCATTAAAAAAGATTTCCAACTGATAATTATCTAAAACTTTAACTTTTGTTATTTTTTCCATATTTACAACATCATTCTAGTGGAAGAATATCCCGTAATGGTTTATGGCTTTGTGCCAGAGACCAGTCTTCCAATAATTCATCTCTGTGCAACGAAGCCCATTCCAAGACTAAACCTAGCACTCGCTGAGGCAAACGACCTTTTAATATACGCAATGTTTCAATTTCAATAGCAGCAGAATGATCACCGTAATAAGCATGAAAATGAGGAGGCACATGCTCATCAAAATACATACGAATATTAATTCCAAAAAATGTACTAATTGTTGGCATTAATCCTCCATGCTTTCAATAAAATATATCACATATACGCCTCTACTATCAAATGATTTGTCCAAAACAAAGCAATAGCCTAACAAACCCACCATTTTCTTTGACAAGGAAGGGCTTTTTTTGTAAGATCGGGTTAACTGAAAAACCTTATCAAAATTGGAGTCAATGATGAAGCTATCTTCGTGGACGCCGGAAGAGTGGAATGAGCAGCAAAAGGAAGTATGGAGTAATCTGGAAAACCATTGGCAATGCCTTATCGGTGGAAAAATTGAAGAGTTTATAAAGTTTATCCATCCGAGCTTTGTCGGTTATGGCCATGAGAGTCCGATCCCTGTTGACCGGCCTTGGCTGGAAAAATGGGTCGGATTTTGGGCCAAATCAACGAAGATCGTCATCTGTGAATTGCGGCCCATCAATTTGAAAGTGCATGGAGATGTCGCTATTGTTCAGTACATGATTTTTACCATTGAACAGAATCAAGTTGATCAAGGCAAGCGTGTGATCCGACGCTACACCATGACTTGGAAAAAGCAAGGCAAGGCCTGGGTCGTCATTGCCAGTCATAACAATTTGATGAAAGAGACGATTTAAGAAAAGTGAATTTAGATTCACCATTTTTATTCACTATTCACCCTTTTTTAATTCCCTCCCATGAGCAAACGCGATTATAGTTTCTCATCAGCCTTAACATGAAACTTCATCGCCCTTTTGGGATATCAATCCTTGCCGCGTTAATGCTTTTGATCGGCGGCTTTTCCATCTTTACGATTTTTTTTCATGTGATCGATTCCATCCGTTTTTACGGCTGGTCTTCCTTAACCGTCTGCAGTGCTTATTCGTTCATTGGGTTCGCGATTTACGGATGCATCCCGATTTTATTTTATAACGTCGGGGTCGGTCTTTTTGAGTCGAGAATATGGGCGTGGAATGCCAGTGTTTTCGTTATTCCATTGGCCATGTTCATTTTCTTTTTCAGCGTGGCCATGAATGCCGCTTTGACCGAGACCCTTTATCCCAATCCGACGCTGATGGAGCTGCTTTATGACCATGGTGGGATCTTCCTGGACGTCTTTTTTCGGTATTTTTTGTTTATAACACCGTTGGTCTTTTATTTGACCCGCCCCGCTGTTATCGAGTATTTCAAAAAGGCCTATTTCCACACCGCATAACTGTTTTCTCCTCGAGAAAGCGCTTTCTTCAAAACACGCTTTTTTGCCGCACGGCCTTGTTTTCTAAAAATGCGATATGTTACACTTTTCGTGTACGAGTTAAAGAAAGCGAGAACCGGCATGGCAAGCCAAAGTAAATTCGGTATCATCATTTTCCAGGTTTTATTGCTTACAATGTTTGGGACAGCGTCGAATTGCTTTGCGTTGATGACGCCGCATCCGCTCAAATCGTATGATCGCGGAGATAAATTGCTTTTAGAATATCGTGGAGATGAGGCCAAACTGAAGGCCGCAAAAGTTGTGTTTGGTCAATTGATCAAGGCCTTCCCAAAGTCTCCGTATGGATATTTAGGAATGAGCCGCAGCAATGTCATCGACGCTTATCGCTACGGCAACCATTACAATATGAAGAGGGTCCGTGAGGAGGCGTTGCCATTTGCCATCAAGGCCTTGGAGCTCGGGGCGGCTTTAAGAGACGTGCACGAGAATTATTCGGTTTATGAACAAATTTTTGAACAGAATGAGCTTAATCAAAAAATAACACAAAAATTTTTAGAACTTTTTCCAGAACAGGCCGAGACCTATTTTATGGTCGCCAACTTTATTGAGGACCAGGAGCAACCCGCAAAGGCCTTGGAATATTATCAGGCCGCCCTTGAACTCAAACCCAGCGATGATTTGAAGTTGCGGCTGCTGAAACGGATCGCGATGATCTATCTCAACGAAAATGATCAACCGGAAAAAGCCTTGGATTACACCCAACAGGCCATTGCCCTAAAAGGATCTTCACCGCTGCTGAGCGAATATTTGGGGGTCGTTTATCTGAAATTGAATCAATATCAATCGTCGATTGATAGCCTGACAGAATCGATCAAGGGGCTCCCGACTAGCACGGCGCAGTATTATTTGGAGGTGGCTCAAGGGTATGCCATGGCAGAAAAGGGGACTGTCCAGGGGGCCATCGGTCATTTGGAGAAAGCGGCGCAATCCGGAAAAATCGATCGGGAATTGCATTTTCGATTAGGAAATCTCTATTACCAGACGACAAATTATGAATTGGCGTTTGAACATTTTAAACAAGTGATTGATTGGGGAGGATTTGACGCGCAAACGTATTATTTGGCAGGCCGCTCAGCCAATTCTTTGGGGCATGACGTCGTTGCCAGAGATTATTTTAGTAAATTTTTGCAAATCGAGCCGCAGGGCCAGGAAGCCGATTGGATCAAAGGCCATTTTCCTGATCTTGTTCAGAATCAGATTTCAAAAAATTGAAAGCAGCCAGTGTTGGCCATCGGCGCATTTGTTTTGTTGGAAGGAAATGGTAGAATAACATTCGCCACGGGAAAACCGTGGCTTTTTTATTCGTTCACGCCTATGGCAAAAAAAAGCGAAAAATTGAATGTCTTGATCGTCGAAGACAGCCCGGTTGATCAGAAAATGATTACTGGGATGTTACGGAATTCTGGCTTCGGAATATTTGAGTTCAAAATCTGCAGTTCACTTCGGGACTCCTTTGTCCAACTCAAGAAAGAAAAATTTGACGTGGTTTTGCTCGATTTGAATCTGAAGGACAGTAAGGGGCTGGATAGTCTAAAACGTATCAAGAAAAAATATCCCGATGTTCCCATTGTCGTCCATACCGGGGCTTATGAAGATGCCTTAGGATTAAAAGCCGTGAGTTTTGGCGCCCAGGATTATTTGATCAAGGGGAAATACCAAAGTTATGTCTTAAGCAAATCCCTTTTTTACGCGGTTGAACGAAAAAAGGTCGAATTGGAACTGCAAACGACATTGCAGAGATTGAAGGACACGCAGTCGCAGTTGATTCAGGTGGAAAAGTTGAATGTTGTCGGCGAGCTGGCGAGCGGCATCGCCCATGAGGTCAAGAACCCTTTGGCGACGATCCTTTCTGGGGTGGAACTTTTAAAAGTAAGGTATCATACCGAAGATAAGCAGCTTAACGCGGTGTTGGACGCGCTCAAACTTTCCGCCCAGAAAGCGAATCATATCATCAAGGACCTTTTGGACTTCGCGAGTCTTTCGCGCTTAAAGACGCGGAATGAAGATTTGCATCTAATTATCGAACAATCGCTGCTTTTGACGGAACACCAATGCCGTAAGCGAGGGATTGTTGTTATAAAAAGATTCGCGAAAAATTTTCCAAAAATAAAAGTTGATCGGAATCGGATCGAGCAGGTTTTTGTTGATTTGATCCTCAATGCCATCCTTTCCATGCGTGATCATGGCGAATTAACCATCTCAACGGGGGTTCAACGGTTGTCAGAAAATGACTTAACGAAGCAGCCACAAAAGCTGAGTTCGTTATCGATGGGGGATCAGGTTGTGGTGGTTGACTTTGACGATACTGGCACGGGGATCCCCGCAAAACATATGGATAAAATTTTTGACCCTTTTTTTACGACCCGTCGATCTAAGGGGGGGGTCGGTCTTGGGTTATCGGTTGCCCGCACGATCATGCTCAATCATGGGGGATTGATCTACCTGGAAAATTTGTTCCCCAAAGGCACCCGGGCGCGTTTGATTTTTGAATCCGGATCACCCGCAAATCCCATCCGATTTTTTTCAACACAAAGGCAGTAAAGAAAATTGACTTAAGTCTTTAGTTTGTCTATATTAAAGAAAAGTCGATATCACACATGACCCATAAAAAATTTTTTTATCCGATTTTTTGCGGCCTTGCGGTTGTTTTCATCTTTCTGGGCGTCTTTGATTGCGCTGGAGCCAACGAATTGACGGATATCATTTCCAACAAAGAACGTTTCGAAGATATATTCTTTGAGGTCAGGGACATCAAGATTGCCGAGCTTCCCATCGATTCTGCGCAGTTGGAGCTTTCTAATCCTTATATCGCTGATGGTCTGAAAATCGAGATCCCGATGATGGTCATTTCGTTAGACATGATCAACAATACTAAAAATAAAAAATTGGATCTCGCGAAGGATTTGAAATTTGAGTTGGTTGATGAATTTGGCAATGCCTATCGTCATTTCGCGAAGGCGCCGAAAGATTATCCTGATCCGGTGATTGTTCCTAATCCGCATTTCCCTAGCCTTTATCCTGATGAAATATTTTCTGAGATGCTGTTTTTTGAAGCGCCGATGGATATTGGAAAACAATTTTACCTGCAGATCGATGCCAGCGCCTTGGGATATCCGCAGTTGGTTAAGAAACTTTTGCCACGCAGTCAAATGCATCGCATCAATGGACTTTTGCGTAAAAGGGTGGCACAGGAGACCGACCTTAAGATTGTTTCTCCTAGCGATGGTGAGCTTGTTAAGCCGGGAGAAACCGTGCCATTAGCCATTGATTTAGCGAATGATGTTTATCTACCGGATTCGTTGCTCATCATCACCCCGGATTATGTCTTGGAAGATCAGAATTTGAAGCGGCAATATCAGGTCAGGATTCCTGCCGGGTTGAAACAGGGGGAGTATACAATTGTGGTTATGGCCCAATGGCAGCAATCTCCTAAGAAAATGAGCATTTCCCAATCCCGCACGCTGAAGGTCGATCTCAGTGAATAACAAATCCAATTTTAGCGCGCAAAACCCGGTATATTTCTTGAAAGGGGTATGCGACGGTGTTATACTCATTTATCAACAATGAAATTTGTTGAAAAAATTAAATTTATCCCACCTAAAAAATAAGTGCAGAATGCTTCAGCGAACTGATTCCAAGATTTTGGTTTTGACACTCTCTTTACTGTTTTTTTCAGTTAAGGTTTTTGCTAGTTTGCCAACGATTGATGAGTTGATCCTTTTAGCGGACCAGCATTTCCAACAAGGCCGCTGGTCGCAGGCCCTCGAACAATACAGCAAGGCCTTGTTGATGTCCCCGAATCAAGAGGAAGTCCGTCAGCACATCAAGGCAATCGCCCGGGAGTTTAAGAATCAAGGCCGTCCTCAGGATATCGAAATTTTGCAGTTTCTTGACTTGGTTGATTATTCCCAGTTTTTAAAGTCGCGTTTTAGCAATTATTTGGCTGATAATGAGCTGACTCTGGAATTCATTTTAACGAATGGCGTCATGTTAGATTCCATCCAATCTGAGGCAAGGCAGATTCAGGAGCGTATGCTCAAGGATTTGAATCGTTTTAAGAACTTTCAGGACATGTTGTCGGAAAAGCAGTCT
The DNA here is from genome assembly GCA_023247795.1 of Candidatus Omnitrophota bacterium. GTDB lineage: Bacteria > Omnitrophota > Gorgyraeia > Zapsychrales > JANLHA01 > JAHFFS01. The sequence goes on from JAHFFT010000020.1 coordinate 8,594, forward strand.
TCCATGGGGTTTGATTTGACAAAATTGAATTCTGATTTGCGCTGGCAGAAAGAACGTTTTCTTGATCACATTCTTGAATTGCAGAAGTACAATCGCGAACTGCGATCTTTGAAGATTGAGGTCATGCGGTTTTTCCAAAAAAATCAAAGGCAAACCCGAGAGGAAAATTATGAAACCCAATTGAGCGAGATGCGTTCTCATCTGGGAAATAAAGAGGCCGCGTTAAAACGGCAGGATGAAAATTATCGCGGTTTGAAAGAAGAATTGGCTAAAGTAAAACAGTCTTTTTTGGGAGTCAAAGATCAATTCAAGGAGACCGATCAAAAGATCGCGGAATTGACCAGAGATCTGGCAGGGATGACTTTGGAATTGTACGCGAAAGATAAACAGTTGGTTGATAAGGGAGAGCGGATTGAAAAGTTAGGGAAAGATTTGGGTGATACCGAAGAGCGGTTGACCTTGGTGCAGCATCTTATCGAAGAAAAAGATCAGAAGATGATGGAGCTAGAGCAAAAAATGACGTCTGCCCAGGAACAGACTGGCAAAGAAGCGGTCTTGGGAGAGACTAAGGGCAAGTTGTTGAGAAAAGAAATTTCCGAGCTTTACGGTAAGCTCAAAACGCAATCGAAGGCCAGTTTAGCTAAAGTTGACATTTTGGAGAGGCGACTACAGGAATTGAGCCAAAGGTATTCGGAGATTTCAAAAAATCTTGAACAAAGGGACGTCAAGGTTGCTGAGCTTGAAGAAGGGCTAAGAGTTCGTGACCTTCAGGTCAGCGAGCTTAAAAATGTTTTTGTTTCAAAGGATAAAAAACTTTTTGAACTCAATGGGGTTGTGGAAATTTATAAAGGCAAACTTCATGATGCCTTCGCGATGTTAGAAGACAAGGACGCGCATTTGAATAAGCTCGAGCAGGAAGTCGATGGCTTGAAACGGCGTGTCGAAAAATTGCGACAAAGCGCGTTGCGGGATATTTCGCAGGATTATTCGATGCCGGTATTGGATTCATCCCATGGGTTGACCACGTTTGAGGACGTTAAAGATTTGACTCCAGAGCAAATTCTTAAGCGTACAAAACATGAGCTGGGGGCCTTGCAGATACAACTCCATGATTGAAAAGATTAATGATCAGCAAAAATTTTCGATGGCTTTTTTAAAAATTCATCTTTTATTGGTATTACGAAGACTGCTCTTGATTGCTGTTTTTTGGGGCGCCGACCTTGGGGTGCCGTTTGTTTTTGCCGATGGTATTCGCGACGCGGTTGTTAAAGTTTTTGTTACGAAAAACAGCATGGATTATTACCAGCCTTGGCAGTCCGAAGGCAGCAACGCGATGAGCGGTTCCGGAGCGATCATCTCGGGAAATCGGATATTGACCAACGCGCATGTGGTGAGTGATCATACTTTTATTCAGGTCCGTAAGGAATCCAACCCGAAGCGCTACACGGCCAAGGTGCAGGCGATTGGGTATGATTGCGATCTAGCGATATTGACTGTAGACGACCCAGCATTTTTTGAAGGGATCACACCGCTTGAATTTGGCGAGCTGCCCAATTTGCGCGACAAGGTTATTGTCATTGGTTTTCCGTTAGGCGGAGACAAACTTTCCATCACCGAAGGGGTGGTTTCGCGGATTGAGGTTGTTTCCTATTCGCAAAGTGCCAAGGAGTTGCTGGGCGTGCAGATCGACGCGGCAATCAATCCAGGTAACAGCGGTGGACCGGTTTTAAAAGACGGAAAACTCGTTGGTCTGGCGATGCAGGTGATCAAAAACAGCCAGAACATCGGTTATATGATTCCGACGTCGGTCATTGAGCATTTTTTAATGGATTTGGGCGACGGAAAATATGACGGCTTTCCGCAGCTGGGAATTGAGTTTGTCAATACGGAAAATAAGAGTCTGCGCCAGTATTACGGTGTAGACAATGCTGATGGAGGTGTTCTCATTAATCGGGTGATGCCGTTCTCCGCTGTTGATCATGTTCTAAAAGAGGGGGACGTCCTTTTGGCCATTGAAAATATTCCCGTAGGAGTTGACGGCACCTACAGTTTTCGCGAGGGGGAGCGATTGTCGATAACACATTTGATCAATCAAAAGCAGATCGGTGAGCAGTTGCATCTACAGATCAGCCGTAAAGGGAAGTTGATGGATAAAACGATTGAATTCAATTCCTTTACCGGCCTGGTTGCATATCCACATAATGTGGATGACCCATCTTACTATATCTACGGGGGGCTCATCTTTTCGGTCTTGAGCAGCGATTTATTGCAATCTTGGGGGAGTGCCTGGTGGGAAAAAGCGCCGCTCGACTTTTTGCATTACCTGATCGGAACCGGCAGGCTGAACTTGGATCGAAAAAAAGAAATCGTGGTTCTGTTGGACGTCTTACCGGACGATATCAATGTGGGTTATCATGATTACAACAGTGAGGTTATCAAAAAACTCAATGGGAAAGAAGTCACTTCGTTCAAAGAGTTTGTTGTGGCGATTGAGCAAGACCGCGGTCATGATTATACCGTCATAGAAACTGAACAAAAAGTCCCCATCATCCTGCCAACCGCGAATATCGATGAAGCGAATAAGAACATTATGGAACGCAACCATATTCCTTTCCAATGCTCAAAGGATGTGGCCCAGTGGTTAGGAAAAAAACGTGAGCAAATGAGAGAATGACGACGAGTTTACGCATCCATAAACAAATCCTTGAAGTGCCTTTTATTTTTTTGTTGTCTTGGCTTTTTTTTGTTGGTCAGCCTGGACAACTGTCTGCCCAGGGCATTCCGGACCGTTTGCGTCCGATCAGTTTCAAACCAGTGCTGGATTTTACCGATCAAACGGTAACCCTCGAGGAGCGCGTTCTGGAAATGTCAAGAATTGGGTTCCGCGAATTGGGCAATGACAATTTTAAAATTCAAGATTATCGCGAGCGAATTGATAAAATGGCGAAAGAGCTTTCTGGTCGGCTGCAAGGAAGCCCGAAAAATAAAATCAACGTGATCAATCAATATTTATTTCGAGAATTGGGGTTTCAGATCGATCCCTCTGATTTGCTGACTACCCCGTTGTCGGGTTTACTAATGAACCAAGTCATCGATAAAAAAAGGGGGACCTGTCTGACGATGTCAATTTTGTATTTGGCGTTAGGACAGCATCTCAATCTGCCGTTTTACGGAGTGCAGGTGCCTGGGCATTTTTTTGTTCGTTACGACGACGGAAAAGAACAGATCAACATTGAGACGACCCGGCAAGGGGAAATGCTTCCCGACGACTATTATCTGCAGACCTACTTTTATGGTCAGAAAAGTCAAAGCAAATACTTGAAGAATCTCAACGATCGAGAAGTGGTGGCCGTTTATTTGAGCAATTTAGGAAATCAATATAAGATGAAAGGCCTTTACGACCGTGCGATCGATATTCTAGGGTATGCCTTGGATTTGGCGCCGGACTTCCCGGCGATTGTGACGAATTTGGGCAATGCCTACGAAAGGAAGGGCGAGGTAGGGCAGGCGATCTTAGAGTACACTATTGCCATTGGCATGAATCCCTATTTATGTGAAGCCCATTACAACCTGGGTTTGGCGCATTTCATTTATACGAAAAACGAGAAATACGCTCGCCTGCACGGCCAGATTGCTCAGCAATTGGGTTGCTCCATGGCCCCGCAATTCGTCCAATTTCTCAATTCCAAACCATAAGCATGTGAATTGAAGCGGAGCTGAGGCAAGCCGCGTTTCCGGAAGTATGTTTTATGAAAAAAAAGATATTTCTAAAAGTTAAGGCGGTCATCTTTGATATGGACGGGGTGATTACGAACACGATGCCATATCATTTTCGTGCCTGGCAGCAGGTCCTTCAAGAAGAAGGGATTGCCGCGACTCATCATGACATTTACCGTCGGGAAGGCCAGCGCGGCATCGATAGCGTTCAGGAGATTTTTGCGCACTATCAAGTCCCTTTTCATCGCGATCAGGCGGAAAGGATTTTATTGAAAAAGGAAATTTTGTTTAAAAAAATTGTAAAAAATCGTTACATCCCTGGCTCGCGATTGTTGATCCAGCAGTTGCTTCGTCAAGGATTTCGTTTGGCCTTGGTAACCGGAACAGCCCGCGATGAAGTGAAGAGAATCCTGCCCGATGATTTGTTTCAACGCTTTTCGGTTGTGGTATCGGGCACCGATGTTAGGCAAGGCAAACCAAACCCCGAGCCTTATTTGCAGGCCATTGATCAACTTGGTGTGCGGGCGAAGGATGCGGTGGTGATTGAAAACGCGCCTTTTGGAATCCTTTCGGCGAAATCAGCAGGGCTAAGGTGTTTGGCTATTTCCACCTCCTTGCCGCTGAGGTTTTTAAATCAAGCCGACCAGATTTTTGAATCGATCAAGGAGTTGAAAAGTCGCGTCCAATTCCAATTGACGGAATAATCAGGAGCAGATTTATCTGAGAAAATTTTATGCGAAATGTTTTGCTGTTGTGTAAAATCAGCGCCTATCAAACTTATTTTCGTAATCAAAAAAATTTTCCTAAGCACATCCGATTGCAGGAAAATGAGCTTGAACGGTTTCGAAGGACGCATGTCCGGCACAATCAAACGATAATGGAGATTGAACGTGTTTTGGCGGCACGAGGGATTCGGTATCGCAGAGCAACGCGCAAAGAGGCCATCGATTATTCGCGCTATGATTGTGTTATGACGGTTGGTGGCGACGGGACTTTTTTGGAAGCGGCCGGGCAAGTTACGGACCAATTGATCTTAGGGATCAATTCCGATCCAGAGTGGAGTGTGGGACGCTTTTGCACCGCGGACGGCAATAATTTTTCAAAGGTCCTTGATAAAATTTTACGCAATCAGTATCTTCCGGTTGCCTTGCAAAGATTAAGAGTGAGGTTTAAGTACCAGCGGTTGACCATTTGCGCACTGAATGATCTTTTGATATGTCATAAGAACCCGGCGGCCATGAGTCGATATTGTTTGACCATCAAGGGTTTTGAGGAAGAGCAGCGTAGCTCCGGCATTTGGATAGCGACGGCAGCGGGATCGACCGGTGCCATTCATTCCGCTGGTGGCAAGGTCTTGGTTTTGACCAGCAAGCAGCTGCAATATCGTCCGCGAGAGCTATACGACGGCCGCCGAGCGCGTTATCGATTGATGGGCGCGGTTTTGGACCTATCGCAGGCCATTAAAATTTTTTCACTCATGAAGGACGGGGCGATTTATGTTGATGGATTCCATCATCATTATCCTTTCCATTTTGGCGATGAAGTGAGGATTGATCGCTTCCCGCGTCCTTTAAATTTGATCAAGGTGAAGCCATGAAAGCAATCCTTTTGATTTCCCACGGCAGCCATTCCCCCAAAACCAAAAAGGAAGTCGCGCTTTTGATTGAGCAAATGAAAGCAAGCCTTAAGGGGCGGATGATTCAGTTCGCTTTTTTGGAAATCGAGCAACCCAGCATCCCTGATGGGATCGATCAATGCGTGCGGGAAGGGGCCAAAGAAATTTTGGTCCTTCTCAATTTTTTGAATTCCGGTAAGCATGTTGATGAGGACATCCCGAGGATTGTTAAAGAGGCCGCGGCCAAACATGCCGAAGTGCGATTTAAGATTTCCAACCCCGTTGGGCAGCATCCCAATATTGTTGGATTGTTTTTAGACATGATTTAAAAGCAAAGAATATGATCGAGCCCCGTAAAGAATTCGCGCGCGAACTCAAACGTTGGTATCAATCCAACGCTCGCGATCTGCCTTGGCGCCGGACCAAAGACCCTTACCGCATATGGATTTCCGAAGTGATGTTGCAGCAGACAACCGTTGCCGCGGTGATTCCTTATTACGAAAAATGGCTGAAGGTTTTCCCCGACGTAAAAAGTGTGGCCAGGGCCCCGTTGCAGAAAGTGCTCAAGGTTTGGCAAGGGTTGGGATATTATCAGCGGGCGAAGAACATCCATAAGGCCGCTAAGATCATCGTCGAGAAATTCCAATCCCAAATGCCAGAGCAGGTCAATGATTTGCGAGGGCTGCCTGGTTTTGGGCCGTACACAACCGGCGCGGTCTTAAGCATTGCTTTTGATCAACGACAACCTATCATTGACGCGAATGTCCGTCGGGTGATGATGCGCCAGTTAGCCATTGAAGGAACCGCTAATCCTAGCGTCGACGTTGAAGTCGAGTCGTGTTTGCAAAAAATCATGCCAAGGAAAGGTAACAACATTTTCAATCAAGCGCTGATGGAGTTGGGGGCATTGATTTGTAAGAGCAAGCAGCCGGCCTGTCTGTTTTGTCCGGTCGCGAAGTCATGCGCCGCTTATGAAAAAGGAATTCAAGAATTGATTCCTCAGCCGAAGGTGAATCTGTTAGAGAAGATTGAGGCTGCGATTGCCGTGATTGAGCAGGACGGCAAGTTTTTAATTCAAAAGCGTCCCCGTCAAGGGCTTTTTGCCGACCTTTGGGAATTCCCCGGAGGCAAAATCGAAAAGGGGGAAAGTGCGGCCCAAGCCTTATTTAGGGAGGTCAAAGAAGAGGTTGGAGTGAGTTTGAAATCCGCTCAGCCAATGATGAATGTTGAGCATTTTTACACGCGTTTTCGGGTCAATCTGCACGTCTGGCGGTGTCAGGTTCAAGAGTCGCCTGTGCTGCACAGCCGTCTCAAATTTGTTTTCCGCAATGAGTTGAAGCGATATCCGATGCCCAGCGGAAGTGCTAAAATTGTTGAACGATTGCTGCAAAAGTTTAAAAAAAAAAGACAAAAATGCAATTGAATCGCATTGCTTTATGTTATACTTTTAGTAGTCAAAAGGATTTGACATGAGCATGGCTAAGCACATCAGGAATTGCATAGTTGTTTGTTTTGTTCTTAACGTATCGGCTTTGTTCGCCTCGGCCGATTCCTTGACCCTTACGACATACTATCCCGCTCCCAATGGAGCATATGACCGACTTCGTTTGGTTCCCCGCGCAAATATCGCCGAACCCTGTCAAAGCGGCATGTTGTATGTTAATAGCCAGAATCAATTACAGTTTTGTCAAGACAATGGGCAAGGAAATGGGAAAGGGAGTTGGGGGCCGGTTGCCGGGACTTGGACGCAGCGTACCGTTCTAGGGGATACGAGTGTTTTTGTAATCAATGATTCACCTCCTCCGCCTGCTACGCCGCAGCCCATTTATGTTGGAATTGGGACGTCAGCACCGAGTTCACGTCTTCAAATAGTGGGAAAAGGTGCCACGAATGCGACGTCTTCTTTAAATATAACAGATTCAGCAGCGAAGAGTCTTTTGTTTGTTCGCGATGATGGAAATGTTGGAATTGGGACAACGAGTCCCAGCCAGAAGCTTCATGTAGTTGGTAACATTTTGGTTAAGAACAACGTAGATCCATTAGGTTTGCAGCTCTCCTATCAGTCCAATACTGGTATTATTAACGCGAATGATATTTGGCTTGTGCCTAGCCCTACCGGAGGCAATATATACTTGAATACTGGTGGCTCAGGTTCAGCGGGTGCGACAATTTTCAGAAGAACCGACGCTACGGAAGTGATGAGAATTGTCGGGTCGAGTGGCAACGTCGGTATCGGAACCACGAATCCTACTCAGGCCTTGGATGTGGTTGGAAGTATACAGAGTTCGGGGAATATCACGGCCGCGAATATGACTGCAACTGGAACAGTTGCTGGAGCTATTTTAAGTTCTACGGGGAATTCAAATGTTGGCGGAACATTGACTGTTGGTGGCAATGCGACAGTGGGGGGGAATGTGACGGGAAATATTATTGCTAAGTCGCAAGCTGCTGGGTATGTGAGTACGACTGTAGGGGAGATTTGGATTGTGCCGTAAAGAAATTTGACAAAAAATTTTTTAAATGTTATCATTAGTAAGATGATAATGTCAGTAATGTTATGAAAAATCCAGCTAAAATAGAATATGCCTGTTTGGCATTATTGGAACTAAGCAAACATTGGCCCAATCAAGAGCCTTTGCAGATCCAGGCCATTGCGCAGCGGCAAGGGATTCCCATGAAATTTTTACCGCATATTTTGATTCAATTGAAACAGGTAGGTCTGGTGCGAAGCGCGCGGGGTAAAAACGGGGGATATCTTCTTCTGAAATCACCAGAAGCGATTCAATTGGCTAGCGTCGTTGAAGCTTTTGGTGGTCTGAATCGAGAAGGAGATTTTCGAAACACCGGGCAAAATCAAATCTTTGTAGCCATCTGGAACGACGTGAATCAGTTGATCGAGCAAAAATTGAAAAGTGTGAATTTTGCTTTTATCCGTGAAAGGTCAGAAAAACAAGTTATAATGTACCACATTTAAATCGAATGGCTTCTTTCCACTATGAGTAGTCAGAAACAAATTAAAAAATATAACGACCAGGTTAAAGGGTCAAGCGCTCAGCAAATCGTCGAGTTTGCCTTTAAAGAATTTGGCGCTAAGGTGAATTTTGCTTCCAGCTTGGGCGAAGAAGACCAGGTGATAACCGATTTGATAGCGAAACACGCTCCGGCGATCGAAATTTTTACTTTGGATACTGGTCGGTTATTTCCGGAAACCTATGATTTGTTGGCAAAAACACAGAAGCGATATCCTGTAACGTATCGGATTTATTATCCCGATACCAAGTCTGTCGAGAAGATGGTGCTTGAAAAGGGGATCAATCTTTTTTACGAAAGTGTCGAGAACCGCAAGTTGTGCTGCGGGGTCCGTAAGGTTGAACCTCTGCGACGGGCTTTAGCAAACTTTGCTGCCTGGATTTCTGGTTTGCGGCGAGGACAGTCGATCACGCGAGCACAGTTGGAAATTTTTGAGTGGGATGATCAGAACCAAAAAATTAAAATAAGTCCGCTCGCCAATTGGTCGTTGGAGCAAGTGCGTCAATATATCGAAAAAAATCAGGTCGATGTCAATCCGTTGCATAAAGCCGGATTTATCAGCATCGGCTGTTCTTCGTGCACGCGGGCGGTCAAGCCTGGCGAGGATTTGCGCGCCGGCCGCTGGTGGTGGGAAGCGCCGGAAAGCAAAGAATGCGGGCTGCACAATAATCCGAAACGCTTAAAGAAATAAGGTTGAAAGCATGAATAAATTGGACAGTTTGGAATCACAGAGTGTTTATATTTTACGTGAGGCCTACCGTGAATTTAAAAGTTTGGCCATGCTCTGGTCGATCGGGAAGGACAGCACGGTTTTATTGTGGCTTTCGCGCAAGGCCTTTTTTGGTCATGTGCCGTTTCCGTTGGTGCATATTGACACGAGCTATAAAATTCCGGAGATGATTCAGTATCGTGATGAATTGGCCAGAAAATGGAAACTCAATATGGTGTTTGGTCAGAATACAAAGGCGTTAACGGAAAAGAAAACTTTTCCCGAGGGGGCCATTGATAGGATCGCTTGCTGCCGCGCGCTTAAATCAGAGGCGTTGAAGCATACCTTGGCCGGAGATTGGCCGCGCTTTCGAATGAATCACGCGACGGGTCAGTATGAACTGGATAAAAATACCGAGCCTTACACGGGGGTGATCGTTGGTGCCAGGGCGGATGAAGAAGGCAGCCGGTCCAAAGAGCGGTATTTCTCACCACGAGATAAAAATAACGAATGGGACATTGGTGATCAGCCACCGGAATTGTGGAACCAGTTCAAAACGGATTTTGCGCCAGGAACGCATGTGCGGATCCATCCTTTGTTGGATTGGACAGAATTGAATGTTTGGGAATATATCGAGCGTGAGAAGATTCCCATGACCAAATTGTATTTTGATCAAGGTGATGGGAAGCGATACCGTTCTCTGGGTTGCTTTCCTTGTACTTTTTCGGTTGAATCAAAGGCCAAAACAGTTGCCGAAATTGTGGAGGAGTTAAGAAGCGGAAAGTTTGCCAATATTGCCGAGCGGTCCGGCCGCGCGCAAGATAAGGAAGACGGCGGCGGCCTGGAAACATTACGTCGAGATGGGTATATGTAAGTAGTGAATCATAAAAGTGAAGGGTGAAGAGTGACGCACGAACGTGAACATATGAATGTGGTGATTGTCGGGCATGTTGACCACGGCAAAAGCACTTTGATTGGCCGTCTTTTGGCTGATACCGGTGCGTTGCCAGAAGGCAAGCTCGAGGCTGTTAAGGCCAATTGTGAGCGTAACGCGAAACCATTTGAATATGCTTTTCTTTTGGATGCCTTGAAAGATGAGCAGTCGCAGGGCATCACCATCGATACCGCCCGCAGTTTTTTTAAATCAAAGAAACGAGACTACATCATTATCGATGCCCCTGGACATATTGAATTCTTAAAAAATATGGTCAGTGGTGCTGCCCGGGCCGAGGCCGCCCTGTTGGTGATTGACGCCCACGAGGGGATCCAAGAAAATTCCAAACGACATGGTTATATGCTTTCCTTTTTGGGGATTAACAATATCACGGTCTGTATCAACAAAATGGATTTGGTGCAATATCAAAAGGCCGTATATAACCGGATCAAAGAGGAATACGGAAATTTTTTGAAAGAACTCAATTTGAAACCATCGGCCTTCATTCCGATCAGTGCTCGAGAGGGGGACAACATGGTCCATCTTTCGAAGCGCATGCCCTGGTATCAAAGAGAGACGATTTTAGAGGCCCTGGATTCCTTTAAGATGGCGGCGGCAAAGGATGAGCAGCCATTGCGATTTCCTTTGCAGGACATTTATCGTTTCACCGAGGAGGAAGATGATCGACGGATATTTGCCGGAAGGATCGAAACCGGGCGTCTTCACGTCGGTGATGAAGTCATTTTTTATCCTTCCTTCAAACAGTCGCGGGTCAAAAGTATTGAAGGATTTTCCACCAACCCTGTTCAAGAGATGGCGGCCGGACAAAGCACGGGAGTGTGTTTGGCAACGCAGATTTATGTCAAGCCTGGCGAGATCATGTGCAAAAAGCTCGAGAAGGCGCCGCACTTGAGCAGCAAGTTTAAGGCCAATGTTTTCTGGATGGGACGGCAGCCCATGGTTAAGAATAAAAAGTATAAATTGAAAATCGCGACTTTACAGATCCCGGTCATTTTGCATGAAATATTAAGTGTTCTTGACGCCTCGGAATTATCTTCGGTGAAGAACAAATCAACCGTTGATCGCCATGATGTTGCCGAATGCGTCCTTGAGACCATGAAGCCGGTGGGATTTGACATTGTTACCGAGATTTCGGAAACTGGGCGTTTTGTTATCGTCGATCAATATGAAATCGTTGGCGGCGGGATCATTTTGGCACCGGTCTTTGAAGGCCAAACCAGTCTGCAAGAGCAGATCCAACAACGGGAGCAAAATTGGCAGCGCAGTGAGATCACGCCCGACAAACGATTTTTAAAACATCAGCATAAATCGGCCTTTGTCATTCTCACTGGACCGGCCGATACGGACAAGCAAAAAATTGCCAAGGCCTTGGAGGAGGAGCTTTTCAAATTGGGCAAGTTCGCGTATTTTTTAGGGATATCGAATCAATTGATGGCGGCGAAAGACAGTTCACAAGACCGGACTTTGGGCAAACTCGAGCAGATCCAGCAGCTCGGTGAGATGGCGCACATGATGACCGACGCTGGGCTTATCCTGTTGACGAGCATCAGCAATCTGGATGAATTCGAATTGAAAATGATGAAGGAACTTAATCAACCGAATAAAACGTTTGTGATCAATGTTGGCGAAAGCCATCTGGCTTCCTCCTCGGTTGATTTGTTTATTCCCGATCAGAATTCACTTGAAAAATCGATCCAGGAGATTTTTAAAATTTTGCTGAAAGCCATTGCCTTGGATCCGGAATATACGATTTGATACAAACATTTTATGTCTTGTGTCATTGCGGGGAGCTTTTAAGATTGAATAGCGACGAAGCAATCTTTTAGATCAGATTGCTTCGTTTCGTCCGCTATGATAGAGAACTGAAAGAAGTAAAACGGAGTAACATCGATGAATATTCTCTTAACCAACGACGATGGGATTTTCGGCCAAGGATTGCAAACTTTTTATCATGAATTGAAAAAAATAGGCAAAGTAACGGTTGTCGCTCCGGACCGTGAGCGTAGCTCCATTGGGCATGGGATCACGTTAGCGTATCCCATCTGGTATAAAAGAGTTTATCAGCTGAAACGTTTTTTTGGTTATGCCGTCAGTGGCACTCCGGCGGACTGCGTGAAGCTTGGGATCAGAGTCATTCTAAGGAAACAGCCGGATTTGGTGGTCTCCGGCATCAACTGGGGGCCGAATGAAGGGTGCAGCGTATTTTATTCCGGGACAGTGGCAGGGGCTCGCGAGGGGGCCTTGATGGGAATCCCAGCCATGGCTTTTTCGTTGGCGGCCTTTGAAAATCCGCTTTTTGGCCCGGCAGCGAAGTGCGGGGCGAAGCTGCTTAAGGCCTTGTTGAAATGTCCGCTAAAAAAGGGATCATTTTTTAATATTAATATCCCCAACGCTCGGAAAATCCGCGGGGTTAAATTTACGCGGCAAGGATTGGTACCCATTCACGGACATTTTCAAAAGCGAGTGAATCCGAATCTGCAAGAATATTTTTGGATGACTGGCCGCGTCCCGCGTCAAAAGAATGACTTGGGAGTTGATACCTATGCCTTGCGAAAAGACTATGCAACTGTGACTCCGGTGCATTGCGATTTAACCGATTATGAGCTGTTGGATCGTATCAAGAGCACAAAAATTTAATAAATACTTGCTTACAAAGATAGGGCTTTCTTTTAGAATAAGATTTGTTGGTTTTACAAAAGCATACCCATTGTGGAAAATTTACAAAAAATCCATTCTTCCCGCATATTGATTGTCGATGATCAAAAGTTGCATTGTCTTTTTTTGGAAAAATTGTTAAAGAATGAAGGGTATTCAGAAACGCGTTGTTTGCTGGATTCCATGAAGGTTCTCTCCGCTGTGCAAGATTCCTCTCCAGATTTGCTGATCCTTGATTTGCAGATGCCTAAACTGAATGGTTTTCAAGTCATGGAGCAGTTGATTGATGAGAGAAAAAAATATTACTTACCGATATTGATTCTCTCTGCAGATAAGTCGTCGGAAATCCGGATCAAGGCCTTGCAGTCGGGAGCCGCCGACGTCCTTAGTAAGCCCTTTGAAAATGAAGAAATTTTATTACGGATTTCGCATTTATTGGAAACCCGATTGCTGCACATGAAGATCGAGGGCCAGAATAAAATTTTAGAGAGCCGGGTCCAAGAGCGGACCAAAGAATTGAGAGCCACCCAGCTTGAGATTGTTCAACGCTTGGCCCAGGCCGCCGAGTTTCGCGACAGTGAAACGGGCCAGCATATCATTCGCATGAGCCAGTACTGTTCTAAGTTTGCCGAGGCCTTAGGCTTGAGCGACGAGGAATGCGAACTGATCTTGACGGCGAGCCCTTTGCACGACATCGGTAAGATTGGTATTTCCGACAATATCCTTTTAAAAAAGGGCAAGCTGACGGTTGAAGAATTTGATATCATGAAAACCCACACGACCCTCGGCGCGCAATTGCTTTCCAGAGGCCAATCGCCGATGATGAAAATGGCCCAGGTCATCGCTTTAACTCATCATGAAAAATGGGACGGCAGCGGTTATCCCAAAGGTTTGTCACGAAAGGATATCCCGAGGGTGGGACAGTTATGCAGTGTGTGCGACGTCTTTGACGCCTTAACGAGCGAACGGCCCTATAAGAAGGCCTGGAGCATTGAAGACGCGGTCGCGGAAATTGTCAAACAGAAAAATCGGCAGTTTGACCCAAAGCTGGTCGAACGGTTTGTCGAAATTTTATCGGAAATCAAATCGATCAAACAGCGGTATTCGGATTAGTGATGGAAGAGATCATTGAATTCAAACCACAAGTGCCATTGTTGAATCTGCAGGAAGATCGGGACATGCTTTCTGATTTTTCAAGGGAAGCCCAGCGCCACTTGATGTCTGCCCGCAATTCGTTGTTGATTTTGGAAACCGTTGTTTCTGATAAAGAGGCCATTGAAAGTATTTTTAAGACTTTTCACACGATTAAAGGCATGGCGGATTTTTTGAATCTGCATGATATTTTTCAATTGAGCAAGGCATCTGAAAAATTGCTGGATTTGATCCGCAAAAGGGCCATTGGTTTTGATGAAAAGACCGGCGGGCTTATTCAAAGCGCAGTTTTTTCTTTACAGGAATTGTTAGAATTGCTTGATGAGCAGATTTTTCAAAATGGCGAGTTGAAAAGCAGCTACTGCGATATCAGTCCGTTGATGGGGGCGATTCAAATCGTTGTCCAATCGGTCAAGAAGGACAGTGTTAAGGTGCCCCCAGCTCAAAGGATGCCGACCATCCAGTTTTCCGCGGATATGAACGTCTATACCAAGTTTGAAACGCAGCTGCAGGCCGCGGGCGAAGAGTTTTTGGTCAAGAAAGAATTGGTAAAACGTTTGCTGAGCGATTTTTTAGTGTTGAGCAAGGAATTGAAGGAACTGCAAAGCAAGTTGAAAGAACGTCAACGTGAATTGATCAAGGAACGCGAACTGGCGTTGAAGTTGACCCAGCAGGCGCAGAATGAGGCAAGGGCCAAGAGTGAATACCTGGCGAATATGTCGCATGAGATTCGGACCTTGATCAATGCCATGATGGGATTTACCGAGCTTTTAAGAGACAGCCCGCTTAACAACAAACAAAAGGAACATCTCAACACCGTGATGATCAGTGGCAAAATGCTGCTCGGGATCGTCAACGATATTTTGGATTTTTCGAAAGTCGAATCAGGCAAACTGACGTTTGAAAAAATTGACTTTGATGTGCGACAATCCGTGGTTGAGGTTTTTCAAATCATCCGTCCCCGTTTGATGGGCAAGCCGATCAGTTTGTATTTTTCAATTGACGCTGCTATCCCGCGAGCGGTCAATGGCGATCCAACTCGGTTGAAACAGATTTTGATCAACCTGCTTGATAACGCCATCAAATTCACGGAAGACGGTTCGATTGGCTTAGTGCTGACGCTAGCTGAACAAGAAAAGGAAAGTCTGATACCGCTGAACTTCAAGGTTTCGGATACCGGCATCGGTATTCCGGAGGATCGGCGAACCGCCATTTTTGAATCTTATACTCAGGCAGACGATTCGACAACCCGTCTTTACGGTGGGACTGGTTTGGGATTGACGCTGTGCAAAACTTTTGTTGAGAAAATGGGTGGGCAGATCAGCGTTCATTCGGAGTTTGGTAAAGGCAGCCAGTTCGAATTCACGATTGAAATGCCCAGAGCGCAGCATGGATTGCGGATTCCTGATCCGCTACCGCCGGAGTTGGCGGATAAATCAATGGTGATTGTCAGCCGAGATGAATACGTGATTGCGGCGTTACAAAAAATTTGTCAGGACATGAAAGTCATCGATGTCGCCGTTGCCGCAAGCGCCAAACAAACCTCTGAGTTGTTGCTCAAGATGGAAGCCGGGAAAAAATCATTGCCGGAAATGGTTTTCATCGATGCCATGTTACCTCATAAAGAAGGATTTATGTTGAGTTATAAAATTTCCCAGCAGGAGCGTTATCAGAAAATCAAACGCATTGCCGTCGCGGCCGATGTTAAACTGGACAATAGTTTGGAATTTCGGGACGCGGGCTTTCATCAGCTGTTGGCTAAGCCGGTTATTGCGAAGGAGGTTTATGACATGGTGAGTTTGCAAACCGGGAAAGATTCCACCTCCGGCCGTCGGGTTTTGCGTGAAGAATTGGATAAGATTTCCTGCGACGGGATCCGCATCCTGGTGGTGGAAGACAGTCCTCCCAATCAGGAATTGCTCAAGGTCCATTTTGAGAGCCTGGGCTGCGTGTGCGACTACGCGAACAATGGTCAGGAGGCCATTGATAAACTTAAAGAAAAGGCTTTTGATATTTGTTTTATGGATCTGCAGATGCCGGTCCTTGGGGGAGTCGAGGCCACGAAGTTCATCCGTCGAGAATTAAAAATCAAGATTCCCATCATTGCCTTAACCGCCGCTGAGGTTGAGGAAGAAAAACAAAAATGCCTTGATGCTGGGATGAATGATTATTTGCCGAAACCATTTGATGTGGATGAGTTGAAGGCCAAGATCATCAAATGTGCCAAGATGTAATGGGGAACACTGAGGATTCTTAATGAGTGGGCCGGGTAACAAAAGGAAAATTCTCGTCGTCGATGATTCCGATTTGGAGCGAGAATTGCTCATCGAAGTTTTAAAAGGGGCGGGAGTTAAGAATGAGGTGATTCAGGCGAGAAACGGCGAGGAGGCGATCGAACTCCTGGGGGCGCGGTACAAAGAAATCGGGATGATCCTGTTAGACTGGCAGATGCCGCAGATGTCGGGTCTTGATTTTATGCAGGCGGTTGTCAAAGTCCCGAAGGTCGCGGATAAAATCATTGTGATGGTGACGGCCTCGGGGACCGCGGAAGATAAAAAAAAAGCCACTCAGGTTAATCCCAATCTGGCTGGGTACATCGTAAAACCTTATACACCACAGTCGATTTTAGAAACAATTCAGACTTACGTTGATGTTCAATGATTTTTGGGTGAGGTGGAACGCCGTAACATCGGGCGTCCAGAAAGGATTCTTATGATGTTTGGATCGAAAAAGAACAGTGAGTTGGAGAGATTTGCCGAGATTTTTGAGGCCGCGATGGTCAGTTTATTTCTGCAACGCGGTGAGATCAAGTTTAGCGGAGTCCGCAAAGCGCGGAAAAAGATTATGGAATATCAAGGCCGCATGACCGCTGACGGTTCGGATAAATTTGTCAATCAGGGGGCCTCGGCCATGACGACAACGAAAACTTATGTGTCCGCGGTCAATTTTTACGCCAACAAAAAAGATTTGGAAAAAAAGAAAACACTCGGGGCGCTGATCATTTACATCGAGCAATCTTTTTTAGCCAAGTTGATGCAGCTGCTTAAGTATCCGGTGGTTGACGATGAAAGTGATGATGCCATGCTGGATTCCGCGGGCACGTTGTGCAATATCATCGCCGGCCGATTCAAATCAGAGGTCGCCAAGGCCGGCTATGTTGAATTGGAAATGTCGCATTTTATGAATCATCAGAACAAAGCTTTCGACGGGGTGAGTTTTTGCGAAAATGAATTTGATTATTTTGAATTGCAGTTTGATATCAATGACAAAAAACGCTTGACGGTGGATATGACCATGGGGACAATTCCTAAAGTTGGGTAAAAAAAGGATCGTATGAACGAAAACAGGTCTGATGATTCATTCCAATTGGATGCCGAGCAGGTCAGCCAGCAGTTAAAAATTCGGCCGGAAATTTATTTAAAGATTGTGAACAGTTTTGCCAAGACCTTGGATGACAAGATGCAGATGCTGGGTCAGGCCTTGACGGCGAATGACGCGGAAACGATGCGCAGTATCCTTCATGAACTTAAAGGAACGGCCGGTAATCTCCGATTGTCGAGCATCATTGACAAACAATCGGATTTGCATCTTTCCGTTAAGGAAGGGCATTCGCCGGACAAGCTCAAACCGCTTTATGAGGCGTTGAAAAAAGAGTGCTTGAAATTGCAACAGTTTTTAAGGAAACGGGCTTCGGAACCTTAGCCTTTAGCATGGGGAGGGATCATGCAGAAAATTCTCATTGTCGACGATAATTTTGAGAACCGTCAACTGCTGGCCGAAATTTTGCGGGAGGTCACCGAATGTGATTTCGCGGCGAGCGGCAAGGAGGCCATTGATGTCTATAATTTTGCTCTGAAGAACAAGCGTCCCTACAGTTTGATCTTATTGGACATCGAACTGCCCGAGGTGAACGGCCTGGAGATCCTTAGAAAAATTCGGGAAAGTGAAAAGGAAGCGGGTATCGTTTTGGGAGACGGGATTATCATCATAATTGTGACCGCTTATGAAAAGCGGTTTCTAGAAGCTTACGAAAAGGGATGCGATGATTATATTTTAAAGCCCATCGACCCTGAGCTGCTGCTTAAAAAAATTGCTAATCATTTGGAAGAAATTGATCGGGATTGATCTCGTCGATTTTAAGTTTTTTGAGCATTGCAATGGCAAATGCCTTGTCTTATAATGCTTTTACGAGTGTTGCGTTGTTTTCCGTGATCGAGTGAAGAGAAAGAGTCATGCCTCAAGAACCAGAAAAAGCTGAACTTCATCTCAACGGTAAGACCTTTGAATTCCCCATCGTTACCGGAACCGAAAATGAAAAAGCGATTGATATCGCGAAACTGCGATCAGCGACTTCCTACATCACATTGGATCCGGGATTTGGAAATACCGGGGCCTGTGAAAGCGCGATCACTTTTCTAGACGGGGAAAAGGGGATCCTGCGATATCGGGGAATTCCCATCGAGCAGATCGCGGAGCAGGCGACCTTTGTTGAGACGTCTTATCTGCTCATTTATGGCGAACTCCCCAACCGTCTGCAATTAGAGAAATTCTCGAATTCTTTTACTCAGCATGCCAATCTGCATAAGGACATGCTGAATTTTTTTTCCGGTTACCCGGCGACCGGGCATCCGATGGCCATCCTTTCCTCGATGGTTTGTTCGCTGTCCGCCTATTATCCGGAGCTGGTCAACCCGGAGCCTTCCGAAGAAGATGTGGACTTAACAGCCGTTCAATTGTTATCGAAAGTGCGTACGATTGCCGCGCACGCCTATAAGCGCTCAAGGAATGAGCCGTTTATCCCACCGCGTGCTAATTTGAAATATATCCCTAACTTTTTGCACATGATGTTTTCCTCACCGAAGAAGGATTATGAAATTAAGCCGGAGGTCGTGAGTGCGCTCATGACCCTTTTGATCCTGCACGCCGACCATGAGCAGAATTGCAGCACCTCGACGGTCAGGATCGTTGGGAGTTCATGGGCCAATCTTTTTGCATCGGTCTCCGCTGGGATTTGCGCTTTGTGGGGCCCGTTGCACGGTGGGGCGAATCAAGAGGTGGTGGAAATGTTGGAAGAAATTGAGAAGGACGGGGGCAACATCAAGAAGTACATTGAGAAGGCGAAGAGTCCGGACAAAAGTTATCGGCTCATGGGGTTCGGTCACCGCGTTTATAAAAATTTTGACCCGCGGGCCAAAATCATCAAAAAACGGGCCGATGATTTGTTGAATGGGATGGGTATCCATGACCCGTTGTTAGACATCGCGAAAAAGTTGGAAGAAGCAGTATTGAAAGACGACTATTTTAAAGAACGAAAACTTTACCCGAACGTTGATTTTTACAGTGGGATCATTTACAAGGCCATTGGCATTCCTACCAATATGTTTCCGGTCATGTTTGCCATCGGGCGGATGCCGGGTTGGATCGCCCATTGGAAAGAAATGAAAGAAAGTCCCGACTCCAAGATCGGGCGTCCGCGCCAGATTTACACCGGGCGCACGCTGCGCGATTATATTCCTATCGATCAACGGTAATCAAAATTTTTAAACGAAGGGAGTTTAGCTGTGATTCAGTTCCGATCTGCCGCAAAATTTGATAAACCCTTTTTGGTTGTTTTTATGGAAAAGTCGCAGTGGAAGAAGAAAGACTGGCCGTACATCAAAAGCGCGCCGGTCCATCGGCTGTTGGAGGATTTGCGAAATTCCGGACACTTTACCGCCGACGCAGCGGAAATTTTTCCGCTCGCGACGGTTCGCCAAGCCATCATCCTCGTCGGTGTTGGAGAAAAGAAGGATTTGACGCCAACGTCTTTGCGTAAGATTGTTCGTGGCGTATTTTTAAGTTCTTACTTAAAGTCGGCGGCAGCGATTGAGGTTGTTCCCTTTGAACAAAAGGATTCCGTTGTTCAAGGGATCATCGACGGTTATTTGATCGGCACTTATGTTTGGGAAAAATATCGCACCGTTGGCAAGGCGGTGAATGGCATAAAGAACAGAGAAATCCATTTGGTTTGTTTGCAAAAGAAACTTTATGAGGAACAGAGCGCGATTTGCAATGGCGTTAATTTTGCCAGAGATTTGATCAATGATAACGCGGATGAGGTCACCTCGATGCGTATTGAAAAAACGATCTTGGATTCGCTCAAAGGACAGCAGGATGTCAAGGTCGAGATTTTGAATCAAAAAGAATTGAAACAGCAAGGGCTGAATCTGCATCTGGCGGTGAATCAAGGGAGTGATAAGGAGCCGAAGCTGATCATTGTGAAATATCGAGGGGCCGGGAAAAAGGACGCGTACACGGCACTTATTGGGAAGGGGATGACTTTTGATACCGGAGGGCTGAACCTTAAGCCGACCGGGTCTATTGAAAATATGCGCCTCGACATGAGCGGGGCCGCGGCGGTGGTGGGGACGCTCAAAAATATTTTGGCGTTAAAGCCGAAAAGAAATATCATTTTTGTCTGTGCTTTGGCGGAGAACGTGATCGGTAGCCGCGCCTATAAACCCGGAGACGTCTTTAAAAGTTTGAACGGAAAGACCGTTGAGATCGGCAACACCGACGCGGAAGGCCGATTGGTTTTAGCCGATGCCATTTCTTATATCGTAAAAAAGTATCAACCGAAACAGATCATTGATATCGCTACCTTAACCGGCGCCTGCCTCATTGCTTTGGGTTATGACTATAGTGGACTGGTCAGTAACGATGATGTTCTCGCCCGTAAGCTTTTGCAAGCAGCCAATACAACCGATGACCGAGCGTGGCGACTTCCCAGTTATCCGGAAATCAGTGAATATATCAAATCCGAGATCGCCGACATTCGAAATACCGGACTTCCTAAGGGAGCGGCAGGCGCTTTGACCGCGGCGGAATTTTTGCGGCAGTTTGTCGAAGACACCAAATGGGCGCATCTGGACATCGCTGGTAGTTCTTTTTGCGACGGTAAAGGGCGATTTTACTACGGCCACGGAGCTACCGGAGCTGGGGTCAGATTATTAACTGAGTTCCTTCGCAATCAATAGATGAACATCCTAAATCATTTGGCGGAACCCAATACGATTTATCTTTTGATGATGTTGGGATTTTATGCCCTTCTTTATGAAGTGACGCATCCCGGATTTGGTGTCCCGGGGATCCTTGGGATTATTTTTTTGGTCTTGTCTTTTTCCAGTTTGCAGGCCATGCCAGTCAATTACGTTGGTTTAGCACTCATCATTCTGGGAATAATACTTTTTGTCGTCGAGGCCTTGCTTCCGGGACTAGGATTTTTTGCCATCGGCGGACTTGCTACGATGGTTTACGGATCGATCATTTTATTTGATTCCGGCCGAATGCCAACAGGGGTCTCCTTATCTTTGATTTTAACGTTGACCGCGACAACCGCCGCGATCACGATTTTTTTGTTGAGGGCGGTCATGCGGGTTCATCGTTCCAAGGTCAAGACCGGTGAGCGCGGCATGATCGGTGAACAGGGAGAAACGAAGCAGGATTTGCTGCCGGGAAAAGTTGGAAAGGTATTTGTTCACGGCGAAATATGGAACGCGATTTCCGACGAGATCATTAAAAAGTCGGAAAGGATCGTCGTTGAAAAAATTAAGGGGTTACAGCTCAAAGTGCGAAAGGAGTAAGTCATGCCATTTTTTGTTGTTTTGGTTATGGTCGCGTTTTGGTTGTTCAGCAGTATCCGGATTTTGAACGAATATGAACTGGCGGTTGTTTATCGTCTGGGACGGGTCTTGGACAAACCAAAGGGGCCGGGTTTGATTTTAGTTTTTTGGCCGATCGACCGGGCCGTGGTCGTGAGTTTGCGTCTTTATACCCTAGATGTTCCGCCGCAAGATGTGATCACCAAAGACAACGTTTCCGCGAAGGTGAACGCGGTTGTTTATTTCAAGGTGATTGATCCGATCAAGGCGCAGATCGAAGTGCAGGATTATCAATACGCGACGTCGCAGATGGCGCAGACAACGCTGCGCAGCATCTTAGGCGAGATGGAATTGGATGACCTTTTGGCAGAGCGGGAAAAAATCAATAACCGTTTGCAGACAATTTTAGATCAGGCGACAGACCCTTGGGGTGTTAAGGTCTCGCACGTGGAGTTGAAACACGTGGATATCTCGGAAAATTTACGTCGGGCCATGGCGCGTCAGGCCGAGGCCGAACGTGAGCGCCGTGGAAAAATCATCGCCGCGGAAGGGGAATTGCAGGCGGCTGAAAAAATCCGTATGGCGGCGGAAGAAATGTCCAAATCGCCCATGGCCTTGCAACTGCGTTATCTGCAGACGCTGGTCGAGATCGGGGCGGAGAATAACACCACAACACTTTTCCCGATTCCTATTGACATGTTAAATTATTTCACGCAAAATCAAAAAAATAAATAATCGCACGTCGCAGGTCCCTAATGGCTCCCTAATGGCGCAGAGGAAGAAAATGGAATATCGTAAAGAATCCGACAGTATGGGTGAAGTTCAAGTCGCCGCCGATAAGTATTACGGCGCGCAGACGTTGCGATCCTTGACGCATTTTGCTATTGGCACCGAACGGATGCCACTTGAAATCATCCGCGCTTTTGGCATTCTAAAAAAGGCCGCGGCGTTGACGAATCAGGACTTGAAGCTCTTGCCAAAAGATAAAGTGAAGCTCATTGTCCAGGCTGCTGAGGAAGTGATCAGCGGTCAACTCGACGATCATTTTCCATTAGTCGTCTGGCAGACCGGCAGCGGGACCCAGTCCAACATGAACGTCAATGAAGTCATTTCCAACCGCGCGATTGAATTGGCCAAAGGGGTCATGGGTAGCAAAAAGCCAATCCATCCCAATGATGACGTCAATAAGGCCCAATCTTCGAATGACACTTTTCCGACGGCCATGCACATCGCTGCTGTCGAGGCTTTGCATGAATATTTGATTCCTTCTTTAGAACATTTGACTGAGGCGTTTGCTAAAAAGAAAAAAGAATTCAACTCTATCATCAAAATCGGCCGTACGCATTTGATGGACGCCGTGCCTTTGAGTTTTGGTCAGGAATTTTCCGGATATGTTCAGCAATTAGAATACGGTTTAAAACGGATTGATGGTTGTCTGCCCAGGTTGTATGAACTGGCGATCGGTGGGACCGCGGTCGGAACCGGTCTAAATACGCATCCGGATTTTCCGGAAAAAGTCGCGGAAAAGATCGCCAAACTGACAAATAAACCATTTGTCAGCGCCCGCAATAAATTTGAATCGTTGGCAGCGCACGATGCCCTCGTCGAGCTGAGTGGGGTTCTTAAAACCATTGCCGCTTCCTTAATGAAGATCGCAAATGATGTCCGTTGGCTTGGGTCGGGGCCGCGTTGCGGACTGGCGGAACTGATCTTACCGGAGAATGAGCCAGGCAGTTCAATCATGCCGGGGAAGGTCAATCCAACTCAGTGTGAGGCCATGACCATGGTTTGTGTTCAGGTCATGGGGAACGATGTCGCGGTTAATTTTGGCGGTGCCAGTGGGAATTTTGAATTGAATGTCTACAAACCCGTGATCATTTACAACATCTTGCAATCGATCCGGCTTTTGGGTAATGCCTGTCAAAGTTTTGCCGATCATTGCATTGTTGATTTGAAAGTCAACAAAGGTCAAGTCGAGAATTATGTCAAGAATTCGCTCATGCTGGTCACCGCGTTAAATCCCCATATCGGCTACGATAAGGCCGCCAAAATCGCTAAAAAGGCTTTTACGGAAAATAAAAGTCTCAAAGCGGCCGGCGTTGAACTCGGCTTTCTTACGCCTGCTGAATTTGATAAATGGGTTCGTCCGCAGGACATGATCAAACCTTCCGATCTTTAACCATTGGAGATGAAATGATTATTGGCATCCCAAAAGAAATCAAAAATAATGAATACCGCGTGAGTTTATTGCCCGTTGGTGTTGAGATGTTAAAAAAGGCCGGGCATAAGGTCATTGTCGAAACCAAAGCAGGGATAGGCAGCGGTTTTTCTGATCAGGAATATCGCGAAAGTGGCGCTGAGATTGTCTCTTCGGCCAAGGCGGTTTACAGTCGAGCCCAGATGATCATTAAAATCAAAGAGCCAGAGCCGCGCGAGTTTTCTTATCTGCGCGAAGGGCAGATCGTATTTACTTTTTTTCATTTTGCCGCGAGTCGAAAGTTGACAGAGGCGATGCTGAAACGAAAAATCATTGCTTTTGCCTACGAAACTTTACAAGATGAAAAAGGGGATTTGCCTTGCCTCACGCCAATGAGTGAAGTGGCCGGTCGTATGGCCGTGCATGAGGGGGCGAAATATTTGGAAGAGCCGATGAAGGGTCGGGGGATTTTACTCGCCGGGGTCCCTGGTGTGGCACCTGCCGAAGTTGTGATTTTAGGTGCTGGAGTGGTTGGCGCCAATGCTTGTAAGATGGCGGCGGGTTTGGGGGCCAATGTCACGATTTTAGATACCAATCTGAACCGGCTGCGTTACCTTGATGAAATCATGCCACCCAATGTCCATACGCTCATGAGCAACGCGCACACGATTCGCGACTCGGTCATGAAGGCGGATTTGGTGATCGGCTGTGTCCTTCTGCGGGGTGCAAAAGCCCCACAGCTTGTTGATCGGAAACTTGTTAAGAAAATGAAGCCTGGGGCAGTGATTGTTGATGTGGCCATTGACCAGGGCGGGTGTATCGCGACCAGCCGGCCAACGACCCATGAAAACCCGACTTATGTCGTCGATGAAGTCGTTCACTATTGTGTCACTAACATGCCGGGAGCAGTGGCCCGGACCAGTACCTACGCCTTGACGAACGCAACTTTACCGTATATCCTTGTCTTAGCAAAAGATGGGTTTCCAAAATGTCTTAAGACCTCAAACGCGTTAAAACGGGCTTTAAACATGGTTAAAGGACAGGTCGTTATCAAAGAAGTCGCGGAGACCTTTAACCTACCATTAGCGCAGATTGCTTAAGAAAGGAATGACGGACATGGTTAAGTTTGGAGATGAACGAAGACAATCCTCACGCGCTAAACGGATTTTGAGTATCCAGTATCGTTTAGCCAAGGGGCAGTCCAGCAAGGACCGCGATGTGCGTTGGCATTTGTCCACAACCCATGATATGAGTGCCATGGGTTTATCGTTTTTATCCGACGTACCCTATCAGATCGATGATGTTCTTGAGTTGCAGGTCGTGATGTCGGGGATCCTGGATATTTTCAAAGGTCACGCTCGGGTCATGCGCATTGAGAAGAAAGAAACCGGAGTGTATTTTTTGATTGGTTTGGAATTTGTTGAAGATCGTCCAGTTCGGCAGCGGACCGCGAAATCGGAGGAGGTCAGTACCGATCGTTTGAAAGAAATTAAGAATTCATAATCGATGGATAAAATTGGTATTAACGCAGACCCTCAGCTTTAACTTGAGGGTTTTTTATTTTGCCCGATTATTCAAGATATTCCAGATACCGCCTTGACAATAAAATCCCACCTCGGTATAGTAAACCAAAACCTAAAAAAGGATGTCCAAATGATTCATGGATTAGGGACGGTGCAAAGACCCTTACAGGTGGCGATTGTCGGCAGTGGGCCGAGCGGTTTTTATGCCGCGGAGGCTTTGTTGGCGAAAGAGTTTAAGGTCAAGGTTGATATGTTTGATCGGCTTCCCACACCTTTTGGATTGGTGCGTTATGGGGTTGCCCCAGATCACCCGAAGATCAAAAATGTCACGAAGGTCTTTGAAAAGACCGCAAGCCATGAACAATTTTCCTTTTTTGGTCATGTCGCGGTCGGGAAAGATGTTTCAGTTGAGGAGCTAAAGAAATTTTACGACGCGATCATTTTTGCCTGCGGGGCCGAAACTGATAAAAAACTAGGGGTTCCCGGCGAGGACTTGAAAAATAGTTTGACTGCCACGGAATTTGTGGCTTGGTACAACGGGCATCCGGATTATCGTGACCGGACATTTGATCTATCGCATGAAACCGCGGTTGTGGTCGGCCAGGGGAACGTGGCCATGGACGTCAGCCGGATCCTTTGTAAGACTGTTGAAGAATTGAAAGCAACAGATATCGCAGAGCACGCCTTGGCGGCCTTGGCGAAAAGTAGGATCAAAGAAGTTCATTTGATCGGACGGCGCGGTCCGGCGCAGGCGGCGTTTACAGCACCGGAGATCCGTGAGTTTGGCGAATTAGCGGAATGCGACCCTGTCGTTGATCCACGCGATTTAGAGGTTGGGGAAAATTCACAGAAAGAGTTGGCTGATCCCAACAACGCGTCCAAAAAGAAAAATTTTGAAATCCTCAAAACTTTCGCGGAGCGTGGGGCAGGAACAAAATCGAAAAAGTTCATCATTCATTTTCTAAAAAGCCCGAAAGAATTGCGTGGCAACGGGCAGGTGGAAAAGCTCATCTTGGAAAAAAATGAATTGAGCGGCGAACCCAATCAACAAAAGGCAAGAGGTACGGGCGTGACAGAAGAATTGCCGTGCGGTTTGCTTTTTCGCAGTGTTGGATATCGTGGAGTGCCGATTGCGGGAGTTCCGTTTCAGGAACCCTCGGGGACCTTCCCTAATAAGGACGGGCGAATCATGAAAGATGAAAAGGCTGTCCAAGGCCTTTATTGTGTTGGCTGGATCAAACGGGGACCAAGTGGTGTGATCGGTACAAATAAACCGGATAGTGGTGCTACCGTTGATAGTTTGTGTCAGGACCTGCCCAGTTTAACGCCATGCGCAGTCACGGACCCGGCAGCGATTGTTCAGTTTTTAAAAACAAAAGGAGTCAATTACGTTGACTTTGCCCGATGGAAAAAGATCGACGCTGTGGAAATCGAACGCGGGACAAAAGTCGGCAAGCCGCGCGAGAAATTCGTCAAAGTTAATGACATGCTGGCGGTCTAATAAATTCTGATCGCGATGGCAAAGAAGCTTTTTGATTAGAATAGCCGTTTTTAAGATTATGATAGGAATTGAAAGTGTGTATAATGTGCTGAACTTTTTATACAGGAGGAAATGCTCATGGTTCGTTTGAATATTATCTTTCCGGAAGAATAGCAACAAAATTGGCGAATAAACACAATAAAAGCCGTAAGGAAAAGCTTGAGCGAGAAGAGCAAAAACGATTAGACAGCCTTCTGTTCGAGAGTTATTTTGCAATATCTAAAGAAGATGTCAAGTTGAATGCCGACTGCGAAAAAGTAGGGTTAGAATGTTGGGAATGATGAGTCCCCTCGAAATAGGAAAAATTTATGATGGATAATAGGAAAACGGACACTGTTAAAAAAGTCGGCAAATTCATATTTTTCGGTGGAGTGCTCGGTGTTATTTACGGCACTATTGGAATAATGCTAATGATTTTATCGTTTTTATTAACCAAATCTATAAATTTTTCTGGACTCGGTGGAGCGATTTACTTAAATGCTATTGTGTCTTTTTTCATGGGGACAATTTTAATTATTGCAGGCAGAGGAGTGTGTCAATTAAAATCTTGGGGCAGAAAAATCGTTACTTATGGTGTTTGTCCAATTTATTTCATGGGTTTTGTGTTTTCCATTCTTAATGGTTCTTCAAACTGGGTAGTCCCAAACCCATTTCATTTAGCCGCAATCTTTTCATTGATATGTTGCATTTATTTTTCTAGGCCGAAAATCAAGGAATTATTTAACCAGTAAAGGTGTTTTACTATAATCCTTTGTCAGAGACTTTTTCAACATAAAAAGATGCTCCTCCGTCTCCAGAAAATCCTTTC
The DNA here is from genome assembly GCA_023247795.1 of Candidatus Omnitrophota bacterium. Lineage (GTDB taxonomy): Bacteria > Omnitrophota > Gorgyraeia > Zapsychrales > JANLHA01 > JAHFFS01. The sequence continues at coordinate 36,135 of JAHFFT010000020.1, forward strand.
GTCCTATTTTAATAGTTGGTGGATTCCGGCTGTCGTTTTTTTTGCTTTGCTTGCGATTTTCATCACCGCTACTTTTTTAAAGTTACGAAATCTGTACATTGTGTCTGATTTCGGGATCATTAGTTTAGGAATTGCTCTTTTGGGTATCTTGCTGGCAACGATTTGGAATCTTATAAAAAGGCGTTGGTTAAAAGGATTACTCAATCTCGTCATGTTTGTTTTTTGGGCTATACCATGTGGTTTCTACTTTTTGTTTTTGATCTCGGAGGCTATGTTAGGTCAAAGCAAAGACGGCTTTGCCGATAACCTCAGGATACCAGAAGATATTGTTCTTTCAGAACCAAAGATGGAACCTGTTGCAGAATCGGGAGGCACAGAGGATGCTTTCCTGGCCGAAATGTTGACGACAGTCAAGACCCCTGGTAATGAAGATACTTCTGTGACCGCAGATATTCCCGCGCTTGTTCGTCTTCAAGAATCGAATCTGGAAATCCTGCGCCGCTACCTCATCACGAGCCCAGAATGGTATGTTTCCAAGGATGGCGAAAGCATCGTTGCTACCAGAAGGTGGATGATGGGATCGGAATGGAGGTATCCCTTTGGTGGGTATTTTTCAAGTTTTGATATATCTCCTGTGGCTCGGGACGGCATCCCTTTGTTCAGTTTTCATCTCACAATTCGTTTTTCCGATAAGCCATGGCAGCAAGGATCTAGTCACAGCACTCACATACAGCCAGGAGAAACTGCAAAAGTGACCTTGTATAACGAGATGAATGAAATCATGTCAGTTTTAGGGAGTAACCAGGCATTGTCAGAAGACAGCCGGATGTACGAAAGTTATTGTGTCATCACTGCTGCCCATATCATTGTAGGGGTCTTTGAGAAGTCCGAATCAAAGGAACGACGTCTTACCAAGTCGGCATTGAATAGCCTGAATCAAGAATTTCAGCCTCTTGCAGAACATCCAACCTGGAAGACCATTCGAGACACGGTTCCTTCCGGTAGCTTCCGGCATAGGGAACTATCATTCGAATTGATGGGTTCATCCGGGGACTACGCCTCTGAGATCTGGGTTAATCCGGGTGAACCTGGGATGATTTATCTGAAAGCCTTCGAAGTCACCAAGGGAACTTCTCTTTCAGCCGGTCGCCTATTTAAGGAATCGAACGAATTTGTAGGATGGTCGGATGATTCGGATGAACTCTTTTTTTCCAACACACGGTTCACTATTCCCGAAGGCGACCGGGGGAAGCCATACGCTGCACGTTTTGAGGTCTGGTTTGTTCCCGATTCTGGCGCCACAGAACGGAAACTTATAGAAAAGGTGTTCAAGATTGAAGGATTTGAAAGCTAGGCGAGAGTGAATCGTTGCGTTACTCGGATACAGGCAAGACGTCTGACATGAAAAATATGATAATATGTACTGTTTTTAACAGTGTCGGGTTTTCGAATTGCAATAGGCGGGTTTGGAAATGGCAACTAAAGGAAAATTCATGAAAATTGTTATGGTTGTTTCTAAGAGGATTCAAGGATGACGTATCAACACAAAAGTCTTGCCGCAGGACGCTGGGCGCAATTGTCGTTTCTTGAGCAAATGGCTAATATCGCCAGTGAAGTGGAACGTGCTTTGAATTGGCAGGCCAAAGGAAATGCGTCTTATAGCGTTAAGGCCTTTGAGCGATCCCTCGAACTTGTTGATCTTACGATTAAGCAGCTTAAAACATTTAGCCGCCTTAAGGAATTGACTCGTTTGCGAGAGGCATTGGTCGATTATTTTTTTGGAACGAATCAGTTCAAATCAACAGATGCGTTGTGGAGGTCCTACTTTTTGCCTTTTGTTTACGCGGCCCGTCGGTTTACTTGATCATTTATGAGGCTGTAGTTTGGGATTTAGAAGGAAGGGAAGCCTAATTTCTTATGCCCGCGAACGAGCATTTTCCAGGACAATTTTGGGAGCCGGTAGCTAATAATCGGATCCTCTGTTATTTATGCCCGCGTCATTGTTCCTTGTCAGACGGACAACGCGGGTTTTGTTTTGTCCGCAAGAATGAGGGTGGAGAGATGGTTTTGACCACCTATGGTCGTAGCAGTGGATTTTGCATTGATCCCATCGAGAAAAAACCGCTCAATCATTTTTATCCAGGAACAAGTGTTTTGTCATTTGGCACCGCCGGCTGTAACCTAGGGTGCAAATTTTGTCAAAATTGGGACATCAGCAAGTCCCGCGAGTTTGATCGGCTGACCGATCAAGCTAGCCCTGAGGCGATTGCCCGTGCTGCTCAAAAACATGGCTGTCAAAGTGTCGCTTTCACTTACAACGATCCAGTGATCTTTGCCGAATACGCCTTTGATGTTGCTGATGCTTGCCATGCCTTGGGCATTAAGACTGTTGCGGTGACCGCCGGATACATGACCGATCGGTCACGGCCGAAATTTTATCAATACATGGATGCCGCCAATGTGGATTTGAAAGGATTCAGCGAAGAGTTTTATCGGAAAGTGACCCTCGGTGAGTTGCAGCCAGTGCTTGATACCTTGATCTATTTGAAACGCGAAACAAAAGTTTGGTTTGAAATCACCACACTGCTGATCCCGGGGGAAAATGATTCGGTTGAAGAGCTTCATGCCATGACCGAATGGATCGCAAAGGAATTAGGTCCAGACGTGCCACTGCACTTTACGGCCTTTCATCCGGATTTTCGCATGAGGGATAAAACCAATACACCAGCCTCGACGCTGACTAAAGCGCGGAGGATCGCGATGTCAAAGGGGCTACGGTATGTCTATACCGGCAATGTTCATGATCCGCTGGGCAGCAGCACTTATTGTCATAATTGTCATGAGTTATTGATCGAGCGGGATTGGTATGAATTGGGGCAGCATCACTTAAAAAATAAGAATCGATGTGAATTTTGTGGGACCGCCTGCGCTGGGCATTTCGCGGCAGGGCCAGGGAGTTGGGGACGAAAAAGGCAGCCGATCACAATCCCTGATGTTTTTTGATGACAGCGTCAGTAATTTGTGGACAATATAACTAGCATATGAAAATTTTTACTGCTAATCAATCCGTTCTTCTGGTGATTGATGTCCAGGGGAAACTCGCCGAGCTCATGCACGATCGCGATCAGGTTGTCGCGCGTATTCAGAAATTGATTAACGCCGCGCAGATTTTAGATGTTCCAGTCATTTTAACTGAGCAAGCGCCGGATAAGATCGGTAAAACCCTTCCGGAGATCGCCTCAGCGCTTTTTAAATATCTTCCCATCAAAAAGTTGAGTTTCAGCTGCTGGCAGAACGAAGAATTTCAAGAAACATTGGGTGGTATGAAAATGCGACGGCAAATTGTGATCTGCGGCATTGAAACGCATGTTTGTGTTTATCAGACCGTGGTGGATTTGCTTGGCCAGGGGTTTAACGTTCAGGTTGTTGTTGACGCGGTTTCTTCGCGGACGAAAGAAAATAAGCAAATCGGTTTGGAGCGGTTGAAAGGTTTTGGCGCTGGTCTGACTTGTACTGAGATGATCATTTGCGAACTATTACGCACCGCAGAGCATAAAAAATTCAAAGAGATTATGGGACTCATCAAATAATTGTTTGGCACCCCGGGAGTGTAACTCCGGGAGTTGAACTCCCGGAGTTACACTCCCGGGGTGTGATACTAAAATCAGGGGGTGATATGAGGGATAAAGACACTTCAATGGAAGCAACTGTGCAAGCGCTGCTCGAAGAAAATCGAACTTTTTTTCCGACGGAAGCATTCAAAAAACAAGCGAATGTTAATAATGAGTCAATTTACGAAGAAGCTGATCGAGATCGTCTGAGGTTTTGGGAAAATTGTGCCAAAAAATTGGATTGGTTTGAGCCATGGTATCAAGTGCTTGATTGGCAGCCGCCGTTTGCTAAGTGGTTTTTGGGCGGGAAATTGAACGCGAGTTATAACTGTTTGGATCGGCACATCAAGAAAGGGCTAGGTCAGCGAACCGCGTTGATTTGGGAAGGTGAACCTGGGGAACAACTGGCATTGTCTTATCAGGATGTTTATGTCCAGGTCAATAAATTTGCTAATGTTTTAAAATCGCTCGGCGTACAAAAAAAGGATCGGGTCGCGATTTACCTGCCGATGATTCCCGAGGCGGTTTTCGCGATGTTGGCCTGTGCCAGAATCGGAGCGATCCACACCGTTGTTTTTGGCGGATTCAGTGCTGAGTCATTGAAAGATCGTATCGTTGACGCGCAGGCAAAACTCCTCATCACCGCGGATGGGAGTTACCGTCGGGGAAAGATTGTTCCGTTAAAATTAACAGCGGATGAGGCCTTAAAGGATTGTCCGTCAATCAAACATTCCATTGTGGTTCAACGCACTAAAGAATTGGTTCGGATGGAAAAAGGCCGTGACCTTTGGTATCACGAGCTGATGACCAAGGCTGAGGATTATTGTGAACCGGAACCTATGGACGCGGAAGACATTTTATTTATCCTTTACACGTCGGGAACAACGGGAAAACCAAAAGGGATCATCCATACGACTGGCGGATACATGACCGGTGTCGCGAATACAACGCGTTGGGTTTTTGATTTGAAGGAAAGCGATATTTTTTGGTGCACGGCCGACGTGGGT
>JAHFFT010000075.1 GCA_023247795.1 Candidatus Omnitrophota bacterium
TGTTAGAATGAGCCATCGTCATGAAAGGGAATTTGTAAGATGGGGTATTTGGTTTTAGCGCGAAAATATCGTCCCACCCGGTTTGAAGATGTCATTGGCCAGGAACATATCACCAAGATTTTAAAGAATGCCATTGCCGCCAATCGTGTGGCCCACGCCTACCTTTTTTGCGGTCCGCGGGGCATCGGCAAGACTTCCTGCGCCCGGATCTTCGCGAAAATTTTGAACTGTCAGGAGACGCAAGCAAAGCGGCCGTGTGGGGAATGCGTTTCCTGCCGAGAGATCAGCGCAAGCACGGGCTTTGATGTGCTTGAGATCGATGGTGCTTCCAATCGCGGAATTGATGAAATCCGCACGCTGAGGGAGAATGTTAAATTCGCGCCGAGTTATGGCAGGTATAAAATTTACATCATCGATGAAGTCCACATGCTCACGGCTGAGGCGTTCAACGCGTTGCTAAAGACTTTGGAAGAACCACCGGAACATGTTTTATTCATTTTTGCCACCACGGAAGCGCATAAGGTTCCAGCTACGATCATTTCTCGTTGTCAGCGTTACGATTTCAAACGGATATCGTTGACGGCCTGTGTTGAAACCTTGGCACAGATCACGAAAAAGGAAAATTTAAAAGTCGATGAAGACGCGCTTTATGCCATTGCCAAGGCTGCCCAGGGGAGCTTTCGGGATGCCTTAAGCATTTTAGATCAGGTTGGGGTCTTGACTGATCAAGAGATCAAAGGGCAAGACGTTTATTCCATGCTGGGTTTGGTCGAGCTGGATTTGTTATTTGAATTGACCCAGGCTTTGGGCCGCAAGGATTGTGCCGCGGGGTTAAAAATTTTTGATGAGATCATTGAGCGCGGTAAAGATTTGAAACAGGTTGGCCGAGATTTGGTTGAGCATTATCGCAATTTGATGGTGATCAAAGTCGGCGGAAAAACTTTGGGCCGGCTCGTCGATTATCCAGCCGCAGTTAAGGAACAGTATTTGCAGCATTCGCAAGGAATGGAATTGAAGGATATTTTAAAAGCCATTGATGTGCTGATTGAAGCGCAGGATGTTGCCCGAATTACCGAATCGTTACGTATTCCTTTGGAGTTGGCCTTTGCCAAATTGAGTTGTTCTGAAGAAAGTTTGGGTGCACAGAGGAAGGTCGCTGTGAAGCTCGTCGAGCTAAACCGTCCATCTGGGGCGCCGGTTAATTTGAAAATCTTACAAAATCAAAAAGGGCAGTTGGATCTCAGTCCAGAAGAAGATGAGCCAGAGGATTTCAAGGAAGTGCAGGCCGAAAAGATAAAGGCACCGGTTGATCTTGCGGAAGATAAGGTTTCAGCCTCACCGACGATTGAGAAAATCCTTGAAATGTGGAATGCCTTAACTCACGCTGTCAGTCAGAAAAAGATGTTTTTAGCGACGTATTTGCAGGAAGGTGCTCCGATCAAATGTGTTCAAGGAGAGTTGACGATTGGATTTGACTCTGAAAAAAAATTTCAAAAGGAATCTTTGGAAACAACAGAGTATCGGCAGTTGGTGGGAGATGTGTTTTCACAAAAACTGAACGCGAAAATTGTTGTTCGTTACGTTCTTACCGGTTCTGAGGAAGCAAAGGGCAAAATGGCGGCCGAACCAGTTGTTCGTCGGGCTTTAGAGGCTTTTCAGGGCAAGGTCGTTAACCAATGGCATAAGGAATAAAGATGTCTTATCCGGATTTGGTTGAACAGTTGATCAGTCAATTCAGTCAGTTCCCCGGAGTGGGGCGGCGCAGTGCTGAGCGGATGGTGTTCTGGCTTTTGCAAAAGCCGCGCGAAAACGCGCTGCAATTGGCTGAGGGGATCATGAAACTCAAAGATCGATTACGGTTTTGTAAAATTTGTCAGAATCTTACGGAAAATGATAATTGCCGACTTTGTACAGACCCGCATCGGGACCAAAAGATCCTTTGTGTCGTCGAGGATCATAAACATTTATTAGCGATTGAACGGACTGGAACGTTTAAGGGATTATATCATGTTCTTTTAGGTGCGATTTCACCCAGTGAAGGCCGTGGCCCGCAGGATTTGCTGCTCGATAAACTCACTCAGCGGATCAAGGAAAAGGGGATTCTGGAAGTGGTGATCGCAACCGACCCCGACACCGAAGGTGAGATGACTGCCATTCATATTTCAAATGTGCTCAAAGCGATTGGTGTTAAGGTAAGCCGCATCGGCTTGGGCATCCCCGTCGGCAGCTCGGTCGAATACGCTGATCTTTCGACGCTGACCATGTCCCTAGCCTCCCGTCGGGAAATCTAAAATTTATTTCTTTAACGATTTAATGTGAGCAAACTTTTGGAGGAAATATGAAAAATAAAAGATCTAAGGGGGTAACATTTTGGGCTTGGCTATTTATTGTCTCTAATATCTGGAAACTTTTGGATTTGATTATTAATGAGCACATTCGAATTCAGCAGGGTTATGGATTCTTTGTGTCCAGTGTTTTTCTATGCATCACATATTTGATATGCGGCTTTTTTTTGCTTCAATTAAAAGAGCCAGCGCGAAAAGCCGCAATATATTTAGGACTTATTAGAGTTATTATTCTCATTTGTTATTTTTATCTTATACCAGCTTTCAGAGTCAATAATTTTGATGCTTATTCTACAAAAACAGAAGTGGTCATTTCTGAACAAATGAAATCGGGGGATCAATCGGCGATTTTAAAGACCTTAAAGAAGAATGTAAGTGAAGAGAATAAAAAAATAATGCCGTTTGCTATTCTAGGGTTTATTGGTTTGCCGGCAATGATATTGGAATTACTTCCGATTTGTTTCTTTACTCGTTCTAAAGTAAAAGAACAATTCGCTGCCATAAAAAGCATTTGAAATTAAAAGAAATTTTTCGGCCACCTAACGTAACCTTAAAATGTAAGCATGGAGTAAGAATGAAAAGATGTTTGTGGTTGGTTCCATTTTTGTTGTCCTCGACAATGTGTTATGCGCAAATCGCAGATAAGGGCGTCGATTACTTTGATAAAGTGATAGAGGCGAATCCTCAAAATGCGGAAGCTTATAGGCGACGAGGACTGGCTTATGAGAAGGAACATGATACCAGCCAAGCCATGCTGGATTATGATAAAGCTATTCAGCTCAACCCAAATGTTGCATTGCTTTATTGGAATCGGGGATTGTTGTTTTATAAGAATGGTAATTGCGATCAAGCGATTGCTGACTTCAGCAAATATCTTCAATTTAAGCCGAAATCCGAATTGACATTGTTGATGAGAGGGCAGGCGTATTATCAAAATGAAAATTATGACCTAGCAATTTCCGACTTTAATAATTATCTTAATATCGACCGACAGTGGAAGTGGAGCCCTTATTTCGCTTATATTGATTTAGCATTCACTTATCTCAAGAGTAGAAATAATGATAAGGCCTGGGAATACGCGCGCAAAGCGCAGGCTGAGGAATTGATTAGCCATCCCAATACTTCTGATTCCGTTGTAGGGCTTGGCTCATATCGTGAAGTGATCGAAGAATTAGAAAATTTTTCAGTAAGAGAAAAATGAATGTGCTTTTAGTGGTAGATTAGTTTCCCCGATTCCCCATCAATCTAAGTATTAGAAATTCCCCAATACAACTGTGTCATTTTTTAACCATTCTTAAGGGGGGTTTTATGAAAAAGCAAGCGGGTTCTAAGTCAACAACTCTTCTTCCAGTCGAAATAATTCAAAATAAGATTTATTTCATTCGGGGCCATAAGGTCATGCTTGATAGAGATTTGGCAGAATTATATGGTGTCTTTACATCACAGTTGACCAGGCAGGTTCGTCGCAATATAGAAAGATTTCCTAACGATTTTTAATGCAATTGACCCGTGATGAATTGAAAAATTTGATGTGCCAAATTGGCACATCAAACAGAGGCGGTACGCGTAAGCTCCCATTAGCATTTACAGAACAGGGTATTGCGATGCTTTCGGGAGTATTGCATAGCTCTAGGGCGGTCCAGGTCAATATCCAAATTATGCGGACTTTTACTAAACTAAGAGAATTGATGATTTCGCATAGAGACCTGGCATGTAAGATTGAAAATCTTGAACGTAATTTTCAGGAGAAGTTTAAGGAGCATGATCGGAAGTTCATATTGATATTTAACGCCATTAAGGACTTGTTGTCCGATAAAGAAAAGTCTGCCAAAAAACGTCAGCCGATAGGTTTTGTTGTTCATAAGTCGGATAAAAATGTCAGAAAATTAAAATTAAAATGAGTCCTAAAGATTTTTTAAGTCGGTATAATACAACTCGAAAGGCAGACTTCAGATATTATGATGCTTTCTATTCGCAACCTGAATAAATTTTACGCTGGAAATTTTCAAGCGTTGAAGAACATCAACCTTGAGATCCGTAAAGGCGAAATCTTTGCCCTGCTCGGCCCCAATGGCGCGGGCAAGACCTCCTTGATCAATACCGTCTGCGGACTTGTTAATCCCAGCGAAGGAAAAGTCCTGGTCGATGGACATGACATCATCAAAGATTTTCGAATAACTCGTTCTTTGATTGGGCTTGTTCCCCAGGAACTGGCCACTGACGCCTTTGAAACCGTCTGGGATACTGTGAGCTTAAGCCGCGGATTGTTTGGTAAGGCGCCTAATCGATCCCATATTGAACGAACACTCAAACAACTCTCCTTGTGGGACAAAAAAAGCAGTATGATCAGGACCCTTTCCGGCGGGATGAAGAGACGTGTTATGATTGCTAAGGCATTGTCACATGAGCCGCAGGTGTTGTTTCTCGACGAGCCAACCGCCGGGGTCGATGTGAATTTAAGGAAAGACATGTGGGAACAGGTGCGGCTGCTTAAGCAGTCGGGGGTGACGATCATCCTGACCACCCATTATCTTGATGAAGCTGAGGAGATGGCCGATCGGATCAGTGTCATCAACAAAGGTGAGATCATTGTCACGGAAAATAAAGATGACCTTATGAAAAAACTTGGACGCAAACAGTTGATTCTTGATTTGAAAGATCCGCTCAAACAGGTTCCCGCGCAATTGTCGCGGTGGCCATTGACCCTAAACACGGAAGCCACTCAGTTGATTTATACCTATGATTCAAGCAAAGACGATAAGGGAATTCCTGAGTTGTTGGCTGGCTTGTCTGCGGCGGGGATAGAGTATAATGATATCCACACAAAGCAAAATTCGCTCGAAGAAATTTTTATCCAATTGGTGAAATCGTCATGAA
>JAHFFT010000048.1 GCA_023247795.1 Candidatus Omnitrophota bacterium
ATAAAGACTTTGAATTCGGTCTTGAAGATTTTACGATTGAAACAGATGCGCTTTTACAATCTCTTCCCGCCAACGGAAATCAGGAAACGATTTTTGACCTGGGCGGTGTTGGTACCCGGGAACTTTTCCTCAAGCTCGAACAAAACAACGGCAAATATCAGTTTCACATCAAAGGCGGTTTCGGCAACGACTATTACGCGGACTGGTCGCCGGATGTCAACGCGTGGCACCACATCGCGTTATCAAGAGAGGGTGTTCAACTCAGGCTTTTCATCGACGGAAAATTGCTCACCAGTTTTGAAAATTACACGAATTTTGTTAGCCAGACCGATGGCATCCGCTTCGGCGCTGCTTTTGACAACACGGCTTATTTCAACGGTCTGCTCGATGAAATCAGGATATCAAGAGGGATCAGCCGCTATTCCACCGCTTTCACTCTTCCCAACGAGCGCTTCACCTCAGACGAACACACCAAACTTCTCTTGCACTTTGATGATGAAGCCTTGAACGCGAAGAAGGAACTGGCGAAAGCAGCTTCTTCACTTAGCGGTAGCATTCAAACCCTGACCACACTTCCTTACTTAAGTAAGATGTCCACTCGAATTGGGAATTTGGAATATCAATTCGGAACATTAACCAAAGTGGATGAGGGAGGATTAATTCAAACCTATAGCACGGTAAAAACAAATGGCAAAACAACTGCGCGCATCACTGAGGACGGCATCGCGTATGATTATGATGAAGGCGGAACACTTTCAGAAATCACCATTCAAAATCTTCCCTTTAACATCGAAGGCTCAAAAGATTTTTCCGATGTGGATTCAATTTCCCCTACGGTCACTAGCCATGGAGACACACATTTAACGACCCAAAACAAAGTCTTCGGTGAAGCTGCCGCTTCATTTGACGGGAACGGTGATGATCTTTCCCTTCCTAATTCTCCAGACTTTGATTTTGGCACAGGGGACTTTACGGTCGATTTTCAAGTTAGATTTAATGCCCTGACCACATACACTCTTTATTCTAAAAATGCTGCCGGAACAGGAGGCATCTATATCCAATGGACTCCTAGTGGTGGTGACCATCTCACAGTTGCTTTAAGCACCGCAGTATCATTGACTTTTCCGTGGACTCCTGTAACCAATACTTGGTATCACGTTGCTGTTACGCGGTCAGGTAACAGCATTCGTGCTTTTGTAAATGGTTCGCAAATAGGTTCTACTCAAACAGATTCCACTGATATTACAAGCACAGCAGCCGAATATGTAGGGTCGCATTTAGGTTCATCACAATTTTTTGACGGATGGATTGATGAGCTAAGAGTCTCAAAAGGCATCGCTAGATGGACTTCTAACTTCACCCCGCCAACGCAGGAATACGCCCCAGACGCTTACACTAAACTTCTTTTCCACTTCGATGGAAACAATTCCACATCACATTCCGTAGAAGGCTCAAAAGACTTTTCTGGCGATGATTTGCTTCTTTCATCCATCGCAAGTTCCGGTGACGCGTTTTTGACGACACAAATGAGGAAATTCGGTGGGGCAGCGGTCTCTTTTGACGGATCAGGAGATTATCTTTCAATCCCTAAATCCCCAGACTTTGATTTTGGCACAGGGGACTTTACGGTTGATGCGTGGGTGAACTTTTCTGACTTCTCTCAAGCGAGAACTATTTTTTCTCACGGAACTAACGGATCTAATTACATGACGCTTTGGTTAGACTCAGGCAATAATTTAATTTTTCAAAGTTTTGGAGGTGGGGGAAATAATTTTGTCATTGAGCGGCCTTGGACGCCATCAGTCAATGGTTGGTATCATCTTGCGATCATAAGGAACGGCAATACGCTCTATCTTACCGCCGATGGGAAAATTTTAGGGACAGGTCAGGCGTGCAATGGTTCCATTGGAGAATTTACCGGAACTTTCCAGGTAGGGGGGGATTCAATCAACAGCCGTTACATAAAAGGCGAAATCGATGAATTCCGTGTTTCAAAAGGCATTGCCCGATGGACGGGAAATTTCACCCCACTTGCGCAGGAATACACGACGGACGCTTACACCAAATTGCTTCTGCATTTCAACGGGAAGAATCCATCTGCTTATTCAGTGGAAGGTTCAAAAGATTTCTCAAGCGACAATGGGACTCCCATATCCACGATCACCAATTATGGCGACACGCATCTCACCCAGGACAAGGTTTTCGGCGAAGCTTCTGTCCAGTTTGATGGATCGGGGGATTATCTAACGACCCCCCAATCAAATGATTTCAATTTTGGGACCGGTGACTTTACGATTGATTTTTGGGTGAATCCCGGGGAGAACTTTGATGATCCGGCGGTGGTGGGTGTTGGGAATTGGAACAACGGAATCCTGGTCAAATCATATGGACAGTTGATTGTCTATTTTAATTCTGCGGTTTACTTTGATACGAAGTATACGTTACAACGAAACCAGTGGCAGCACGTCGCTCTGGTGAGGAACGGGAATACGTTGAGGGTTTATGTCAATGGCCGACAAGTGGGAAGCGATTATGACGTCAGCGGCAGGAGTATGAGCAATTTGACTCAAGGGGTAACGCTTGGGTATATCGCTGGGCACAACCGGTGGTTCAATGGCAAGATCGATGAATTCCGTATCTCCGGCATTGCCCGCTGGACAGGAAATTTCACTCCACCCGCGCAGGAATACACGACGGACACTGCCACCAAATTACTTCTGCATTTCAACGGAAACAATCCCGCCGATTATTCAGAGGAAGAAGCGAAAGATTTTTCAGGCGACAATGTGGTCCCGTTATCCATCTCTAATTACGGTGACGCGCAGCTCACCCAGAACAAGGTATTCGGCGAAGCTTCTGTCCAGTTTGATGGATCGGGGGATTATCTTACGATCCCCAAATCAAATGATTTCAATTTTGGGACCGGCGACGTTACGATTGATTTTTGGGTAAATCCTGGGGAGAACCATGATGATCCAGTGGTGGCTGGTGTTGGGGATTGGAACAATGGAATCCTGCTCAAATCATACGGAACGTTAATTGTCTATTTCAGTTCGGCATCTTATTTTGATACGAAGTATACGTTACAACGAAACCAGTGGCAGCACGTCGCGGTGGTGAGGAACGGGAATACGCTGAGGGTTTATGTCAATGGCCGACAAGTGGGAAGCGATTATGACGTCAGCGGCAGGAGTATGAGCAATTTGACTCAAGGGGTAACGCTTGGGTATATCGCTGGGCACAACCAATGGTTCAATGGAAAGATCGATGAATTCCGCGTCTCTGGCATTGCCCGCTGGACGTCTAACTTCACACCACCCGTCGAAGAATATAAGCAAGATGCTTACACCAAACTGCTTTTGCATTTCAACGGGAACAATCCCACACAATACACCGTCGAGGAAATGCTGGACAGCGCGGGAAACCCGACTCAATATCTGGTTCAGGGAAGTTCGGGACGGTTCCTTTTTGACGTGTCCGGACAGTTGATTGAAGAAGATCATTTGGGTAAGACAAATTCCGTGGTCCTCGCGGCGCAAAACCGTTTGATGGAACAGCTCAAAAAAAATCTCCCCCAATTGCGTCAGCTTCCTTATCAAGACAAACTGAACCTGCAAAATGCCTTAACTCCAGCGCTCGGTCAGCGGTTTCAAACAGCGGTGGATTCGATCCTCAATGCTCAAACGGTTGTCAGTCAGGAATATTCCAGCAACGGTATTCTTGAGACGCAAACCAGGGCGGACCAAACTGTGATGCTCTTCAATGACTCAAATCAGCCTGCTGAACTCATTGATGAAACCGGGAACACCTTGATTGAGTACACCTATGACACAAGCGGAAATCTTGAAAAAGTTTACCTGAAAAGCGCACGCGACGCCCTTCCGAAAGAAATCTATAAAGCCCGTGAAAGCATCCTTACTCAGCGAAACGACATCCTCCGCCGGCTGCTCGAAGAAAAGAAGATATCGACGGAAGAAATCATGCGCAATGCGCAAAAAGCGAGAGAGCAGGTTTACGATTTTCTAAGCCGTATCCAAAGTGAGATGAACCGCATTGGCACGATCAAAGGAAGCGGCAAGGCTTTTAAAAATGCGAAAGCAGATGCCCTTAACGCCCTGAATGGTTATCTCGCCCAAGGCCACAATTCTTTAAGCCAAATCGCTGAGGCCGAAGGAAAGGCCTATGCCGATCTTGATTCCAAAGTCAAAGAGAAAAAAGACGAGATCGACACTGAGGCAGGCAAAGCCTTTCAAAATCTCTACGTCCAGGACGTCAATCTAAAACAAGCCATCACCAAGCAGGAAGTCAGCCCTGTTATTTACGACACCTACCGCAGAATTTTAGGAAGAGATCCCACCACAACCGAATACAACACTTGGATTGATCAGGTGGATTATGTCACCGGCGAGCTTTTTGTTGATCCGGTGGCCGCGAAGAAGAATTTTCCGGGGCCATCGATTCATTTCGATGGTATTGATGATTACTTAGAAATCAAAAGCACGAGTATTCCGAGCAGTGCATGGGTCATGGATTTTTGGATAAAACCGGAACGTCCAGCGACAGTCGATCAGCTTCCGAAAGACAACAGCCGTCCCCAAACGATATGGTCTCAAGGCGCCGATGCAAAGAATTATATTGCCATTCAGTTCACAAATGAAGAGAGACTCAGGTTTGAAGTGATTTCAGATGGAAAGGAAGTCTTTTCACTTCAAACCAAGGAACATGTTTTTCCATCACCCTCATCTTTGGGAGAAAATGCTTGGCAGCACGTGGCGCTTTGGTATCACTTGAGTAGCGGTCCCAATAAATGGGGCTTAAGTATTTGGCTGAACAGCGATATCCAAACGGCCAAATATGATACTTCGGAAGTGATCAAGAATTATAGTATCCCATCTATGACCCGTCTTGGGCGAGGATTTAAAGATGAAAATCATTACGCTGGATTTCTCGATGAATTTAGAATTTCCGCGGCTGACTGGACAATGAACATTGCTCATCCCGCTACTCAGGAAATACCACCCAAAGATGTCGATATTTTTCTTCTTCGAGAGAATCTTTACTCGATCATTCCGTTTACCGATGTCTCAAAATCAGCTCACGCCATTCATGATTTTTCCGGCGCGCGGCCCGACGCTGAACATACTCCCCTGGTAAGGCCGATAACCAAGCCACTTCTGAAAACAGTTGAATCTTATCTCTTGGGATCGGATGAAATAAAAGCAAGGAGGGCATTTGTCACAACCGTTCAGAAAAATGTCAAGACGCTGCTCAACGAGTATTTGATCATGACAGACGAGAGCAAACGAAATTTTTACTCGTCGTTTGGACTTGATACGAATGATGTCGTTCCCATTTCCGAAAAAGACATCCAAATGATTTTTACCCATTGGCAGAATGAAGATGGAACGCCCAAGACCCTTCACTTTGGTCAGTCGGCATTTCTTGCTCTGGAAGCGCTGCTTGATCAAAATGGAATTATTTACACCAGGGAAGGCTTGGCGGTCAAAGCCATTTTAATTGATATCCTCTCCGGAATCATCACCCCGCTTGACTCCGGCGATCTCATGATTTCGATGTTTGCTTTGATGAAAGTCGCGAAGTGGTATGGTCTTAACACGCAAGGTTATCATCTTGTGTATGATGATCTCGTCGAGGTTTTTAAAGAAGGGACAGCTGAGCGCCTGATCGCCCACATCAGCGGCAATCATTATGTGATTGTCACTTACGCCGGAAAGAAAGCAAGGATGTTGGAAGGAGCGCCGACCGGCTCCGCAACGGCGTTCGCCAGGGACAAACAAGGAAATATCATTTACGACGACGTCGTCACTTTCATTGATCCAGGGGTAGGTCCTGATAAACAAAATGAAACATTCACGGTCACAAAAGAATCCTTCATCAAAGAGTGGGACGGCTCTGCGATGGTGGACCAGACCTTAAACAATCGGATTTCAGCGATCCAACTGAGTCCTGACAGCCGGCCGCTCACCGTCCAAGAAACCAAACAAATAAGAGGCGCATTCTGGGGAAGCCTCTTTCGTTTCTTGGGAGCGATGTTTGCTTTTATCCCGGGGCTTCAGCCGCTCGCGATCATTTTTAATTTCGCCAGTGCCATTACCGACATTGTCAATGGAAATTGGCTTGCCGGGATCAGTTCGATTGTTACGTTAGGTTTTTCTCAATTCAGCTTCTTCGGCGATTTTCTAAAAGGAGCGTTCCAGCAGGCGGCAGGTTTTTTTGCCGGCTTAATTGACAGCATTCCTTTCATTCATGGAATCACCAGCTTTCTTACCAATGCCTTCAATGGGGTCCGCGGAGTCGTGCTGACTGTGCGCGACGGCCTTAAAGGTTTCCTGCAAAATCCTTTGGTCAAGATTGGTCTGGAAACTTTTCTGCAGTCCCAAGGCGTTCCCGCCCCACTGGCGCGTCTTATAACCGGATCCGTCGCTGAGCATCCGTTTGGAATAGGTTTTGATGCCTTCGCGGATAATACTCCGGTCCTTGACCCAGAAGCGCTTGATTTAAAAAAATTGATTGAAACGCTTGCCATCGCAGGGACAAACGCGCTGGGAAGCCTGCTTCATATTCCAGCACAGATCACGGATAACATCACCCGTTTGCTTCCTGACGCGGCGGGAAGGATTGTCATTGATGGTGACTGGGTACCCGACACCCATATTCCCGTCACAGCGGTCTTTACGGATTCTTTGAAAACGCTCGTCGGACTCGGGCTTGAAAAACTTTCCGGTGCTCTTGGCAATGGATTTCTCGGCAGCTTTGTTGAAGGGCTTGGAACGGGGGTCATGGGGCAAGTCAATCAAGGAAGTGGAGTTCCCCTGCAATTGCCGTTCGCTTCGGTATCGGATGGCACCTGCCCGGAATCGAATCCTTCGTGCAATATTCCTTCAGATGATCCAAGCGGAAATGGAGACAGTGAAGACGGAAGCCCTTTTAATTTCTGGCTCGATCTGCTTCGAGCCATCTTAAGTCTTTTTGGCGGCAATGGAGAGCAGTCTTCTCATGTGCCCCCTGATTCCGGTGGTGGTGTTCCCGCGCCGGCACCGTTAATTCCCAATCCATCGCAAATAGAATCTTTCAACTTTTCAGTTCCTGTTTCTGGATCGCAAAGTGCAGCGACTTCTTTTAATCTGAAAGAGTTCCTTTCGTCTTTGGGGCTTGAAGCCACTTTTAACAGCATTCAAGAAAATATTGGCAAATTTGGGAAGCAAATTCAAAATGTTTCAGAATCAATTGTTTCGTTCAGCGAAAAAATGAAGGAAGGCACGATTGCGCTCACGAAAGCAGGATTTGCAAAGGCGGTTGATTCTTTTCACGGGATTCTTGATCCTAACAGTATTGAAACTTTGGTTCGAGCTGGAAACGGAAGTGTTGAGAACGCGGTGTTGAACAACACCACGGTCAGCGGCGTCAATTTTCATACAAAGGTGGAAGGCCTTGAAATGGCCTATGACGCTGATTTAGACCGTTTGACGATCAATGAGGGCGGCACCGTTAAGACCTTTATCCATCTTCAGCGTGATGAGCGCGGGAATTTCTTGGGAAATTTTACAGTTTCGGAAAATTCCAGCGACGACGTAAATATCATCCAGCATTTTGATCATGGACAATTGCAGGGCATCAATTTGACTAAAGCGGGAAAGACGTTCATGGTGTTGGACGGTCTTGATCAAGCCGACTCGATAGAAATAGATGACAGTTATTTGTCCGATGGTAAATTGTCGATTGGCTTTGATATTCCCAATTCTCCGGTCGATGAAGTGCAGGCGGAATTTTATTTTGTGGATGGTGTGTTGGTGCGACCGATTGACATGAGATTAGGACACGATAACAGCATGGAAGGATTTTCGGAAAAGTCAGATACCGCGGTGATTGATTTTATGGCAAGCTTAAAAGACCTGCTGATTTCCGCGTTTAATGCTAACCTAACTCTTGCTAAGAATGTTTTGAATGGATTTTTGAAGTTAGGCCAATCCATCAATGACTGGTTAAGCCCGAGTCTTTATGACAAAAATCCGTCGAGAAATGTATCAAGATTATATGAGCATATTTTTGACCCAAATATATCGACACCGTATTATGATGGCACAAATTATTCATCAGGCCCCTCCATTGGCGTGGGGGAGAATCAAGTCTTTCTTTATGATCCAAATTCAAGAAGGACTCCCGATGGCTATGTGATTGACGCGGAAGTGGCGGTGGTCAGTAACGCTGAAAAGATTGGCGTGATAGGAAAATCAATATTGGACGAAGTTCTTGACAGTGATTTGGTGTTCGATGATTTGTCAAATCCTGTAGTTCGGGATGGGTTGAATCAGCGTCTTCAGGATAGTACTGCAGCTAAAGAGTTGGATGCCTTTTTAGCAGTTCTTGATATTAGGAATAGCATTATAAAAACAGCCGTTGATCTGTTTAAAGCTTTCCATGGAAATTTTGGTGTCACTTTTTATGAACTCCAGCGCAAAGATTTTGGAGATGGAATCAGTATTTATCGCTGGTCAGCGTATGTGTTGAATGAAGAAGGGCACAAGCAGACAATCCATTATACGGGAGCAGGAAGCGATAATTTTCTAAAAGAAAGATTACTCAAGGCTTTGGAGAAGAAGCAAGATCATTAATTCGCTAAATGAATTTCAAGAATAATATTATATGATTTTATTCGTTTTGCTCAAAAATAAATTATTAAATAATCTATAAATGCCGCAACTATATTATCTTCAATAGCTTATATCCCTTCTAAAAAATAGCTTGAAATTATTAGATTAAATGCTAGAATTCTTCTTTACTTCAATAAGACTTTATATAGAGGGTTTGGCATCATTTTATAACATATACGTTTATCAATCACTATCTGAAGCTGCCGTAGATGTATTCCTTTCGCACCCCACGAGGATATCGCCCCGTAACCAGGGTTATTGCTGGTCTTATCATTTTATTCTTTTTATCCAACGAACTCTCTCGATCGGTGGCCTTTGCCAACCCGGTCGGAAGTTTTTCTACACCCACCGACGAAGAAAACAAAACAGAATTTCAAACCAGTCTGCTGACCACAAATAATGCCGGAAGCGCGCCCCTTCAACAGCCGGTGTTGGCCCCAGATACTCTTTTTAACCCAGAAATTCCGATCCAGTTAAAAAATCTGCCGCTTTCTCATTTAAATTTTGAGCAAAGAGAACAAAATAGTCAAAGCTATCCGTATGAAGAATATGATCCGGTTAATCATAAAAAAACCATATTTGTCGGTCCTGACGAAAAATTGGTTTATGAAGAGCTGGTCTCAGGGAAGCTTCGTTTAAGCGAGAGGTATAAGGGGCAGGAACACGCGGTTTATCGGTTTGCAGACGGAAAATTGACGATTGCGTTGGAAGGAAAAAGTACTGAATATCGTGAGGAGTTTGTCTATCAATGGGATGATTTTTGCCAAGGGGCGAGCTGTCAGATTTCTTCGGCCAAGGAAAAGATTAATCCTAACGAGCATTTTGATGTAACTCTAAATTTTTCAGTAGGTTGGAACTTTTTTAGCAACCCATTTGCCGAAACAGTTTCGCTCAATTCTCCAACTGCTTCTTTTATGGAGTCAGTTTGGGCATGGGATAATGAGGCGAAAAGATATGTTAAGTCGAGTGCCGGCTTGGAACCGGGAAAGGCTTATTGGGTATGGGTGGATGAGGCCGGAGAGCGGAAGTTTGAAGGCCGGAAGGTCATCAATATCAATCAGCCGTTAAGCCCGAGATGGAATCTCATTGGCTCAAGTTATGACAGCCCAAGATTACAGAGCGTTGTCGATGCGGCCCAAGTGACCGGCCCTTTATGGGATTGGAAAGATGGCAGATATAAGGCCTATACCATCGATGAGTCTTTGGTTCTTCCAGCGGGAAAAGGTTTTTGGATCAATGTCAGTCAATCAACTCAACTCAAATTGGCCCAGCCGATTGCTTTAGAATTTTTAAAGCCGCTAGATACCATGCCGTCCAGCGGAACGGTGGTGTTGAATGATGGGAATGCTTATACACATTCAAATGAAGTGAGCTTATCGCTAACCGCTGATGATCCAGGATCCGGTGCGAGTCTGATGCGTTTTTCGGTGGATGGGGGAGCGACTTGGAGCGAGTGGGAAAGTTTCAACAGCACAAAGACCTTGACGTTACCAACGGGCGACGGAGAGAAGGAAGTTCAGGTGCAGCTGCAGGACCTGGCCGGGAATGTCTCCGCGGTGATCAGCGACACGATTGTGATAGACACCGTTGGCCCGGTTGTCACTGAGTTGACTGGTCTTACTCAAACGAACGCGCCAGAGATCACCTTAAATTGGACTGCGGTTGACAGCCAGAGTTCGGTTAATCTTTATCGATATCAACTTGATAAACCTGACGGAAGTCTTAGTGAGTGGATTGAGCAAGCTACAAATCAGGTCACCTTCAATGCGCAGGTTGCTTTAGAAGGAGTCTATACTTTTGCGGTTCAGGCACGGGACGCGTTTGGAAACTGGTCGGAAAAAAGAGAGCATCATTTTACAATCGATCGGACCGGCCCCACCGGTACCATTGCGGCTGTTTTTACGGCCGCGGGCAGCGGTTCCTTCCATTTGACGATGGAAGATGCGATTTCCGGAGTTGATCAAAGGCGTTATTCTAAAGATGGCGGAGTGACGTGGAGCGAATGGGAATCTTTCACATCTAAGATGGATTTAAATCTTCCTGCGGTCAATGGAACAAGCGAATTGATGTTCCAGATTCGCGATCGCCTTGGCAATGTTTCTGCTTTCGTGATCCCGGCCATTGAGATCCTCAGTGAAATTCCGCAAATTACGAACATACCGACTTTGCGGGTGGAATATCGGATTAAAGGAGAAGTTGCAACGAGGGAAAAAAATCTTGATTTGGTTATGGGGCCCAATCAGTTGATCCTCACCGCCGCCAATGATCAAGAAAATATCAGCACAACCTATGTCTTTTTTGTACTGCTTTTCCCGAATGCCGCCCCCATGATGATGTTATCCACCAACGATCAAGATGAAAAAGGGGTGGCTGGCAGTTCTTCTTTGATCATGGGAGCGGCAAAATCAGCAGACTCACCTAGCACATCGATCAGGTTAGTAGCCAAGTCGGCCGCTAGAACAGCATCGCTGCCCGCGGCTATGCAGCCTGCCGAGGGGGATCAGGGGATCCAATTGAGCCCAGCGCCTACCGGACCACTTGATCCGACCGGTTTATGGGACTGGGAGTATATTCGGATAGATCCCAGCACAACCAAACTGCAAAATCTGACCGATGACGGCAACAGTTTCACCTATGCCTTTTGGTTTAAGATGTCATCGATACCGGAAGGCGAGTTTTGTGATTGTTATGATTCTTATCTCTTTATGCGGTTTTGGAATAATGGCAAAACCATTGAAGGACCGCACGACGGGATTTTTATTCAAAAAGACACGGGACAGCTGGGCGCGATTGTTCATTATCAAGAAGGCGGGGGGGATGA
This sequence comes from Candidatus Omnitrophota bacterium, assembly GCA_023247795.1. Classification (GTDB taxonomy): domain Bacteria; phylum Omnitrophota; class Gorgyraeia; order Zapsychrales; family JANLHA01; genus JAHFFS01. The sequence goes on from JAHFFT010000048.1 coordinate 11,494, forward strand.
AATTTTATCGGGGCCTTTATCGAGCGGCGTGTGGAATCATATTGCCTTGGTCGTCGACGGCGCGGGCAACAACATGAAATTGTTTCTCAATGGCAATCAGGTCGGGGAAACGCAAACTTTGGATGGAAGTTTGAGGGATTTTGGAGCGAATCCTTACGCGGTGGGGGGATATCAGAATTTGTTCAATGTCAATGGCGCTTTTGATGACCTGGCCATTTATCAACAGGCCATGAGTCCGGCGCAAATCCAATCGCTCATGAATACCGGTCCCAATTTAGCCGACGATAACTTGGTGGCGGCTTATACTTTTAACGATGTTTCCGCAAATACGGTGAAGGACGATACCTGTTTTGATGATTCCTGCACCGGAAACCCGGCCACACTCGTCGCTGTTAATGGCGGGGCTGTTCCAGGACAGCAAGGAGCGGATAATCCTCCATTTATTTCGGATATGACCAAGAGTGTCGCGGAAGAAACTGCTTTTACTATGCCTTTGTTGGCTTTTGATGCCGATGGGGACCCCCTGACCTTCGAAGTGACGGTTGCGCCCAACCGCGGAACTTTGTCAATAGCCGGAAATCAGATGACCTACAGACCGCAAGAAAATTTTTATGGATTTGATTCTTTCACCTATACGGTATCTGATGGGAAGGGAGGAACCGATACCGCGACCGTGACCATCACGGTAACGCCGGTGAATGACGCTCCTAAGTTAGGAGCTATCGCCAATCAAACGGTGAATGAGGGAGAGGCGTTTTCCGCAATCACTCTGACGGATTATTTGACGGACGGAGATATCGGCCATGATCCGAACGAACAGTTCACCTGGACGGTTGCGGGTGAGAAAAATCTCTTGGCCAGGTTTGTCAACGGCAAGGCAATGATCTCGCCCAAAGACGAGAACTGGTTTGGAACCGAAAAATTGACATTCACCGTTAAGGATCGTGCTGGGGCCACGGCATCAGTGCCGGTTGTCTTTACGGTCAATCCGGTCAATGATAATCCTACCGCGGTTGGGATCAAGGACGTGGTGGTGAATGAAGACGCCGACGATACCCGGATCAATCTTGAGGATTATTTTACCGATGTCGAGAATGGGGTTGGTGGTTTGGCTTACACCTATATGATCAACAGCACCGATCCTATCGACCTATTTTCATCGGTGCGGATCAGCAAGATCGATCAAAAAATGTATTTGGTTTTGGATTATGGCGCGAATGAAAACGGCCGGGCGACCATCACCGTCAAGGCCGCGGACCAAGGTAATTTATACGCGACCTCAACGTTTAACGTAACGGTGAACGCGGTCAATGATGTCCCGTCGGCGAATGATGATTTGGTGACCACCGATGAGGAAGCGGCAGTAACGATTGCGGTCTTGGCAAACGATACCGACCGGGAAGGCGATCCCTTTATCATCACGGGTTTCACCCAGCCAGCCCGAGGTGTCCTGAAAGACAACGGGGATAAGACGTTGACCTATACCCCTTCCAAAGATTTTCATGGAACGGATTCGTTTGCTTATACGATCAGCGACGGAATTGAGACCGCGGCCGCAACCGTGACGATCAACGTCAATGAGCGGGCTCCACCCAATTACGATGCCATGATAGAACAACTCACCGCGGATTTTGTCAGCTTTGCAGCGCCGTTCCCTCAGGGAGGAGAACCATTTGATCTGCCGCGTTCGTATCATATCCCCTTAACTCATCCGGACCGTCCCTATTTGAAAGACCGGTTATGGACGTATGATTTTTCCGTCGCGATCATTGCCGCGATCAACATGGCCTCGTGGTATGCGCAAGAGGGTAACAGCCAAGAAGCTCTTCGCTGGAAAGAAAAAGCTGAACGCTGGGCCTTATCCCTGCTGAGTTTTGGTGTCGAAGATTTTTCCGGTTCTCCGGAGAATTCCAACTATTTTCAAATCCCTTCCTATTACGATATCCTCTCCGGTCAACCTGCCCAACCGAATTTTTTTTCCGGAACTCAGTTTTGGAATGCCAAGGCCCTCTTGTGGGTATTGAAGAACGATCCCACTCATCCGCAGGCCTTAGCGATAAGAGAAGGGGTTACGCGCTTGCTCGATACTTTGATTGATCTCTATTATGTTGAAGACGAGGACATTCAGACCCATGGCGGAATTTTTAGTGATCACCAACTTCATTCGTTTACCG
>JAHFFT010000002.1:0-10449 GCA_023247795.1 Candidatus Omnitrophota bacterium
CTCTGACTGTTTTTCGAGAATTCAAAAAATACAGTCAAACTTTCTGGGGGAACAGTTTTATTGTTTCACTTCTGTGGGGGAACTTAAAAGTAGGGATGTGTCAGGTGCTTGGAGCCCAGCAGCTATTTGATAAATAATCAATAGCTGTTGTAAGTCTATCAAACTATTTTAGCCTGTCAAGTCGAAAAACTCACCATCAAATGGCTCCTCTTTTTGGTCAGAGTAACGTCTTGACAGCATAACGTTATGATGTTATTCTTGCTAGTGTCAAAGGAGGATGCCCCATGATCAAACCTGCCAAACGTTCTACGGTTTACCTTGATCCTGATTTGCACAAGGCCCTAAAATTGAAAGCGGTTGAAACCTCGCGCTCCATTTCCGATTTGGTGAATGAAGCGGTCCGTCATGATTTGAGCCAGGACCAAGACGACCTGCAAGCCTTTGCGGACCGTCGTAAGGAAGTAACCATTTCCTATGAACAGCTTCTCAAACAGTTGAAACAGAATGGGAAGATATAAAATCGAGTTCAAGAAATCCGCGGTCAAGGAAATCAAAAAGCTTCCCACCGTCGCTATCAAGAAGATTTTAGCTAAAATTGAATTGCTTTCCGTTAACCCCAGGCCGTATGACAGCATCAAGTTGTCGGGAGATGAAAAATACCGTGTGCGCTGCGGGGAGTATCGCATTTTGTATACCATTGAAGATAACGCGCTGGTTGTTTATGTTGTTAAATTCGGCCATCGCCGCGACATCTATCGTTGAGGAAAGATGGGCGGGATTGGGGATTTAAATTTAATACTTGAAATCAGGCAACATGTTGAGTAAAATTACTAATCTAGATTAGTATAAATAGAGAGGTTGAAATGAACAAGATTTATCAACACAGAATAATGAAGCTATTAAAAAAACGTTTGGAAGAAAGCCGACAGCATATCCAAATTATTTTAGGTCCGCGACAAGTTGGAAAATCAACGGCGATTCGCGAAGTTTTAAAGAAACAGTCTTGCCCCCATGTGTACGCGCTCGCGGATTTACCAAGCCCGCCGGGCACCGAATGGATCACCCGGCATTGGCATGAGGCGCGCGATAAGGCTTTGAACAATAAGAAAGTCATTTTAGTCTTGGATGAAATCCAAAAAGTTTCGCAATGGTCGAGCGAAGTTAAGCGTCTATGGGAAGAGGACACGTATCAGGGATTAAATATTTATGTTATTCTTCTGGGGTCGTCATCCCTTCAGATTCAAAAAGGATTATCAGAAAGCATGGCAGGCCGGTTTGAGATCATTTGGTTCCCGCACTGGTCTTTTGCTGAGTGCCAGGACGCGTTTGGATGGGAACTAGAGGAGTATTTCTTTTTTGGTGGATACCCAGGGGGCGTTTCCCTAGCGCGAGATGAATCCAGATGGCGGAATTATATTTTAAATTCTCTCATTGAGCCCGTATTATCCAAAGATATCATGTTATTGGCCAATGTCCCCAAACCCGCTTTATTAAGGAAACTGCTCTATTTGTCATGCGAATATGCCGGGCAGATCCTTTCTTACACAAAGATCATTGGACAGTTCAATGATGTCAGCAACACCGTCACGATTGCTTATTATCAGAGATTGCTTGAAGAGGCCTTTCTTATCGCGGGATTACAAAAGTGGACAGGAACGGCCATTCGTCGTCGGAGCTCAAGCCCTAAATGGCTGCCCTTAAATACAGCGCTGATCACAGCGGTGCAGAATAAAAGTAAAGAAGAACTTAAAAGTGATAGGGTCTTCTGGGGGCGACTTGTCGAAGCGGCGATCGGAGCGCATCTATTTAATCAGTCAATGATCCATAACTTCGAGGTTTATTATTGGCGAGAAGGGACCAACGAAATTGATTTTGTCCTTCGTAAAGCGGATAAAATTATCGCAATTGAGGTCAAGACAGGATTTGAACATAATACGAAAGCTTTTGAAATTTTTCAAAATGCGTATCCTAAGGCGCGTACGATGATCGTTGGAGAATACGGAACCCCTTTAGAAAAGTTTTTGACGACGCCAATTGAAACGTATTTCAAATGAAGAAAACAGTGACCCTTAGTCATCAAGAAAAACAAGAAATCCTCGTTGAGGAAAGATGAATTTTGAAAAGATCCTAACTTTTTTGCTGAAAAATTTTGAGAAATACGGCATCCGTTATGCCTTGATGGGTGGTTTTGCCCTTCATGCCGCTGGTTATACCCGGGCAACCGATGATATGGATTTCCTTATCATGAAAGAGGATATGCCCAAGATCAAAAAACTGCTCATGAGTTTAGGCTATGATGTGGCCCATGAAAGCGAGGATGTGGTCAATTTTAAAGGAGCCATTAAGGAATTGGGGCAGATCGATTTCTTATTGGCTCATCGGAGCTACACCAAGAACATGTTGAAAAGGGCCAAAGAATGTGAGATACTTGAAAATAAGTTTAAGCTGAAAGTCCTTATCCCGGAAGACATTATCGGGCTTAAGGTCCAGGCAACAGCCAACGACCCCAGACGGCACAGTCGTGACCTCGCAGATATTGAAACACTGTTAAGGCTGCATAAAGAACGATTGGATATCAGTTTATTAAACGAGTATTTTTCGCTCTTCAATCGTGGGGACGAATTGAAAACGTTGCTCAAGAAAATCAATGAAACTTAGCGAACAAGAAAAACAAGAAATCCTCGCCGATGCTCAGAGTTTAAGCCGCAGAGACGCCTTCCGGAAGACCCAGATCAAGGACGCGCCATCATCCTATGACGTCTACCTACAATTTTTAAAGAATATGCAGAATGTATTTCCCAAGATCACACCTGCCGAACAAATCCCCGCTCAAGACCATTTCCGGCTGTAATCTGTCATTTTTGATCATCCTTTGCTCTAAAGACAACCTTTTTTAGCCGCTGATTTTTAGATGGATTCACTCGTAAATGACCCAAATTGACTGTAATTTGACAAAGCTGTGCAAATAGGTGAGTTATAGGATATACTTGTATAGAAGTTGTACAATATTGATTTGAACGATAAAGGCAAACCATGGGTAACCATGGGGCCCCCGCTAAATACCGCGGGGCCCGGCAGTTCCATAAGGAAAGGCCGGGGCAAAGTTGAGGGTCCTGATTAGGGATCGCCTGACTGCCGAAAAGCGAGAATCACCAACCTATTCCTATCAGGGAATAGGCTTTTTTTATGGCTATGAGAAAACAAACTACATTCAGCATCAAAATTCTACTGCTCATCAGTCTATGGGCGATCAGGCCGCTTGGCCATGAAGGACTGTCTTTCTTGGCCTACGCGGTTGACGAAGGACCTCTTCAAACAGCGGAACCAGCTTTGCCTAAGAATGAAACGGAGATGAAGGAGGTTGAATCGGCCAAGATGGTCAGTCCGGTTAGCGGAACAATTTTGACCAGCACCAATGTCACATTTGTCTGGAATTTAGGGGTTGGGATTGAGAGTGTGTATCTTAAGGTGGGTTCGAAACCAGGGGCCGAGGACCTTTATGGTGCCGCGCAAGGCGATCGGAAATCCATCACGGTTTTTAACGTTCCCCAAAATGGCAAGCCCATCTACGTGCAGCTGCGGGCCAAGGTGAGGGATGGCAACAGTTATTTATACGAACATTATATTTATCAAACCATCGCGGAAGGGATTCGAGGGGGCGTGATTGATATCGATGGCCATCCGTTGCAGGGTGTTGAAATCATGGTTGAGAGCAATGGGCAATTGATTGAGAAAGTCATCACTGACGAAGATGGTCGTTATGAAACACAATACCTGGCCGAGGGCGCGTATAATTTTATTCCCGCTTTCGTCAATTATGGATTTACTCCGGAGAGCGTGGGCCTGGATGTCAAATCGGGAAAACCAAATCCGGAAATCAGTTTTTCGGCCTTTCGCAAACCCAGCGTCGATGGTTTTGTGGTTGATAAAGTTTCCGGCCAAGCCTTGCCGGACATGGATATCCATATTGAGCAAAATGGGAAGGTTATTGAAACCGTAAAAACCAACGGCCAAGGGTTTTATCAGTTGGACCTTCCGGTTGGATCTTTTACCGTCGTCCCCAGTTCCACGAGTTATGTTTTTTCTCCAGCGCAGGCAGGGATCGATGTCGTCAGCGGCAAGGATTTGTCCGAGTTGAATTTTGAGGCGGTCGAGCCTTCCCAATTATTAACTCCGGAAGAAGGGAACATCTTGACATCATCCGAGCTGACGTTGACCTGGAGCAAAGGCGGCCATGTTTCGGACTATCGTCTTTACGTCGGGACGCAACAAGGGCAGTGGGACATTTATCCCGAAATGGATAAGATGAACATTTTAAAAACAGGAATGGAGTATTATCCTGAAAGTGATTTGAGTGAGTTGACGAAAACAATTTCCGGGATTCCACAAAAGGGCGCGTCGATTGCTGTTCGATTGATGTCGCGGATCGATGGGCGCTGGTACACAAAAGATTATTCATTCCTCGTGGTTGAGCCCGCGGTCATGCTGTCTCCGGCCGACGGGGCAATTTTGAAAACGTCGAGCGTGACATTCAGTTGGAGTGAAGGACGTGGTTTCGCTGAATATTGGTTGGTGGTGGGGACCGGATTGGGTCGAGAGGATGTTTATAGCGCGTCCGCGGAAAAAGAAACATCCGTGACCGTTAAGAGGATTCCCATCAATGGAAAAAAAATCTATGTTCAATTGCAAGCCATTTTGAAAAATGATGCCGGCACGGTCGTCGAAAATTATACCTATCTAACCGCCGATCGAGAGTCGAGCGCCAAGGACGCGAAGGCAGTGGTTTTAGCTTCGGCCAGCAGCAGTTCGACTAAGACCTCAAAAGTATTTACAAAATCTAACGCGATCGATGTGGGGGAGATGGCCACATCGATTCGTCCAACGGACGCAATAGAGGAGGCGGAACGGTTGGAATCGACGGGACCGGCCGACACGGAATCTTCTGACACAACGGAATCGACGGATACGACGGCCCCGGTCAATCACGCGGACAAAGCCGAGCCGGTAGCCGATACAACGGCCGCGACCGACACCACAGATTACTCCGCGAAGTCCGAAGATAAACCTATTGTCAAAAATATTGAAATCATCAGTCCGGTCGAACATGCGGACAAAGCCAAACCGACCGCCGATACAACGGTCGTGACTGACACCACTGATCACTCCGCGAAGTTCGAAGATAAACCCATTGTCAAAAAGATTGAAATCATCAGTCCGCTCGAACATGCGGACAAAGCCGAGCCGGTAGCCGATACAACGGTCGCTCCCAATCCTGATACCACCCCAGCCCAACCCGGGCCATCTGATCCAACAGATACGACTGATGTCCCTCCTGAGGACTCCCCGGCGCCTGACGATAAACCTATTGGCAAAAAGGCTGAAATCACCAGTCCGCTCAATCACTCGACGATATTTTCCAGCAATCTTGTCCTTTTTTGGGACGAAGGTGTTGCTGTCGATGAGTATTGGTTAATGGTAGGAACGAGCAAGGGAGAATCCGACCTTTTCTCTAAAAAAGTCGGCACGGATCAATCGATCGTTGTCAATAAAATCCTTCAGACCGGCGAGCCCTTTTATGTTCGATTATTGTCATTGGTGAACGGCGTTTGGGAATTCGCGGATTATCAATATCAATTCAGCAAGCCCGCTCAACTCATTTCACCCGTTCAAGAAACTGTTTTAACCGAATCCCGTGTCACGTTTCAATGGGACCAAGGTGTTGGCATCGCGGAATATTGGTTATCCGCGGGGACGAGTTCTGGTGGTCAGGATTTGTATTCCGCGTCGCAAGGAAAAAATTTATCAGCGGAAATCAATGATATTCCTCAAGATGGGAAACTGGTTTATGTCCAATTGCGTTCACGGTCGAGTCCAAACAATGAGTGGATGGACATGGATTATATTTTTGAGACGGAATTTGATGTGAAACCGGCGGTGATGATCAGTCCGGTGAACGGCGCGGTATTGAAGGAAAGCGAAGTGAAATTCATTTGGGACGCGGGGATTGGCATCAAAGAAGTTTGGCTTGCCGTGGGAACGAGTCCTGACGCGGAAGATATTTATAGCACGTCCCAGGGGACCGATACTTCGGTCCTGGTTCAGCATATTCCGCAAAACGGCAAATCCATTTATGTTCAACTGCGGTCAAGATCAAAAGCGAATGATCAATGGATAACGCAAAATTATTCTTATCAGACCGTATTGGTGGCCTATCCCGCAGAGATGATTGAACCCGTCGACGGTGCCATATTAACGGAATCGACGGTGGATTTTAGCTGGAGTAAAGGAAAAAATGTCACAGAATATTGGTTGAGTGTTGGGAGCGGCAAAGGCAGCGGAGATATTTACAGCGCGTCACAGCAGTTGAAGCAGTCGGCCACAGTTAAAAAACTTCCTATCAATTGGGACCCGCTTTATGTGCGGCTGCGTTCTCAGATTAATGGTGAATGGATCGACCGGGATTATGTCTATCAAACTCAAGGAAAACCTATTGCCGCTGGGATCATCAGCCCTGAGGATGGATCGACGATAAAAACCGAAAGTGTGACCTTTTCTTGGGACGCTGGCAAGGGGATCACGGAGTATTGGCTGGCCATTGGGACCAAAAAGAACAAAGAGGATATTTACAGCGCTTCGCAGGACATGAAGACATCGGTCACGGTGAGTGACATTCCGAAACTCGGGGACACCATCTATGTGCAATTGCGATCAAAATCACAGGTCAATGGGGAATGGCTGAAGCAGAATTATACCTATAAAACAGATTTCGCTGTTCAGCCCGCGGAAATCATCAGTCCGGAAAACGGCAGCATCCTTGCCACGGCCGACGTGACATTTAGCTGGAGCGCGGGCAAAGAGATCACTCAATATTGGCTGGCGGTTGGAACGAGTGAAGGGGCAGAGGATATTTACAGTGAATCGCAAAAGCTGAATCAATCTGTGACCGTCGCGGGCATTCCCTTAAACGGGGAACCGTTGTATGTTCAATTGCGTTCAAAGTCTAAAGTGGATAAGGAATGGCTCATTAAGAATTATAAGTATGAGGTCGCTCTCGTCGCTCAGCCTGCCGTGATGATCAGTCCTTTGGATGGGACAACTTTGAAAGAAACCGATGTCTCATTCCTTTGGAGTCAAGGTGAGCAGGTCTCTGAATATTGGTTGGCGATTGGCAGGAGTCATGGAGCGGAAGATATTTACAGCCATTCTCAGAAGCAGAATGTATCCGTTACCGTCAAGAAAGTCCCCCTGACGTGGGAACCCGTTTACGTTCAGTTACGGTCGAAAATCCATAATGTCTGGACGCAGTGGGAATACGTATACCCAACACAAGGAAAGCCTGTTGCCGCGCAAATAACGGGGCCCTCAACCGATACGCTTCTTGAATCCACGAACGTGACATTCTCCTGGGATCAAGGGAAGGGGATCAAGGAATATTGGCTGGCAATCGGTACAAAGAAACAAGAGGCCGATGTGTACAGTGCTTCTCAAGGGAATCGAACGACGGTGACAATTTATAACATTCCTCAAAATGGAAAGCCCATTTATGTTGAGTTGCGTTCGATTCCTCAGGAGGACGGTCCGGCATTGGTCAATAAGTACACGTACGAAACCGAAGGTGACGAGCAATATGCCGCTGAAAGAAAGATCGTGTCGGATGAGCCGGTATCCCATGGATTATTCGGGACAACGGTCGACCTTGAGAACGACAATCTGTTGATCGGCGCGTCTAAGGATGCAAATAAGGAAGGCGATGATGTTATTTATACCTATGTCAACGAAAAGGATGATTGGATCTTGGACAATAAGTTTTATGATAAGGACGTTGATCAGCCTTCAACGCCCAAACGAATGGTGTCAGATGGAACGACATTGGTTGTCGAAGGCCAAAGTTTTAAGAAAGAGGATACCATGTATCACATTTTTATACGCGGGTCCCATGGTTGGGAGATCGACGCGGATATTAAGGTGGGCTATAACTCCGAGATCACCCTGTCAAAAAACATAGTGGTCTTTGGATCAAAAGACTCGATTCAAATTTATAGGAAAAGCAGTAAAAAGTGGGAAAGGGAAGCGTTTGATTTCTATGACATTGATTTGACGCAAGGCGTTTCCATTGATTTGGACGGTGATGTGTTGGTTATTGGAACACAGGCGGCCAATACGACGGGTGTCGCGCAAAAAGGGATGGTGTATGTTTATGAAAGGAAAAATAAAAATCAATGGGTCCGAGCGGCAACATTGGACCAGTCTTTTGCCGTTGGCCGGGGCCTTTCGGTCGATTTGAATGCCAATACGATTGTTGTTGGGGTCACCGGATTGACCCCATGCGATCAGGGGGCCGTTACTGTATTTGTGAAGACCAATGAGAAATGGGGATTGGACCAAAATATTTTAGAAGGGAAGAAAAATGCCAACCGAGTTTATGTGGGGCCGCTTGCCATTGGAAATGGTCGAGTGGCCTTTCACGCGCAGTCGAATACTTGTGTTGATGAAATTGTTCCAGAAAACGCGATCGTTGTTTATGAAAAGTCCCCAAAGGACCCTTGGAAACAGGCTTATAAACTTCAGCCTACGGATTATATTTTGACTTTAGACGCGAAAAAGCGTTTGATCACAAACGGTTTTGGAGACGCTTTAGCCATTGATAAGGACACCGTTGTTGTTGGAGCGCCCAGGGACCACCTTTCTAATACTGATAGTGAAAATGGCGCGGTCTATGTCTATACGCTGGGTCAATAACCCTCCTCGTTGGTGGGGCTGATCAGCCCATTCGACCACATATACACAACCATGAAATAGGAAATTGACAATTTCTAATTTCATGGTATATTTAAAGCATGATTGAACGAAGCGGATACCTAAGTTTTATTAAAAAGGCGCTTGATCGAAGCCGGGCTGTGGCGCTTTTAGGGCCTCGTCAGTCTGGCAAGACGACGCTGGCCAGGGAGTTGGTGGACAGCCACTCTCCCAATTATTTTGATCTTGAAGATCAAAGCAGCCTTATCGCTCTGACTGACCCGAAGGGGACCCTTGAGCCTTTAAAGGGTTTGGTTGTTATTGATGAAGTCCAGCAACGGCCTGAACTCTTTCCTGTTTTACGTGTTCTTTTGGATAGAAAACCCTTGCCCGCCCAATTTCTCATTCTCGGAAGCGCTTCGCCTGATTTTTTACGGCAATCGTCAGAATCACTTGCGGGACGATTGGAGTTGATCGAAATGGGAGGGTTTGATCTTACCGAAGTTGACCAAAAAAAAGCGTCACGTCTTTGGTTAAGAGGTGGGTTCCCGCTATCATTCTTGGCCAAGAATGACACCGACAGCGTTAGCTGGCGAAAAAGTTTTATCAAAACTTTTTTAGAACGTGATTTGCGTGAACAGGGAATTGAACTCCCAGCTGTGACATTACATCGATTTTGGGCGATGCTCGCTCATAGCCATGGTCAGATATGGAATGCCGCGCCGATTGCTTCTTCGCTAGGTGTTTCAGAACCAACGATCCGAAAATATTTGGATATTCTCACAGGGGTGTTTATGGTACGTCAACTTCAGCCATGGCATGTCAACATTAAAAAGCGTCAAGTTAAGTCGCCCAAAGTTTATATTCGAGACAGCGGGATTTTAAATTCTTTTTTGGAATTAAAAACGGAAGCGGAAGTTTTACGTCATCAAACGTGTGGAGCGTCGTGGGAAGGGTTCGTGATCGAGCAACTGATTCGTACTCTTGAGATTGATCATCCTTATTTCTGGGCGACGCACCAGGGAGCCGAGATTGATTTAGTATTTCATAAAGGCGGGCGGATGTATGGTGTGGAGATCAAACGTGCCGATGCTCCATCGATGACACCAGCGATGCGTATCGCGCTTGAAGATTTAAAACTTGAACGCGTCGTTGTTATCTACCCTGGTAAAAAACGCTACTCCCTTCATAAGAAAATTGAGGCAGTGCCGATGGATGAGATTTTGGGTGGAATGAAAGGGATGTTTGGATAAGGAAGGGGGTTGAACCCCCGGGGTTGCGGTTTGGCGCTGATCGCTTGACAAGACGAGGAATTCAATTATACTGAAAGAAATTTGAAGGAAACTTCCCCAGTTTCCCCATATCAATCATCCCCGTGATTGGTTTTTAGCACATGCGGCCCTATCCCTGCGTATTTTTTCATTTGTCAGATGAGAGCGTCTGCTTTTTGCGGGGACGTTTCGCGGCCGGGATATTGGCAATTACGGACCGAGAACATTTTTCTTTTCAGCCGGGCGATTTTGATGCGTTGGAGCAGGGACTTTGGCGGATCAAAAGTAAATTTCACCTCACGAACTGGCAGAAGAATATTTTCGGCATCATCCCGCGGCAATGGGTCTTGCTCAGGATTATACAGGGGACTATACAAGGGACTATACAGGGAACAATTCAGGGAACCATTGACGTGCCCCTTGAGATGTCAGTGATGGATCC
>JAHFFT010000002.1:10549-97058 GCA_023247795.1 Candidatus Omnitrophota bacterium
GGGCTCGTCGCAAAAGAACATGTTGAATTGAGCGTTCAACACGCTGACGCGGTCGTTGAATCTGGAGAGATCATAGGTGATCGTCTAAAAAAGTTCAATCTACTTCCCATATCATCGCAGATCGATCGGCAGCGAAAGGAAGAAGTCCGTTGGCTGACGCGGATGAGTGTTTGCCTGGCTGGTCTTTTGCTGTTCGTGACTTTGGGAATTTCGGTCTTTGCTATGAAGGACAGGGCCTTAGCGAAACAGCTTGAGCAAAAAATTGAGCAGGGTCAGGAACGTGTCAAAGAGCAGGAACAGCAAATGAAGCAATTGCGATTCTGGGCGGGCCGGGCGCGGACAAGAGACCGCTTTCAAAAGGTCATGCAGATCATTTCAGAATCTTTTCCGAATGGAATGGCCTTAAATTTGTTGAGTTGGAAAAATGATGAAGGTGTGCGATTTCAGGGTTTGGCCTTATCAAGCCAGCAGATTCAGGCCTTTCATAAGGGTTTGCTCGATTCTGGTTTATTTGAGCAGGTCAGGATTGCTTCCATCCAGCGTCGGGAATATCACAACAAAGTTTTTCACGAATTTGAAGTTGTTTGTCCTGTCAGGGCGGAAGAATAAGGTGGAAAATAAATGAAATATACCAATAATCAGAAAAACCGGATTTTATGGATGAGCGGTCTTCTCGCCACACTTTTTTGCTGGTATCAATTTTTTTTAGTTCCCCTCTGCGATGACCGCGGCCGGCAAAGTGCCCGTCTTCAGAGTCAAAACCAATTGTTATTGAAACATCAAGAATTGGGTCGGCAGATCGGGCCCTATCAGACGTATTATGAAAAATTGGATCATTATTTTTCGGGAGGAGTGTCTTCGGAAAAAGATATCTCGCATATGCTTTCGACGGTCCAGTCTCTGGCTGAAAGTCAAAAGGTCAGCATCATTGAGCTCAAACCAAGATCAGGTCCAACAACGAAGGATTCGCAAGTCATCCAATTGAGTTTGAGTGTTGAGGGCTCGTGGCATGACCTTGCGCAGTTCTTTTTAACCTTGCAGGACCGGCCGCTTTATTTTGAAATGGAAAATTTTGAGATAAAGCCCCATCCTTTGAAGGCCAATGTTTTGCAAGGCGAGCTGACCATTCTGCAGTATCGTTTGCTCCCACCGACTGCCCGTTGATCCATTCTCCGCCGATTCATTTCCCGTTGTTTATTCAGAAAAAAGACATTAAAGACATCTGGAATTTATGTTAGAATGGAGCAAATTTTTAGTAAGGATCTTGACGAGCCAACCCGAATCCTAAGTATATGCCAGAGCTTCCCGAAGTTGAGACGATTGTTCAGGACCTCAAGAAAAAAATTTTAGGGGAGACTTTTGAGACCGTTAAAATATTGGACGCCAGGGTTATCCGCGGTCTTTCTGCGCGCTCTTTTGTTCAAAGGATCCAAAACCAGCGGATCCATGATATTCAGCGTCGGGGAAAAGCGATCATCATGACATTGGTCCCTTCCCAGAAATTTTTTGTCGTGCAGGTGATGATGACTGGCCAGTTGGTGGTGTGTTCAACGTCCGACTCCTTGCCCGCGACCAAAATCGTTTTCCGACTTTTCAATCAAAAATATTTACACTATAATGATCAACGGCTCTTTGGACGACTGCAAGTGGTTGATGAGTTGGAGGAGATCAAGTATTTTCGGGTCTTGGGGCCGGAACCATTCAGTCGGGCGTTCAATCCGGAACAGATCAAGTCGACGATCAAAAAAAGAAAAATGCCGATCAAGCCGCTTTTGATGGACCATACGTTTGTCGCCGGTGTCGGCAATATTTACGCGTCGGAGATTTTATTTGCCGCGGGAATTCATCCTCAGCGTTCCGCTGATTCTTTGGATGATCAAGAAATTATAAAATTGCGAGATTTGACGAGAATGGTGTTAAAAAAGGCGATTGCCGGCCGCGGGACATCCATGCGCAACTATCGCGACAGCAATGGCGAAAAAGGCAATTTCAAAGAGCAGATTCAAGTCTATGGTCGGGAAGATGAGCGTTGTCCCCGTGATCAAAGTTTGATCCAAAGAATTGTTTTACGCGGACGCAGCACTTTTTTCTGTGAAAGCTGTCAGCAATAGATTTAATTTTTCCTTTGAGGTCTTTGGAATAGGATCGCAAGCGATTTGAGACGAGAAAAAGATGAAGAAACGCATTCAAATCGATTCTTTATTGTTGGCATTGCTTGTCATATTGACGGGACTTTTATACGGGTTCCCACATTTGTATTCGACACAGCATTTCATGGTTAATTTTTGGAATGTGTTGGGATTTGTCGCGATCATGAAAGGGGCTTTCATCCGTATGGCGGCCCGGGGGCATAAGAAGGCCCATTCTTTGCAGGGAAGTGGTTTGGTCACAACCGGTTTATACGGTTATGTTCGCAATCCGATGTATTTGGGGACCTATTTGATCGGTGCTGGTTTTGCTTTGATTGTTTGGCCGTGGTGGATGCTGCCGATTTTTACTTGGCTTTTTTACCTGCGTTTCCGACGCCAAATCATCAAAGAAGAAAAATTTTTAACAGAGACCTTTGGCGAAGAATACCGCAAATATTGTCGATCAGTTGCCAGGATTTTTCCCCATTGGCGTCAAATCTGGGCACTGAATATGCGGGAAGCCTTTCGTCCGGACGAGCTCTGGACGACCGGAGAGAAATATGTTTTGCTTTTGTTGCCGATTCTCGCGGCGCTATTGGGGACGCTTAAGCAGCAATTGATTTTTGGCACAACTCATTTTTCGGAGACCTTGACCCTTTTGGCGATCGCCGTCGGAATATTTGTTGTTGGATTTCAGATCCGTTACCATTTGTCTTAACTATGCCCTCACTGCAAAATACTTTTCAAGTTGTTTCCCAACAAAAATTGTGTCCCAAATTTTATCGGCTATGCATAGACGCGCCGGTCATTTGTCAGACTGTTAAACCAGGACAATTCGTTCACATCAAGGTCAACGATCAATTGTTCCCATTCTTCCGACGACCGTTCAGCGTTTATCGGGCCCAAAAATACGTAGAAATTTTTTATGAGGTCGTTGGGCCGGGGACAGCGGTCATGGCGCGGATGAAAAAGGGCGATCCCGTGGATGTGATCGGGCCGATTGGCCGGCCTTTTTCAATGCCGGATAAAAAGATAAAAAAAATTGTGATGGTGGCGGGTGGGATTGGTGTCGCCCCGTTTTTAATTTTTTGCGATGCGCTGCGAAAAAAACACAGTGACCTTGAATTGATTTTGTTATACGGCGGGCGTAGTCAAGGGCATGTGTATGACATGAAGGAATTCAAAAGACATGGTTGCCAGGTCCATGTTGCCACCAATGACGGCAGTGTTGGAAAAAAAGGATATGTCTCTGGATTTTTCCCTAAAATTAATATTGATCGTAAGGATACATTCATTTATACCTGCGGGCCAAATCCGATGATGGCGGCGGTGCAAACGTGGGCGAGGAAATATGGGGTCGCGGGCGAGGCTGTTTGTGAGGAGGTCATGGCCTGTGCGTTAGGGGCGTGTTTGGGATGTTCGATAAAAACACGGTCTGGTTATAAAACGGTTTGCTACGATGGGCCGGTGTTTGATTTGCAGGAACCCATATTCTGACCTGTGAGGTCAGAGTGGGTCATCAGGGAGGTGACAAATGACTCAATTGCTATACGTATTGGTAGGTTTGGTGGGCGGTGCGATGAGCGGTGCTTTTGGCATTGGCGGCGGGACGATCATGGTCCCGGCGCTGGCTGTTTTTTTCGGGTTAAGCCAGCATGCGGCACAAGGCACGGCCTTGGCGGTCATGTTGCCACCGGTTTTCATACTGGCGGTGATGCGGTATTATCAGGAAGGCCATGTCAATATTGCGATGGCGGCTTTTATCGCTTTAGGATTTATTTTTGGGGCCTTGGCCGGCGCCCATTTTGTGCAGGGCGTTGCTGATGCCAATCTCAAACGGGCTTTTGGGATTTTGCTTGTGCTGGTAGGGATAAAAATGATATTCAAATAAACGGACCAATTCTCACCCCGTAGGTGGACCTACGGGGTGAGAAGAGGGGTGCTGGAGGAGTATCGATGAAGATCGCGGTAAAAATTGCTGATGTGATATTTAAAAATCCTTTGACGGTCGCTTCCGGGACCTTTGGTCATGCCGAGAAGTATTATGATTTTGAAGAGGTCAAAAAATTGGGAGCGATTGTCCCTAAGACCGTGACTTTTCATCCACAACAGGGGAACCCTCCGCAGCGGATTATGGAAACGCCTTCGGGCATGCTCAACGCGATTGGCATTGAAAATCCTGGGATCGACGGGTTCATTCAAAATAAACTTCCTGCGTTTAAAAAAATCGGGGTCCCGCTGATCATCAGTATCCTCGGACACACCGATGATCAATTTCTGCAAATCGTTGAGAAACTGAATCAGCAAAAGGGGATCAGCGCTTTGGAACTGAATTTATCCTGTCCGAATTTGAAACATAAAATATTGGTTGCCCAGGACCCCAAGGCCACGTATCGTGTGGTGAGCAAGGTCAAGAAAATTTCACGGTTTCCAGTGATGGCCAAATTGGCACCCAATGTGACGGATATCACCGAGATTGCCTTGGCCGCTGAAACCGCTGGCGCCGACGGGATCAGTTTGATCAATACCTTTGCCGCCATGGCGATTGATATCGAAACCCGCCGGTCTGTGTTGGGGAATTTTACGGGTGGATTAAGTGGCCCAGCGATCCGTCCGGCAGCTGTTTATTTTGTTCATCAGGTGGCTAAGAAAGTGAAGGTACCGATCATTGCCATGGGCGGGATCATGACCGCTCACGACGCGCTGGAATTCATCATTGCCGGGGCAACGATGGTGGCGGTGGGGACCGCGAATTTTGTTAATCCGCGAGCCCCTTTGGAAGTGCTGCAGGGCATTGAAGAGTATCTGCGAGCGCATAAGATCAAAGATATCAAAGAACTCATCGGCAGTTTGGAATGAACCAACCCCGGGAGTTCAACCCCCGGGGTTCACGCGTAGGAGAAAGTAAAATGATTGGTAAAAAAAATAAAGCGCAATTGGTGGTCGCGCTTGATATCGATTCTTTCGAGAAGATGCGGGTGTTGGTCGATCAATTGGCCGATGTCGTTGAGATTTTTAAGGTTGGAAGTCAACTGTTTACCGCGTGCGGCCCGGCCGCGGTCAGATTCATTGAGGCCCGCGGGAAAAAGGTTTTCCTGGATTTGAAATTTCATGATATCCCTAACACGGTGGGCTCGGCAGTGCGCTCGGCCGTGGGTTTAAGTGTCGCGTTAGAGCGGGCCACGGATTTTCACAATCGTACCCCCAGTGTGAAGAAGGGATTGTTTATGTATAGTGTACACACCGTCGGAGGCCTTGAGATGATGAAAGAGGCCGTTGCCGTCGGAACGAAATTCGCGGAAGAAATTGGAGTTAACAAACCCCTGGCCATGGGTGTTACGGTCTTAACCAGTGAGGCTAATAAAGGGAACAGCGTGATAGACCTTGTTTTAGAACGGGCAGCGGTGGCAAAAAAGGCCGGTCTCGACGGGGTAGTAGCCTCCGCGGAAGAAGCCAAGGCGATCCATGATAAGCTCGGCAAAGATTTTTTGATTATCACACCCGGTATTCGTCCTTTGGGCACCGATCCACAAGATCAAAAGCGGGTGGCCACACCAAAGATAGCTGTGAAGAATGGAAGTGATTTTCTCGTCGTCGGCCGCCCCATTGTCGCCGCCGCAAACCCGCATAAGGCCGCTGAAGCGATCTTGCAGGAAATGCAAAGCTCGTAAAGGGTATTTCGTTAGGTTTTGATTGAAAAATTTGGGCGATTAGCTCAGCTGGTTAGAGCATCTGACTTACATTCAGAAGGTCGAGGGTTCGATCCCTTCATCGCCCATGTCTTAATATGGGCACAAGAATTGTTCATGAAAAATGAACAAAAAGTGACTTATAATTTTTCAGGTTGATCAGTTGACTTTGGTTGTTGTTATTATATACTTTAAACAATGGTAGCAATAGTTTACGAGAAAAGAGGTGGCTAATGATCCAGTCCGCAACGAAGTTACCAAAAATCGTTCTTCCTCGTGATACCGATTATATCGGCGTTTATCTCACCAACCGTTGTTTTTTGACCTGCGCGTATTGTATCACCAACTATAATCAGCAATTTATTAACATTAAAGGGTTCCGGGAATTGGAACCTTCTGAATGGATCGAGGCGCTTAACCGCCTTGAACTCCCACCCGGAATTCCGTTGACTTTTCAAGGAGGCGAGCCTTTCATTTATAAGGGGATTTGGGAGATTTTAGACAATATCCGTCATAAGGTCGATATCTTAACGGCTCTTCCACCGGCTGTGACCGCGGATAAGTTTAAGCAATTGAAGTCATTGGACTGGAATAAACGAGACGCTCCCTATCCAACGATCAGAGTCAGCTTTCATAAAGATCAAAATGATTATAAACAGTTGATTCCGAGAGTAAAAGAATTGCAAGAATTTTTAAAGATCGGGGTGTTTCACATTGATCATCCTGCTTATCCCGATACGATTCATGAGATCCGCGAATATGCCAAGAAGCATGGAGTGGAATTTAGGACTAAAGTCTTTTTAGGAGAGTATCAAGGCAAGGTCTACGCGCGTTATCGATATCCTGATGCCTGCGGACATAAGCCGATCCGCGGGAACGTGAAATGCCGAAATACCGTTTTCCCGATTGGGCCGAATGGTATGATTTATAAATGCCATTCTGATCTCTATGCCCAGCGGGCGGATCAAGCCCTTGGCAATATCACGGATCCAAACCTGAAACTTGAAAATAAATATCGCGATTGCGCCTATTACGGCACGTGCATTCCCTGCGACGTCAAAATCAAGACCAATCATCTTCAAATGGACGGCTATACTTCCGTCGACATCATTTTTGAGGAAGATTAAATTTTTACAAAGGGCGATGAAGAAATCAAGAAGGATCTGCCTTCCCTTGGCATGCCCAATTCATCATATAACAAATTCCAAGTTAAGCGTAGGTTTGTGATTTGATCAGTAATCGAAGTTTGAGCATGGCATAATGAGCATGGCAAAAGCGCGAAGGGTTTTAATCATTAAAACCGGGTTTTCAGAGTTTCTTGATGCTGGCATTTCCACGACGGTCAGTTTAGGAGATGTCTTGATCTGCACTGCCATCCTGCCGTTATTTAAAAAAGACCATGTGACTTGGGTGACGTCTTGGCAAGCTCGTGAGTTGTTGCAGGAGAATTCCTACATTCATGACCTGCCTATTTTTGGTCCGGCGGCGCTGCAACAAATATGCAAAAAATCATATGACATCTTGGTCAATCTTGAGAAAGATATCGGGATTTGCACGATGATGAAACAAATCAAGGCGGTCAAGCGCTATGGGTTTTATTTTAACGAGCAGACGCATAATATTTCAACTTACAAACGTTCAACGGGTTATCTGCTGGTAGGACAAGAAAATCATCGGTCGATAAAAAAAACGGTCGTGGATATGTTATATGAAACCGTCGAAGAAAAGCGACGAGGGAATGAGTTCATTCTGCAGCGCGCGCGACGCAAACCCATCCAAAGTGATTTTGGTTTTAATCACACTGTTGGTTCGAAGTGGCCGACCAAAGGCTGGCCGCAAGGGCATTGGCAGGAGTTGGAAAAAATCCTTTCCACGAATTATTCGATCAGCTGGCAAAAGGGACAAAAGAATTTGACCAAATATATCGATTGGATTGACAGTTGCCGAATCATTGTTACTTCAGAATCGCTTGGTCAGGTGATTGGCTTGGCCTTAGGGAAGCAAGTGGTGACCCTTTTTGGCCCGACCAATCCCGCGCGGACGGAAAAGCTCAAAGGTGTCACAGCCATAAAGTCGACTTTACTTTGTCCGCATATGCCTTGTTATTTACCGTTTTGTCGTCATGATCAGTTTTGTATGGACCATATCAAGCCCGATGATGTCGCCCAAGTTTGCAGGACATTGATCAAAAAAGAGGAAGCGAATCTTGTCAGCTAAATTCAAAAATATTTTAGTCACCGGAGGGGCCGGCTATGTCGGTTCCGTACTGGTGCCTAAATTATTAAAGCAAGATTATCACGTCAAGGTCATTGATTGGTACATTTATGGCGACGACGTGCTTGACAGCGTCAAAGAAGACCCGCGATTAACGCAGGTCAAAGGCGATATCCGTGATGTCGATTTATTGAAAAAGGAAATCCCGGGAACCGACGCCATCATCCATTTGGCATGCATTTCCAATGACCCCAGTTATGAGTTGAATCCGGGTTTAGGCAAGTCGGTCAATTACGATGCCTTTTTTCCATTGGTTGAAATTGCCAAGCGCCAGAAGGTCAAACGCTTTATCTTCGCGTCCAGTTCCAGTGTTTATGGTGTGAAGGCAGAACCCAATGTCACGGAAGAGTTGCCCTTAGAACCGTTAACGGATTATTCAAAGTACAAGGCCCTTTGCGAAGAACATTTATTGAAATCACAAGCACCCGGATTCGTGGCGCTCATTTTAAGGCCAGCGACGGTGTGCGGCTATTCGCCGCGTCTGCGTCTGGACCTGACGGTGAATATTTTGACCAATCACGCCGTCAATCACCGCAAGATCACGGTCTTTGGCGGTGAACAGAAACGGCCCAATATCCATATCGAAGACATCACGGATTTGTATATCAAGTCTTTAAGGTACGAGGATGAAGTGATTGCTGGAAAGATTTATAACGCGGGTTATGAAAATCACAGTGTCAGCGAAATAGCCCAGCTTGTTAAAAAGACGCTGGGGATCGACGTTGAGATCGTCTTTAAACCGACGGATGACAACCGTTCTTACCACATTTCATCAGACAAGATTGAGAAGGAACTTAAGTTTCGTCCCGCTCATACGATTGAAGACGCGGTGCGTGATTTGAAGAACGCTTTCGCGAAAGGGCTAATTAAGGACCCCATGAACAATATTCGTTATTACAACATCAAGACCATGCAGTCGTTGAATATCAAATGACACAACCCATCGACGCGCAAATTTTATTAAGTCTTTATTTTCAAATCCTGCGGATCCGTCGGATCGAGGAAAAGATTGTTGAATTGTACCCGCAGCAGGAGATGCGTTGTCCGGTCCACTTAAGCATTGGCCAAGAAGCGATTGCCGTCGGTGTCTGTCAAAGTCTTGAAGCATCGGATTATGTCTTGAGCAATCATCGGGCCCATGGTCATTACCTTGCCAGAGGTGGAGATCTCAAAAGATTCTTCGCAGAGATTTATGGTAAAGAGAGCGGTTGTTCCAAAGGCCGCGGAGGGTCCATGCATTTGATTGATTTATCAGTTAATTTTTTTGGCTCGACTCCCATCGTCGGAAGTTCTACCCCGGTCGCGACCGGTGTGGCCTTTGCCGAACGGTATTTGCGGCAAAAAACCGTCACGGTTATTTTTATTGGTGACGCGGTTGTTGAAGAAGGCGTTTTTCATGAGTCCATCAATTTCGCGGTCCTGCGACAGTTGCCGATTTTGTATGTCTGCGAAAATAATTTATATTCTGTTTATACGCATTTGCGCGACCGTCAGCCCCGACGGGAGATTTCTTCTCTGGCACAGGCCCATGGGGCATTTACTTTAACGGATGATGGGAATGATGCGGTCAAGGTCTATGCCTCTTCCAAACGGGCGGTGGAGCATATTCGTCAAGGAAAAGGTCCGGCCTTCTTGGAACTTTCAACATATCGTTGGCGGGAGCATTGTGGCCCAAACTACGATAACGACATTGGTTATCGCACGACAAAGGAATATGAAGATTGGAGAAAGCAAGACCCTCTGGAAAATTTGCAAGGGAGTCTTTTATCTCAAGGCGTCTTAACTCACGGCAAAATTGATCAGATGGAAAAGACGGCCCGCCTTGAGATCGACGAGGCTGTTAAATTCGCGAAATCAAGTGCCTTTCCGAAAGGACCCGTTCAAGAAAGTGATGTTTACGCAAATTGAGCAATGAATCATAAACGAGAAATCACCTATTTTGCCGCAATCCATGAGGCCACGGATTTTTGTTTGAAGACGGATCCGAAGGTGTTTCTCATTGGGCTTGGTGTTCCTGATCCGAAAGGGATTTTTGGAACGACCATCGGGCTTCAGAAAAAATACGGTCCGGAACGTGTTATGGATATGCCGGTCTCGGAAAACGGGTTGACTGGTATTTGCATTGGGGCCGCGTTGAGAGGTTTGCGTCCTATCTTGACCCATCAGCGGGTTGATTTTTCATTGCTTTCTTTGGACCAGATCATCAATAACGCCGCCAAATGGTATTACATGTTTGGCGGGCTGTTGAAAGTACCTTTGGTGATTCGCATGGTCATTGGTTGCGGTTGGGGGCAAGGTGCTCAACATTCGCAAAGTTTACAGGCCCTCTTTGCCCATATTCCTGGGCTTAAGGTCGTGATGCCGACGACACCTTATGATGCTAAGGGGATGCTTATTTCCGCTGTTCAAGATAATAATCCGGTGATTTTTTTGGAACACCGTTGGCTGCATGGCCTCAAAGATGTTGTTCCCGAGGAAAGCTACACAGTCCCGATTGGGCAAGCCAAACGACTGAAAGAAGGGCATCAGCTGACGCTGGTTGCCTCGTCATATATGACGATTGAGTCCCTAAAGGCCGCGAAAATTTTAGAGCAGGAAGGAATTCAAATCGATTTGATTGATTTGCGGACCGTCCGTCCATTTGACCAAGAGTTGATATTTCAGTCGGTCAAAAAAACCGGGCATCTTCTCGTCGTTGATTCCGGTTGGATAACCGGAGGTCTGGCTGGTGAGATCATTGCCCAGGTAACGGAACATCAGTATGCCGCTTTAAAAGCCGCGCCGCAGCGTCTAGCCTTGCCGGACATCCCAACGCCATCATCACCAGCCTTAACAAAAGATTTTTATCCAGGATATCGGCAAATCATCGAGAAAATATTGATCATGCTGTGTTGCCAGCCAAAAGAAATTCAAGCGGTTTTGAAAAAGATCAAAGATGACGGGAAGCCGCACGATGTTCCGGACCTATCATTTACTGGTCCGTTTTAGGACACCGTAGAAAGTGGGGTTATGGGACGTAAGATCGTTGTCATTGGAAGCAATTCATTTTCGGGCAGTGATTTTATTGATTTGTTGCTGGAAGATCCGCAAAATCGCGTCGTGGGATTAAGTCGTTCTCCCGAACCAAGTGAAGTGATGCTTCGTTATAAGAGGCATCGAGATCCGCAGTTCACATTCCATCAAACCGATTTGAATAAGGACATGGAGCGTATCCTCCAGATCTTTGAGGAAGTCCAACCTGCTTATATTGTTAATTTTGCCGCGCAGAGCGAAGTGGGCCCAAGTTGGAAGTCGCCCTGGGATTGGTTCCAGACCAATACCGTGGCCATGGCCCATTTGGTTGATTATTTAAAAGGCGCCAAATATTTGCGGAAGTATGTTCATATATCGAGCCCGGAAGTTTATGGATCGTGCGTCGGTACGGTTAAGGAAGATGCCCCGATGAATCCGAGCACCCCTTACGCGGCCTCCAAAGCCGCGGCTGATTATTTGCTGTTGACGTATTTTAAAAATTTTAATTTTCCATTGGCTTTTGTTCGGGCCACCAATGTTTATGGCGCTCATCAACAGTTGTTTAAGATCGTACCCCGCACGGTCATCTCGATCAAATCCGGAAAAATTTTAGGACTCGACGGTGGTGGGAAAGCCATCAAATCATATATCCATATCCGAGATGTTTCTCGAGGAGAATTGGCGGTCATGGAAAAGGGCAAACCGGGGCAGATTTATCATTTCTCTCCTGACGCGGGAATCGCCGTGCGGGACATGGTTAAAAAGGTTTGCGGCGCGATGAAAGCCGATTTTTCGCAAGTCAGCAAAGATGTTGCTGAGCGATTGGGGCAGGATAACGCTTATGTGATCGATTCTTCCAAGGCGAGGACGGAGTTGGGGTGGAAACCACGGGTTGGGATTGATCAGGGGATCGCCGAGGTCGTTAAGTGGATTGATGAAAATTGGAACGAGATCAAAGCGATGTCGCATGAATATATTCACCGATCTTAAGGGTGCATCTTTGAACTTATCAAAAGGTGTTTGTTTTAATAAAATTAAAGTAGGGTTCACGGCCAATCCATTTTTCCTCATTTTTTTAAGTTCGATCCTTTCCTTAGTTATTTTTGGGCTCATCAACCCGGATTTTTTGAAATTCAACGTCAGCCAAATCAGGTTCGGCGAATACAGCATTCCCTACATCGCGAATTTTAATAATATTTCTAATTTTTTGCAGCACAGAATAGGTTTATGGAATTCTTACGACCAAATGCCCTTTGCCTATCACATTTTGTGCGACGGCTTTAATCTTTCAATCGTTAAACTCAGTATTCTCATCAATTATTTCATTTTTTCGCCTTTTTTCGAAAGTCTTGGTGTTGCCCTTCATAGGATTTTCTCAATATTTTATCCATTGACCTGCGTTCTCGTGCAATCAACGGGTGTTTACTTATTAATCCGTCGATTCGCGTCTTCGCGATGGGTGATATTTTTTAGCTTGGTTTACATCAATGTCCTATTGTCATATTCCATGTTATATGGAACAGGTGTTGGAGATATGTATATCTATATCCCGTTCCTTATGCATTTTTTATTAAAACTGTTTGAGGATTTTAGTTTAAATAATTTTTTAAAGCTGATTTTTACGGGAGCGGTTGTCGCTTATGTATCCACCATCGAGAGTCTTTACATATATCAATTTATTCATGCGGTATTGCTTTCAGCAATCGTCGTCAATTTCAGCAGAATTAAAAACGCTTTTTCTTTGTTCATTAAGCGGCCACCGTCTTTTTACAAAATTTCATTTGATCAATTCAAAAAGTGTTTAATGGTCTTGATACTGCTGTGCGTTATTTTAGGTCCTTACCTTTATCTGGCGGCCCACAATTCTGGTGACTACTATTTCGGTCCTCAGAAAACGCGATTTGAGAACATATTTAGCATTGCTGAATATTTCAAGCGCCCCATTTTTTATGCCAAGCAATCCCATTTTTTAGCCAATAGTATGAATCCGATCATTTCTGAATCTAATGTGAAGGCGTGGGCCTTAGATTGGCATTTTTTGGGTGTTCTTACCATATTTTTGACCATCGTAGGAGCAATCACTTTTAGCGACAGAAGGAAGTATATTTTTTTATTAGCCATTCTCATGTTGTTCCTCTTAAACACTGAACGAAACGCGATATCGCTTGGGGGATTGGCCCATTTGATTAACGCCATGACAAATCCTTTTAAATTTGCTGTCTACAGTTTTCACATGATCGGAGCTATGACCCTGCCCTACTTGCTCGTCTCCCTCATTACTATGGGTTTTTCAAGCATTTATGAGGCAGTATTTAAGCAAAGGAAGGTTTCAGGAAAACAAATAGCTGTTGCCGTGTGCTTCCTTGGGGGAATCATGCTGTATTGCGGAGTTTTTAACTATTTTGAAAACACTCTAAGTAATGGTTTAATTTCATATTTGGGTATAAGCTCCTTGGTTTTTGCAGCATTTCTAGCAGTATGGAGAATGTTTGTAAGATCAAAAACATTATTTATAAAACAGACGGTGTTATTCTCAATTTTTATTTCTTGGTTTGCTTATGAAGCTTTGGCTGTTTCGCTTTATATGCGTCCAATATTAGAGGCCATGCTCGTTCACCCGCTTATTCTGAATGAAGCACAAAGGGATTTAGAAAATCCAAAGAACATAAGGATACATGAGCATGGGGGGCCAATTTATTATGATTATCAGAATCCGAACATTTACCCCTTTCGATACTATTTTAATAGTCAAATTTATCTTCCGATGTCAGGTTATTTCATGACGGAAGTGCTTAACATGATTGGCTCATTTGTCCGTTATACAAATTTGGAAAGATATTTCTATACGGCGTTTAAACATAACCCAGTCCATAAATCTTACCAGATTTTTGCCGAGGACGGTTGGATGCAAAGATATTTGATCAGAGAAAATCGGATGTTTTATTTTGCGGAAAAAGCCGTGTGCTCAAGAAATAATAACTTTCAAGCGATCGTCTCTCGCGACTTAAATGAAAAATTGATTACGGTCGCGGATAATACGCTTGTCGCCTGCCCAGACAATTTGGATGACTGGGTTGGGAAAAATCTGAAAGGCGAGGCTGAAAAGCCCATCGTCGAGATGCAATGCAAAGGCGGTCTATTAAACAGCTTTCCATCAACCAGATTTGATCGAGGAGAGTTTGTTAAAATATATTCTATGGATCTTCCGGATAATTTTCCTAGAGAGATAAGCAGCACGATTTTTACCGATGATGCCCAATTTCTTCAGGCGTCCATCGGCAATGTGCCGTTAAGGCAAACTCAGGGTAAACCAGTTTTACCTATGAGTTTTGATGTCCAGAACTATAAAACAAATAAATTATCGATAGGGTTGCCCTTAGACTTTAATGAGCCGCAAATCCCCATTCAAATATGTTATCCGAATGGGCCGATCAATGGTATTAAGGTCTTGAAGTATCAGCCGGATTATTTAGAATTCTTACATGAAAAATCCAAAGAGGGCTGGTTGATCTTTCATTATCCATTTGATAAGAAATGGAAAGTGGAGATCGATGGAAGAAGAACGGAGATTTTCAAGGTGAATGAGGCCTTTTTAGGTTTCCCCGTGAGTAAAGGATCGCATAAAATCACAATTGAATATTGGCCAGACACGGCTTTGAGATTATTTCTGGTGCTGGCGGGGTTGGTTTCCAGCATCGGTTTTATCGTACTTATTTATTTTGAATTAAAGACGAGAAAAAATGTCACACAAAATTCTGTTTGCTAGGGACAACAAAGAAAATCAAGTTTTGACCACGCGGATCGGGATTGATCAGGGGATTGCCGAAGGTCGTTAAGTGGATTGATGACAATTGGAACGAGATCAAAGCGATGTCGCATGAATATTTTCACAGGTCTTAAGGAGTCATCTTTGAACTTAGTAAAGGGTTTTTGTTTTAATAAAATCAAAGAAGGGTTCACGGCTAATCCATTTTTCCTCATTTTTTTCAGTACGATCCTTTCCTTAGCTATTTTTGGGTTCTATAACCCGGATTTTTTGAAATTCAACCTCAGCCAAATCAGGTTCGGCGAATACAGCATTCCTTACATCGCGAATTTTAATAATATTTCTAATTTTTTACAGCACAGAATTGGTTTATGGAATTCCTACGACCAAATGCCTTTTGCCTTTCACATTTTTTGCGCAGGTTATAATCTTTCAATCGTTAAACTCAGTATTCTCATCAATTATTTCATTTTTTCCCCTCTTTTTGAAAGCCCTGGCGTTGCCTTTCACAGGATTTTCTCAATATTTTATCCATCGACATGTCTTCTCGTGCAATCAACCGGTGTTTATTTATTAATCCGTCGATTCTCGTCCTCGCGATGGGTGACGTTTTTTAGTTTGCTTTACATCAATGTCATATTGTCTTATTCCATGTTTTATGGAACGGGTGTTGGAGATATGTATATTTTTATCCCGTTTTTTATGCATTTTTTATTAAAGCTGTTTGAGGATTTTAGTTTAAATAATTCTTTAAAGCTGATTTTTACGGGAGCGGTTGTTGTTTATGCATCGCCCATCGGGGCTCTTTACATGTATCAACTCTTTCATATGTTCTTGTTGTCGGTGATTATTGTCAATTTCGGCAGTATCAAGAATGCGGCCGGCTTATTTTTTAAACAGCTTCGTTTTGACTATAAGATTTTGTTTCAACAGCCCGGCAAATGTTTATTCATTTTGGCTTTTATTTGCGTGATCATAGGCCCGTATGTTTATCTGGCAATCCAAAATTATGGTGATTATTATGCTGGGCCAAAAAAATCACGTCTGGAAAATATGTTTAGTGTCTCTGAATATTTCAAACGCCCTATTTTTTATGCTCCGCAGTCACAGTTTTTAGCCAATAGCGTTGATCTAACTCTGAATTTGAATGGATGGGGATGGGCGCACAGTTGGCATTTCCTCGGCGTTTTTACCATATTC
Organism: Candidatus Omnitrophota bacterium; assembly: GCA_023247795.1. Lineage (GTDB taxonomy): Bacteria > Omnitrophota > Gorgyraeia > Zapsychrales > JANLHA01 > JAHFFS01. The sequence goes on from JAHFFT010000002.1 coordinate 26,620, forward strand.
TTAATAGCCGTGGGAACGATAACTTTTAAGGACAAAAGGAAATACATATTTTTATTAACCATTTTATTCATGGTGCTCTTAAATACTGATCGAAACGCGATTTCATTAGGTGGTGTGGTTCATTGGATCAACGCTTTAACAAATCCTTTTAAGTTTGGTGTAAATAGTTTTCATATGATAGGAGCCTTTCCCTTGCCTTATTCTTTGATTCCAATAATGGCCATGGGAGGCTCTAGTATTTATCAGTGGGTTTTCAAGCAGAAGAACATTTCGTTCGCACAAGTTGCTTGCATTGTGGGGGCAGCTATGGGTGTGGTGTTATATTGCTTGGTATTTAATTATTTATGGGGAGTAATTAATAAAGAGTTGGTAAGCTATTTAGTTGCAAGCGTGTTGTTTTTACTGTTTTTTTCAACCGTTTTGGTCGTTTTGAGTCTAACAAGTAAAATGAGAATACGAATGTTCTCAATATTTTTTATAGTCACCTTTTGGTTCAATTATGAAGCTTCGGCTGTTTCGCTCTATATGCGTCCAATATTAAAGGCCATGCTCGTTTACCCGCTTATTCTGAAGGAAGTACAAAGGGATTTAGAAAATCCAAAGAATATAAGGATACTTGAGCATGGGGGGTCAATTTATTATGATTTCCAGAATCCCAATGAATATCCTTTCAGGTACTATTTCAATTGTAAATATTTTGTTAGAATTTTAGGATGTTTTGCAACGGAAGTTCTCAATTCTTTCGGTTTATTCACGCGTTACACAAATTTTGAGAAATATTTTCATGTAGCCTTTAAGCATCGGCCAGTCCATAAATCTTACCGAATTTTTGCCGAGGACGGTTGGATGCAAAGATATTTGATCAGAGAAAATCGGATGTTTTATTTTGCGGAAAAAGCCGTGTGCTCAAGAAATAATAACTTTCAAGCGATCGTCTCTCGCGACTTAAATGAAAAATTGATTACGGTCGCGGATAATACGCTTGTCGCCTGCCCAGACAATTTGGATGACTGGGTTGGGAAAAATCTGAAAGGCGAGGCTGAAAAGCCCATCGTCGAGATGCAATGCAAAGGCGGTCTATTAAACAGCTTTCCATCAACCAGATTTGATCGAGGAGAGTTTGTTAAAATATATTCTATGGATCTTCCGGATAATTTTCCTAGAGAGATAAGCAGCACGATTTTTACCGATGATGCCCAATTTCTTCAGGCGTCCATCGGCAATGTGCCGTTAAGGCAAACTCAGGGTAAACCAGTTTTACCTATGAGTTTTGATGTCCAGAACTATAAAACAAATAAATTATCGATAGGGTTGCCCTTAGACTTTAATGAGCCGCAAATCCCCATTCAAATATGTTATCCGAATGGGCCGATCAATGGTATTAAGGTCTTGAAGTATCAGCCGGATTATTTAGAATTCTTACATGAAAAATCCAAAGAGGGCTGGTTGATCTTTCATTATCCATTTGATAAGAAATGGAAAGTGGAGATCGATGGAAGAAGAACGGAGATTTTCAAGGTGAATGAGGCCTTTTTAGGTTTCCCCGTGAGTAAAGGATCGCATAAAATCACAATTGAATATTGGCCAGACACGGCTTTGAGATTATTTCTGGTGCTGGCGGGGTTGGTTTCCAGCATCGGTTTTATCGTACTTATTTATTTTGAATTAAAGACGAGAAAAAATGTCACACAAAATTCTGTTTGCTAGGGACAACAAAGAAAATCAAGTTTTGATCAAGGATTGATCTTGTGGATGATAAAATGTTTTTAAATTCGGGCGCTTAGTTATGAGGTGATCTATGGAATTTCAATTAAAAGGAAAACGGGCTTTAGTAACCGGAGCCGGACGCGGCATCGGCCGCGCCATCGCGTTGGCTTTGGCGAGAGAAGGCGTTGCCGTCGCTGTTGTTTCACGAACGGCCAAGGATATCGCGTCCTTGATGAAGGAGTTGAACTCTTTGAGTCAAGGGAATTATGGAATGGTCATGGATCTGCTGCCGGAGGACGGGCCGCGGAAATTGACAAAGAAATTAAAAAAGGAATTTGGAGAAGTTGATATCATTGTTCATAATTTGGGAGGGACCTTGGGCATTAAGGACCCGTTTTGTTCGATCAAAGATTGGCGGCGAATTTATCGAATGAATTTTGAAGTAGCGGTCGAATTGAATGCCCAGCTCGTGCCTTCGATGCAAAAAAGGAAGTGGGGAAGGGTGATTCAAATTTCTTCCATCTCGGCAATGGAAAATCACGGACCAGTGACTTATTGCGCCATGAAAGCAGCGGTGACGGCATATACGAGAAGTTTAGGTGGTGTTGTAGCACCCGATGGAGTTGTGGTCTCTGCGGTATTGCCAGGGGCCGTCTTTACCGAAAAAGGGTACTGGGACAAGGTTTCAAAAATAAACCCCGAACACGTTAAGAAATTTTTAAAGGAACGTCAACGCATCGGTCGTTTTGGCCGTGTGGAAGAGATCGCGAACATGGTTGTGTTTTTGTGTTCGCAACAGGCTTCTTTTAACACGGGAAGTATTATTCCCATTGATGGCGGGCAGGGGCGAGGTTATTTTGGGCAATGAAAGCAGGATAGGATGACAAAGCAAAACGAAATTTTAAACAAAGATTTTCGTCGGCGAATAGCAAAAATGTGCTTTGAGGGTAAGGATGGTCATATCCCAAGCGCGTTTTCTATCATTGATATCGTTGTGACTTTGTATCAAAAGTATTTAAAATTTGACGCGAAAAAACCACAATGGCCAGAGAGGGATTATTTCATTTTAAGCAAAGGGCATGGATGTTTGGCGTTATATGTGGTGTTGGCGCGCCATGGTTTTATTACGGAGAATGATCTGAATTCATTTTGCCGGTCAGGAGGGATTTTGGGGGAGCATCCGGATCTCACTAAGGTCCCGGGGGTCGAAGCTAACACGGGATCATTAGGTCATGGTTTATCAATGGCCGTTGGGTTGGCGCTTGGCCTTAGGATACGCCAATTCAAGAATAAGATTTATGTTTTGGTGGGCGATGGGGAGTGTCAGGAGGGCACGGTTTGGGAGGCGGCGAATATCGCTAATAATAGAGAGTTGGGGAACTTGTGCGTCGTGGTCGATTGGAATGGTTCGGCCGCGCAGCTCATGCCTAAAGAAAATTTAGATGCTAAGTGGAAAGCCTTTGGCTGGAAGACGACAGTGATCAATGGGCATGTTCAAAAAGAGCTGGACCAAGCTATGCGCGATGTTCAATTCCTATCCACTGGTCAGCCGCACGTCATTCTTGCTAAGACAGTTAAAGGTTACGGAGTCCCCCTGTTGGAAGGGCATGGCACTTGGCATCATCGCATCCCAACTCAAGAAGAAATGCGAGTGATTATGGAGGCATTGGCATGAGCGGTAAGGACATCCGGCAGCAGTTTGCCGACACCTTGCTTGAGGTTGGACGACGGGACGATAAGCTGGTGGTCATGGTTGGGGATATCAGCCATTTTAAGTTGCAACCTTTTTCCGAGGCCTGTCCAGGGCGTTTTTATAATATCGGCATCTGCGAACCGACGATGATCAGTATGGGGGCTGGTTTGGCCAAGGCCGGGCTTTATCCGGTTGTTCACACCATTGCCCCATTTATCGTGGAGCGATCTTATGAGCAGATCAAATTGGATTTTTGCTATCAAAAATTGGGAGGCAATATCATTACCGTCGGAAGCGCGTTCGATTATTCCAATTTAGGGTGCACGCATCATTGCTATGTTGATTTTTCGCTTTTGAAATCCCTACCGGAGACCCAAATCATGTTTCCCGCCTCTGCTCAGGAATTTGATGTCCTTTTCAAACAGAATTACAAGAATGGAAAATTGAATTATTTTCGCATTCCTAAAAATTCGCATGGCCATGAGTATGATCCGAATCGGATCAAAGTTGGGCAGGGGTTGATCATTCAAGAAGGAAGAGATGTTTCCGTTATTGTTACCGGTTCACAATTGAAGAACGCTATTCAGGCGGCAAAAATTCTTCAACAGGAAGATTGCGGAGTTGAAATCATTTATATGCATACGATCAAACCCTTTGACCAGCGCTGCGTTCGTGGGAGTCTTGAAAAGACCCGAAAGGTTCTCGTTGTCGAGGAGCATAGCATGTATGGAGGGCTTGGGGACGAGGTTTTACGAACAGCAAAAGATATTGAGGGGATTAAGTACGCCACCATTGCGATTCCTGATGATTTCATTCGTGGTTATGGTTCTTATGAGGACTTGTGTCGAGACTTGGGTTTTACCGTTGAAGGCATGGTCAAGAAAATCAAGCAAGATTTGATTGGGGGTTGAGCGTGAATCCCCAAGTCAAGGACGCGCCAAGTCAAATTTTAGGGTTGTGGGATTTGAAAAGGTCGGCTTTAACGCTGGGGGGCGGGTTGGTTCTAGTTGAAGAGTTGTTGATACAAAAGCGAACGTGTCATTTGTCCCGCGCGCGGATTTGTATTGTCGGGCCTGCTGAAAATTTGCGCGGGGTGGATATCTCTAAAGACGGTTTTCATGTCGATTCATGCTTGGTTCTTGACGCTGAGAATTGCCGGGACTCCGCGCTATTATCCGCCTTGCTTCATCTTGAAGGCATTGACGGTTGGTATTTTTCATCCGGGACGCAAGGGTTTAAGCAATTGTCGGAACAACCGGGTTGTTTGGTTTGGCCGGAGTTTCAGAATCAACGATTCGTAAATTATCATTACGAAGACATTTTAGATGTGCAAAGTCTTTTTCAGGAGTATGGTCGCGTTGTTGCGCTTTCTCTTAGTCGAGAATGTGTTGATAGGGCGCGGGATTTTATCAAGACCTACGCACCGACTGGTCTCACGGTGGCGGTGCATCTTAAGAACAATCCTTTACAGAAAAGGTGCAGTAACGCTTATCAGCCGGCCTGGTTGGAATTCTTTCGGGCCTGTCAGGGAAAGTTTGACGCGACGTTCATTCTTGTCGGTAATGAAGAAGTTGATGAGAGGATCGTTTTGTTGACGAATGTGGTTGTTGCCCAAAAAAAGGGAAGCCAGTTGTCTTTGGATTTAGCGCTCATTCAAAGTGCGGATGCGTTTATGGGGATGGCCAGTGGTCCTTGCAATATGGTCCTATTTGGTGATCAACCCTTTGTTATTTTTAAAAATCTTGAACACCATGCCGCGGAGATGGAAAAGGAATTGGGCCTAAGCGATCATTTCAATTTTTCTAAACCGTTGCAAAAAATTTTGCGCGTTGATGAGAATAAAGAAATTTTGATGAATGAATTTGCAAAAATCTATCATGGGTTAACAAAACAAAGTTGCTGAGCAATGGACGATTTTTTAAAAAATAAAGTTGTGGTCGTCACGGGAGGAGCCAGGGGGATAGGAAAGAATGTTTCCCGGGCATTTTGTCAAAACGGCGCTGTTGTTGTGATTTGTGATATCCATGAGCCATCCGCTAAGCAAACCTGTTTTGAATTGCAAAAGCAAGGCCTGAAAGCGGATTATTTAAAATTGGATTTGAGTCGGGTGGGCGCCCCGCAAAAGATGTTGAAGACGGTCGTGAAAACAAAAGGGCGGCTGGATGTGTTGGTTAATAATGTTCGATTCAGCGCAAAGCGAATGGCCCTTTTCGCGGAAACTCAAAAATCGTGGGCAACGGAAATGGAAGAGCTGAAGACCGCTTTTTTCGCGTCGCAAGAGGCCATCCGTCATATGACCAGAGTCGGTAAAGGAAGCATTGTGAACATCAGTTCGGTTGCGGCTGTTCTCACGTGTCATCAGTCTCCGGCTTATCATGCCGCGAAAGCGGGGTTGCTGCAACTGACTCGCTATTTAGCGATGGAAGGAGGCCCTTCGGGAGTGCGAGTGAACGCAGTCATGCCGGGATTTATTGTTAAAGATGAAGACCGGCAGCGGTTTGAATCGGCCAATAATAAATCTTATAAAGTGAAGGCTGAACTCTGTCATCCTTTAAGACGGGTGGGGTTTTCTGATGATGTTGCTCAAGCGGTATTATTTTTAAGTTCTGACCGTGCCGCGTTTATCACGGGGCACTTTTTGACGGTGGATGGCGGATTATCGTTGCAGGAACAAAGTGGTTTGGTTTTCCGTTTGACCGAAAAAAAGAAAAGGAAAGCATAATGGATTTGGGTTTAAAAGGACAAGTAGCGCTTGTGACCGGAGCCAGTAAGGGAATAGGCAAAAATATTGCCAAGGCCTTAGCCGCGGAAGGTGTCCGCCTTGTGATCTGTTCCCGACGACAAGTTAACTTAAAGACCGTGCAAAAGGAGTTGCGAGTCATTGGGGCAAAAGTTGAGGCCATCACGTGTGACGTTACATCGATCTCGGATGTGCGAAAAGTCATGAAATTCATTGATAAAAAATTTGGCCGTTTGGATATCCTGGTTAATAACGCGGGGGGAGTTGATCAGTTTGGAAATTTTATGGAACTTAACGAAGATGCCTGGCTGCAGTCGTTTCAAACCAATGTGATGAGCGTTGTCCATTGTGTTCGATATGCTTTGCCATTGATCAGGAAATCTTCGAGAGGAAAGATCCTTAACATCTCTTCAATCTCAGGCGTGGAGCCGGGTTACTATAATTCGCACTATACCGCGGCAAAGGCCGCGGTCATCAATTTGACGAAAAGTTTGGCGAATCAATTGAGTCAGGAAAACATATTGGTCAATGTCATTTGTGCCGGACCGGTGTTGAGTGATTTGTGGGACCGCAACGTCAAAAATTTGGCGGACAAATTTAATATTTCTTTTCAAGAAGCAAAAAAGCGATTTGATCAGGAAGAATGTGCCAAGATTCCTTTGGGGCGCGTTGGTGTAGGCGAAGATATTGCCGGCCTTGCTGTATTTTTGGTTTCTAAGCAGGCGTCTTGGGTGACTGGCTCGTGTTTTCATGTCAATGGCGGTAAGTTAAGGGCCATGTGTTAGAGATTTTCTGGGAAAGAGAAGAACATTGAATTTAAAAAAATCGATCACAGTGGTTGTGCCGGCTTTGAATGAAGAGGACAACATTCAAGCGGCTATCAAGAATGTCATTGAGGCTGTTTCCGGACATTGGGATGATTATGAAGTATTGGTGATGAACGACGGCAGCACCGACCGAACGGGCGTCTTGGCCGAAGAAATGGCAAAAAATAATCCTAAGATCCGAGTCGTTCATAATGAAAGGAACTTGGGATACGGCACCTCTTACCGAAAGGCGGTCGGGCTGGCCTCAAAAGAGTATATAAGCATTTTTGCAGGTGATAATGAAATTTCCGCGATGTTTTTGCGTGATTTTCTTCCCAATCTTGGCGATGTCGATTTTGTGACTTCTTATCCATCAACGACGCATAAGCGCGTTTGGCTCCGACGGTTCCTGTCCAAAACTTTTATCAATACCATGAATTTCATTTTTAGATTGAAGCTAAGATGCTATACGGGCGCCTTTGTTTATCGGGTTTCATTGGTTCGCTCCATTCCAATCAAATCAGATGGGCTGATGCTTTTGCCGGAATGTCTTGTGCGTCTGATCAAGGCTGGACACCGTTTCCGTCAGGTCCCTTTTGAGTACATCGGACGCAAAGGAGGAAAATCAACGGCCTTGAGTTCTAAGAATCTCTTGGGGGGAGTGAGGGTACTTTTAATTCTGATGAAGGATATTTATTTTCAATAACAACCGAATGACATGAAAATAGAACTCGATATAGCGAAATTTAAAAATATCAAGTATGAGCAACGTACTCGATGCGTGATTTGTGATACAAAGATGGCGGCTCCGGTGATCCGTCTACCGGATTTTCCCATGACCGAGATTTATTCGAGTCGGCCGATTGCTAAAAAAGTTGGTTTCCTTGATCAAAGTTTCCATTTTTGCGCCAACTGTGGACATGGGCAATTGGCGCGCGTTATTGATGTCGAGTTGCAATATGGTCAGAATTTTTCATATTTTTTTCGAACATCAGAGAGTGCCACAGCAAGAGAATCCGGCGACTTTTTTCTTGAATTTTTTAAGGGAGCTGTCGGTGATCGCCATTTTGAACATATCCTGGAGTTGGGTTGCAATGACCTGTATGTCTTAAAAACGCTGCAATCCCAAGCTCGTCAATTGACAGGGGTGGATCCTATTCTGAAAGATAAGGAAGTGGAATTTTCGAAGGGTAAGATCAAGGTCATCGGAGATTTCTTTGAAAATATTGATTTGGACATGTCCAAAGTCGACGGGATCATTTGCAAAGATACTTTAGAACACGTCAGCGATCCTAAAGGTTTCATCAAGAAATTGGTGGCCGCGGTATCCGATGGCACGCTCTTTTTTTTTCAATTCCCTTGTTTAGAAACTTTATTGGAAGGATGTCGTTTTGATCAAATTTTTCATCAGCACCTGAATTATTTTACATTGAAATCAATTTTTCACATGCTTAAAGGATTGGATTGTCAATTATTGGATTGGCAGATCAATCAAAATCATTGGGGGGATATTCTCATTGCGTTTCAAAAAGGGAAATCCGGGAAAAAAGTGAAGACGATTTTTGGGGATATTAAGGTCGATGAGATCCTGAGGCGATACGAGCATTTCAAACATTCTATGCGACTGACTTCGGAACGTTTGGAAGATTGGAAGAAAGAGAACATCTATGGGTATGGAGCGGCCCTGATGCTGCCGGTCTTAAAATATCATTTGGGCGGCGCGTTTTTTTATTTGCAAGGAGTCATTGACGACGATAAACGAAAAGAGGGGTTACATTACCTGAATCTTCCTATCCGAATCATGACGTGGGAACACGTAGAAGACGTTCGGAATTCCATCGTTATGATGACCGCCATCGCGTCCATAAATAACATTCGTAATATGCTGCCTAAATTATTTCAATTGAACCCCAAACACATTATTTTGCCACTCAATATGATTTAGCGAACAAACAACAGTGAGGGTTTTATGGATAAGTCGGTTAGCATGGTCATGGCGGCATTGAATGAAGAAAAGAATGTGCGGGCGGCCGTTGAGTCAGCAATCCAGTTATTAGAAGAGCATTGCCCGGATTATGAATTGTTGGTTTTCAATGACGGGAGCACGGACAGGACCGGAGCCATCATTGATCAGTTGGCGAAATCCAATCCTCGGATAAGGGTGACTCAATATTCCGTGAATCGAGGGCTGTCCGCGAGCACGAAGGACGCAATCAAGATAGCGACAAAGAATTATCTGACGTGGTTCCCAGGAGACCATTCCATTGATAAGGACTCTATGGTTCCTATTCTGACAAAGATCGGGCAGGCGGACATCATCGTGTCTTATATGGGCAATCCGGAAAGTCGTCCGTTTTTACGGCAAATTGTTTCCGAGACGTTTGTATGGTTGATGAATGCCATTTTTCATTTTCGTTTGAGGTACTATAATGGCCCGACGGTCTATCCTGTTCGATTGCTCAAATCATTAACCTTAAAATCGAATGGCTACGAGTTTTATTCTGAAATCTTGATCCGCGCCCTTAGGACAGGGGCAACTTATATCGAGGTGCCTTTTACCCATAAGCCTGATCCTCAGAGCAGATCGAAAGCATTTACTTTAAAAAATTTTATCAGTGTCGTGAAAACGACGGGCGGTTTGATCAAAGATATTTATTTTTCAAATAAGAAATAAGGACAAAGGATGAGTGATGGGTGAAATTGATTTATTAAAGAATTACCCCCAAACGAAAAGGAATTTGGAGCAGCGCCAAGAACGCAAGACGGCAGAAGACCATCGGATTGGGCGCGAATTTGCTAAGGATTATTTCGACGGTGATCGCCGTTATGGTTACGGGGGATATAAGTATCATCCGCGCTTTTGGCAGCCGGTTGTGCCGGATTTTCAAGCGCGCTACGGACTTTCGAAAGAAAGCTCAATTTTGGATGTTGGTTGTGCCAAGGGGTTTATGTTGCATGATTTTTGTGAATTGATCCCAGGGATCAAGGTTCAAGGTATTGACATCTCAGAATACGCCATCGGAAACGCGATCGATGACATGAAACCATATTTGCGAGTCGGGAACGCGAAAGAACTCCCCTTTGCCGATAAGAGTTTTGATCTTGTGATCTCGATCAATACCATACACAATTTGGCCGTTGAGGAATGCCGGTTGGCCCTCAAAGAGATCCAACGGGTTTCAAAAAGGGCCGCGTTCATTACGGTTGATGCCTATCGAAACGCGGAAGAGAAAAAGCGAATGGATATGTGGAACCTGACGGCATTAACGTATTTTTCTGTTGAAGGTTGGAAGAAATCATTCAAAGAAACGGGATATCGCGGGGACTACTATTGGTTTATTCCTTAAAGAATCTAGATTTATGATTATTAAGTTTTTTTGATGAGGACGTGGGATGTTGAAAACAAAAGCAGCCATCTTATATCAGTTAAACCGGCCACTTCGGGTTGAAGAAATCATTGTTCCGGATTTAAAGAATGGGCAGGTGTTGGTCAAGATGTTGGCCTGCGGACTTTGCCGTAGTCAATTGAATGAAATCAAGGGTTATAAGGGCGAAGATCCTTTTCTTCCGCACTTGCTGGGCCACGAAGGATCAGGGGAGGTGATCAAGACCGGAGGGGGAGTCACCAAAGTTAGAAAAGGGGATCGGGTTGTTCTATCGTGGATTAAAGGTCAAGGATGCGATATCCCATCAACCATCTATCTTCAAGGGCAAAAAAGGATCAATTCGGGGGCCGTGGCTTGTTTGAGTGAGTATACGATCGCGTCAGAAAATCGTGTCGTTAAAGTATCAAAGAAAATACCGCCGATGGCGGCAGCACTTTTGGGTTGCGCGATCCCCACGGGGGCCGGGATGGTTTTAAACACATTGAAAGTGAAGAACGGCTCATCGCTGGCGGTCATTGGTGTCGGGGGAATAGGGGCGGCGGTGATCTTAGCAGCGAAGATGGCGGGTGTCCAACGGATCATCGGCATTGATATCTTGAAAAGAAAATTGGATTTTGCAAAGTCTTTGGGGGCGACAAATGTTTTGAATGCCAGTGAGAAAACATTTTCAAGTCAACTCAATCGTTTGCGCGAAGAAGGTATTGATTACGCGGTTGAATGCTCTGGGGCTGGACAAGCGATGGAACTTGCCTTTGCGGTGGTGAAAGATCGAGGACGGGTCGTGATCGCTGGAAACCTGAAAAAGGGAAGCAAGATTTCCATCGATCCCTTTGATTTGATCAAAGGAAAACGCATCACGGGAACTTGGGGTGGTGAAACGAATACAGATGTTGATATTCCAAAGTACGCGCGGGCTTATCTTTCCGGAAAACTTAAGCTGGATCAACTGATCACGCAGCAGTTCTGTTTGAGCGAAGTCAATCGCGCTTTTTCGGTACTTGAGAAAGGCGGGGTTGGAAGGGTCATGGTTCGTTTTGAATAATTGCTTTGTGATGGATGCGTTCAGACATTTTCTCGACTTATAAAAATTATTTTTTGTCACCATGTTAATATCGAAATCAAAAGGTTTTTCACAAGAAGTTCGGAATATTATTTTGCTTTCCATTATCGTCATTATTGAGAGCATCCAGTTTATGATTGTTGTGGGTTGCGTATATTCCTATCTACCCAGCCCTACTCCAAAATACGATTTAGTTCTTCCTTACTATCATCAGCATCTTAGATTTGAAAGAAAAATTTTATTTTATCAGGTTTTTGTCACAGCGACTATTTTCCTGCAAGTTATCGTTCTGATTATTTTCCGAAATGCAATCTCAAGCGAACAGTTGGCTAGAAAATTGTCTAAATTTTTACTGTCTGAAATTTTTGTATTATTTTTAATTGCAATCATTTTGTTTAGAATGACAACTTTTGGACAATCGACAGTTCATACCTATTTATTTTATAGTATCCTTATTTTTAGTGGACTCATGAAGTTTTTTTGGTCTTTCTTTTGGAAAATCATCAAATCGCTTTGGGAGAAGTCTGTATATGCTCGAATGAGGATTTGGGGCATACATTATTTTGATTTTGTTGTCCCACCAATTATTTTCTTGATGTTATATATTCCTAATACCGTTCAAGCGGCATCTGTTATTTTCCGTCAGGAGAAATTTCATCATATGGATGATTTTATGTACCCTGCATGGGCGTATCTTAAAGGCGGCCTGCCCAATATTGATGTGTATAGTGAATATGGAATGGGAGTTTCCATGGTGATAGCCGAATTTTCCAGGATGTTGGGAGGGTTGAATTATGAAAATTTTATTTCCGCGCTTGTTTGGTTGGCGTCTTTTTATTTTATCATTTATTATTTTTTTCTGAGGGTGTGGTTTCGAGACGCGTTTTTAGCCACCTTAGGGGTGCTGTTAGCGTTTAAATGCGTTATGTTTGAAAAATTATCGGGAACATATGTTGGTGATGTTTTAATCTGGAGATATCCTTCATCGTCGGTCATTCGATATTTATTTGATGGAGCATTTTTTTTGTTGTTGTTACTTCATAATCGGTATCATAAGAGATGGCTTCTTATCTTTGCGCTTGTGATCAATGGTATGGCAATATTTTATTTTACAGATACCGGAATTTATCTTTTACTTGCAGCGTATTCATACATTTTTGTCATGGCATTGGCGTCTTTTCAGTGGGGATTAATAGCTAGAAATCTTGGTAAGACTTTGGTTTGGCTTTTTGGATGTTTATTGCTCCCTTGGGTCACTTTTATTTCCATATTATGGTTTTTTGTTAAGTCGCAGGTACTGATGAAGCCCTTTTGGTCGAATTTGGTGGAGAGAATAAGTTACATATCTTCTCTGGGGTTTTCGGAAACGCCCATTTATTATAGTTTAGAGCAAAGGTATTTTGCGGCTTTCTGGATTGCGTTGTTAATTCCATTGAGCTATGTGTTTTCATTGCTTATTATTGGAAGCTCGTATTTTACAAAAAATCTAAAATTAAAGGATGTTCTTATTATCCCCATCTGTATCTATGGTTTAGCTCTCTATACTCATTATGTTAATAATCCCGCCCCTACTGTCTACTTTGGCACTTGTATCCCTTTTGTCTCTATTGTTTGTTATTGGCTTAACAAACTGTTGGCGCGAGAGAAGTATTGTCGAAGGAAAAAAATCCGTTTAGTTTTGGTTGTTTTGATAGTTGCTTCTTTAGTAACTAATCAAAGGTTTTGGATGTATCCTCATCTTTGGGGGTATGCAAAAAGTTTATTTTTAGATGGGACCGTTGCTGCAAAATCGGATTATTCATTGGATGAAGAAGATATCAATCTTATTTCAAAATTGACAGATCCTAAAGAAAAAGTCTGCATCGTTAGTAGCCGCCCCCTGGCATTCCTTATACCAAGTAACCGAAGTCCGTTTTTTTATTATACATTGTTTTATCCGGATGATTTGAATGAACTGAATTATGGGGGGCCTAGAATTCTGACCATCAATCAACTTAAAATGACACTACAGCAATTGGAGAATTCAGGGCCCAAATATGTTTTTATTGAGAAAAGATACTTTATTTATTATTATGAGATGTATCTCAAGCATTATCAAACACCTGTTGAATTAATCGTTTTACTGAGTTATTTTCACAATCACTATAAAATTTATTCTCAAGGACAGTATTTATTGGCGTTGGAGCGAGTAAATTAATAAGTTACAGAAGAATTTAGGGTCAGATAGTTAAAATACTGCAAGCGGCTAATTTCGAGTGTCAAAAAAGAAATGATGACAAGAAAATGAGTGATGAACGGATCATAGTGATCGGAGCAGATAGTTTGATCGGAAATGCTTTAGCCGAAACTTTAAAACGTTCGGGGAGGACGGTCTTAGAAACAACCCGGCGGCGGGAGTTGTTATCAGAAAACAGAATTTTTTTAGATCTTGAACAAGACATTTTTTCGGTGCGGTTTCCCAGCAACATTTCAGTTGCCTTTCTTTGTGCTGCTTGTGACTCACTGGAGTATTGTCATAAAGAACCTTTGAAGACAGCGAAAATAAACGTTGAGGCGATGGTTCGATTGGCAGAGAAATTGATTAAGGCAGGTGTGTTTGTGGTCTTTTTTTCTACTAATTTGGTTTATGATGGTGCTGTGCCTTGTGTTAAAGTTGATGCCCCGGTATCTGCGCAGACCGAACATGGACGTCAGAAGGCAGAAGCGGAAAGGCAAATGTTGCCTTTGGGAAATTTAATGGCAGTTCTTCGTCTCACAAAAATTTTTGGACCGGAAACACAGTTGTTGCAGGAATGGATTTTAGCGCTGAAAAGTAAAAAAAAGATCCAACCGTTTAGAGATAAAGTCATTTCTCCGTTGTTATTATCGACAGCCGTTCAGGTTTCCTGTCTCATGATAGAAAAACGGTTATCGGGCATTGTTCAGATTTCCAGCGATCAAGACGTGACTTATGCGCAAATCGCCTATCGTCTTGCTCATCGAATGAGGGTCCGTCAAGATTTGGTGCAACCCGTGTTGGCAAGTGAATCCGGATTGTTTATAGAACATCTTCCGCGGAATACAACCTTTGATACAACGCGGTTGGTTAAGGAGCTGGGGATAAGGACCCCGAAGGTTTGGTCGGTCATTGACACGGTCATTGACCAGAATTTGGATATTTTTAAAAGAAAATGATGCGCAGAGTTGTTGACGTCTTAGTTTTCAAATTGAGGAGAGATTTGTGAATGTATCGTTAGGGGAATTAGAGAAAAAAAGGCAAGACATTGAAAACCTGATTGACATCACGTTTTTTATTCCATGTCTTAATGAAGAGTATAGCATCATCGCGACCCTGGACAAGCTCGTAGCGGTCGCTGAGGAGTTGAAATTAACTTTCGAATTGTTGATTTATAATGATGGTTCTACGGACCATACCAAAATGTTGGTGGAGAATTATGCCAAGGAACATCAGGGGCTGTTTTTGCGCCTCATCAATAATGAAAAACGCAAAGGATTAGGTTATAACTATATTGACGGTGCCTTTGTAGGATTCGGTAAATATTACATGATGGTTTGTGGGGATAATTCAGAAACTGCCGATTCCCTGAGGGAAATCATCCAGCGAAGGGGAACCGCCGATATCGTGATCCCTTATTTTGGTGAGTTGGACACGCGTAACGTTTTTCGGAGAAATTTGTCGAAGCTATTCACGTTCATTGTCAATTCCATTGGTGGACATCACATCAAATATTACAATGGCACTGTTTTGCACGAGCGATTCAATATCATGCGCTGGCATCCATCGAGCAGCGGATTTGCCTATCAAGCGGAGATGCTCGTGATCATGTTGGGTGAACGTAAGACCTATTGCGAAGTGCAAGTCGCTAACCGTGACCGCGAGAAGGGGATTTCGCGGGCGTTTCATTTGCAGAATATATTTTCAGTGACACATAGTCTATTTCAGATCCTCTGCCGTCGAATCCGACGGGAAATTTGGCCATTGTAAAATTTTATGGATGCGATCTTAAAAAGTTCCGGGCTCGTTTTGCTCAATGCATCCCATTACAACCATTGGCAGTATGAGCAATTCCGGCCTTACATCGGCGAAACGGTCTTGGAGATCGGGTGCGGAATTGGAAATTTGACTCAATATTTGCTGAAAGACGCTCAATTCCTTTTGTCTGTTGATACACGACCTGAGGCCATTGCTTTCATGCAAAAGCGATGTCTGCCGACCGCTAATTTTAAGGTGGAGTATCTTGATATCTTTCGTGAAGGGTTAAAAGAGTATTCCAAAAAATCATTTGATACGATTGTATTTTCAAATGTGCTTGAACATATTGAAGATGATGTCCAGGCGATGACAACGTGCCATGACATTTTGCGGCATACGGGGGGGAAACTTTTATTGCTCGTCCCGGCGCATAAACTTCTATACGGGACATTGGACGCTGAAGCCGGACATTTCCGTCGCTACTCTAAGCAAAGGATTATCAATCTGGCAAGGATAGCGCATTTTAAAATCCTAGATCTTTATGCTTTCAATATCAGTGGGGCGCTGGGATGGTTTCTAAATTATTGTGTTTTAAGACGGAAAGGCATCCATGATTCGTTGGACACCTTGCAGATGGATTTTTATGACCGTTATTTAGTTCCCCCCTGTCAATTCTTGGAAAAAAGAATAAGGCCGATAATAGGGATTTCTTATATTGCCATCTTAGAGGCAGAAAAATGAAAAAGATCATTATTGTTGGAGCCGGCTTGACGGGATTGGCGTTTGCTTACGAGTGTTTATTGCGTAAATACGACGTTCTCATTGTGGAAAATTCAACGGAAGTGGGAGGGTTGGCCCGTTCGGTTAGCCACAATGATTGTCGTCTGGATATTGGGGTCCATGTTCTATATTTGAAGGATAAGCAGGTTAGAGCGAAAGTTGCTGAAGTCATTCCTCAAGAAAAATGGCTGTCGGTACGCAGAAATGGAAAGCTGTACCTGAAAGGTCGGTATGTGGATTGGCCTCCGACATCACGTTCCTTGTTTCAACTCCCATTGGGGTTCAGTCTTCGGGTTTTTTTAGATCAGGTTTTAAAGAAAAAGAATGAGGAGAGTAGCCCAAATTTTGAAAGCGCGATTCTTGATCTCTATGGCCCAACGCTTTACCGTTCTTTTTTTCAGCCTTTGACGAGAAAGTTTTTTCAGACCGATCCAAAAAAATTACACGCGGATTGGGCGTTTTCCAGCTTACGTTCCGCGACTAAAATTGAGGATCAATCGTTCGCGCAGTCGAATCAATATTTGACCCAGACAACAGACGCCAAGTCCAAAAGGGATTTTAATATTTTTAAGTTTTTGTCGCAATCGCTTAAGACCGACCGGGACAACGAGCCTTTTTATTATTTCAGCGATGGATTTGGCGCGTTGGTGGACGCGTACAAGGAGAAAATTTTACAGCTCGGTGGACGGATCATCTTGAACAAAAGTGTTACGGCGTTAAAAGTGGAGCAAAATAAGATAAAACAAGCCACCATTGATGGGCAGATTTATGAGATCGATGAGTTGGTATGGACTGGCAATCCTTTTGCTTTGTGCCGCCTTTTGAACATCGTTTGCCCACCGCTGGATTTTTTACATTCAAAATTTGTTTATGCTTTCTTGAAGAGGTGCCGTAAGGACCACCAAGTTTGCTATTATGCTGATTCTGACATTCCGTTTGTGCGCGCGACGATTCTCTCCAATCATTCCAAGGACATTATCCGCAACAAAAATGTCAGTGATGTGGTCTGTTTGGAGTACCCGTTTAAATCGCTGGAAGACCTGGCTGCAAATTCTACGGACATCAAACTTCAAGTCATTAAGGAATTGATCAAATTAAAAATGATTGATCAAGATTTGGATGTGGAGAGTATTTTTGAAATTAAGGTGCCGTATTCTTATCCGATCTTGACGACGGATTATCGTGAGAAAACAGCTGAGCTGCAGCAGAGATTGAGTCAGTTTGACCATTTGATTGTGACGGGACGTCAGGCATCGTTCAATTATGAGAATTCCGATATCATCATCAAAAATGTTTTGCATCATCCCCTGTTTCGTTCATAACAATGGAATGCCAAGGTTTAGTTGCATGATTTAATCGGGGGAAGGGCAAGAAAGATGTCAATCCAGGTGGAAAATAAATTTAAAATCATTGGGATATTACTTTTTTTATTAGTTTTATTGATTAACCCTTTTGTTGTGCAGCAATTGACGGTGCAGTACTATATTTTTAGCTTGTTGTTTTTAGTTTTCGGTTTGGGTTGCTATTTTAATTTTTTTGGATTAGGTAAAAAAGTAATAGGTGTCTTTAAATATTTCGAGAGTCATAATGGTTGGTGGCTGCTGATGACGCAGGCCGCCATTTATATTTTTTATCTACTGTTGAATCAAGACCTCCTATCATATCAACTGCATGCTGGTTCTGGAGATGGGCTGAGTTACACTGGCTTTGATTTTTCTTCCTGGACTTCAGCCTTGGGTAGCATTCGTACGGTCGGGTTACCGGTGATCCTGAAGATTTATGGTTTAGTATTTCAAAATTTTCACTTTTGGCCGCATTTTCAGAGATTGTCTTACATTTTATCAGTATTTTTTCTTTATGGGTGTTTCTTGAGATTTGGGTTTAATAGGATATTTGCGTTGTTGGTTGTTTCTTTGTTACTTTGGGATAATGCGGACAACTACATATTCTGTGATGCTGGGACCGAAGTATTTGCCGCGGTTTTTTTACAATTAACTATTGGTAGCATGCTTTTGGCTATTCGGAACTGGAACTGGAAAACCGCGGTATCGCTGGGAGTCAGTACATTTTTCCTTTATCAAATCCGTCCCAATTTCGCGTTCATACCAATCTTAGTTCCGTTATGGGCGGTTGGTATTTCAGTGATTAAAGAGACTTTTTTGTTGGCCCGGGCTCGCAATATTTTCTTTCGCTTTTCTCTGGTCACTATCTTGCCGCTCTTTTTGTTTTGTTTGCTTCGTCTTTTGGTTGTGGAGCAATTCGGTGTCGTATCCATGAGCGGTGGATGTCTCGCGGGGCACGCGGTTCATTATTTGAACGAAGAAAATATTCAGCATTTATCAGGGGACGTGAGAATGTTGGCCGATGAAATATTGGTCCGTAAACGCCAGCTAACACCGCCGAACAATCTTTCCCCATTTGAATGGATTACATTTGTTTCTGAGGAGGAGAAAGTTGAAATGGAGGCGAATGCCTTTGGTCCTAATTTGATGACTTCGTGGGATGTTGCTATAAGGCATCTTAGAGGAGTTGAACCATTTCCAGATCCAAAACAGAACATTGAACCGTGGAAACACACGTTGACATTATCGGGTTTTCACACTCAGTATTATAATTTTGAAACAGATCGTCTTTTGATGAGATTTTCAATAGCTGTTTTGACTCGCGAATGGAAAAGATATGTTCATTGGCTGGTGGGCGGCACTTTTTACGGCATGAGGGAGTATTGTAAATCACGATCATGGCTGCCTTGGTTAGGTTTTCTTGGGATTATTAAATTGACGTATTTTTTGTTGGCCAATGGTTGGGATGTCGTTCGGCTTAAGTGCTGGCATCGGGATATCGCGATTTTTTTGATGATTGCTGGAAGCATTTTCGTTTTTGGTTTTATTCCAATAATCGTTTTTAATTATCCATTCGCGCGTCTTTTTGATTGGATCGGAATTTATTTGTTGCCGGCGGTTCTGTGTTTTACACTACCGCCTTTCTGGTTAAAGCGGGAAGCCGCGTAAGCGTAATTTGACGCCTTTCTTGTCGACAGACAATAGTTTTATTATACAGAAGGGTAGAGCAGTGGTAGAGCAAATTGAAAAAAGATCTAGAATTATTGGGATTGCTTTTTTTTTATTAATTTTATTCATTAACCCTTTTGTTTTGCAACAATTGACACGGTATCCTTTTATTTATAGCCTGGTGTTTTCATTTTTAGGGATGTGTTATTATTTTCAAATTTTTTGGTTAGGCAAGAAAGTAACAGCCAGCTTCCAATATCTCAACAGCCAAAATTGTCTATGGTTGCTCGTCGTACAGTCAATCGTTTTTTTAGTCTTTCTCTCGATAAACAACTGTCTTAAGTGGGACCCAAATTATGCTTTTGGGGGAGATGCGCCAAGTTATATCGAATTTGATTTTTCTTCTTGGGCTTCTATCTTGGGGAATCTTCGGACTTTCGGATTACCTTTAATTATTAAGAGTTACCAATTGGTATTTAAGGATTTTCAACCTTGGCCGTATGTCCAGATGATTTCTTATGTTTTTTCTATTTTTTTTCTTTATTGGTGCCTTTTGAGTTTTGGTTTTAATAAAATATTTGCGTTGCTTATTGTTTCGTTTTTGCTTTGGGACAAAACGAATTTTCTTGCTTTTCGTTTTATCCGAACGGAATCTCTTTCTGCGACATTTCTACATCTCTCTGTTGGTAGCATGCTTTTGGCTATTCGGAACTGGAACTGGAAAACCGCGGTATCACTGGGAGTCAGCACATTTTTTCTCTATCAAATCCGTCCCAATCTTTCGTTCATAGCAATCTTAGTTCCGTTATGGGCGGTCGGCATTTCAGTGATTAAAGAGCATTTTCATTTGGCCCAGGCTCGCAACATTTTTTTTCGTTTTTCTCAAGTGACCATCTTGCCGCTCTTTTTGTTTTGCTTGCTGCGTCTTCTGGTTGTGGGGCAATTTGGTGTGGTGTCCATGAGTGGCTTATGTCTTGCTGGGCATGCGGCACATTATTTAAATGAGAAGAGCATCCAATATTTATCAGGGGACGTGAGAACGTTGGCGGATGAAATATTGGTGCGTAAACGTCAGTTAACCCCTCCTAACAATCTTTCACCATTTGAATGGATTACATTTGTTTCGGAGGCGCAGAAGGTTGAAATGGAGGCCGACGCATTTGGCGCTGATTTGACGATCGCTTGGAACGTTGCAATTAAACAGATTAAGGGTGTTGAGCCATTTGATGATCCGAGACTGAAGATTGAAGCGTGGAAAACCAATTTGATGGAATTGGCGATTTTTCAATTTCATCAACATAATTTTAAAATAGATCGTCTTTTGATGAGATTTTCAATAGCAGTTTTGACTCGGGAATGGAAAAGATATGTTCATTGGCTGTTGGGTGGCAGTTTCTATGGTATGAGGATATATTTGGAATCGCGGTCGTTTTGGTTGATTTGTTTAGGATATTTAGTGATAGGGAAATTGATTTTTTTGCTGTTGTGCCAGAGATTGGATGGTGCTGAGCTTAAGCGTTGGAATCAGGATATCAAAATTTTCATGATGATGGCCGGCAGCCTTTACATTTTTGGTCTTATTCCTGTGGTGGTTTTTAATTATCCATTCCTGCGACTTCTTGATTTGATTGGTATTTATTTGTTGCCAGCGTTCTTGTGTTTTTCGTTGCCGCCTTTTTGGTTAAAGCGGGAAGCCGCGTAATTTGACGCATTTTCTGTCGGAGAGAAAAAATTGATTTGTATTACGATCAGTTTAGCGTTTTTGATCCTATCAGTTTCATTTCATTTGTTTTGGTGTAAATATTCAAAACGCCAGGGGCTGCATCTTACTTCCCTGATGGTCATTTATTTGTTGTTTTCTTCGTTGCTCGTAATCCTCACGGTGAGTAATATGGGAAAGGCCGTAGAGGAGCATCCATCCGATCTTTGGAACATGCCTTTGGGTTTGACAGCCATTCTTTTTTATCTTTTGCTTTTTTTTGTCTATTTTGTTTTGTTTACGACCACGGTCATTGATAGCCCATCCAATCACCTTACGGAGATGGTGAGAAATCAGGGGCCACTCACCTATCAACAGATATTGGATAAAATGGGAGGGGACCATTTTATGATGTCAAGATTAAAAACTTTGGTGAGTGAGAAATATGTGGAAAATAACGGTTCGCGCTATCAGTTAACGGCAAGGGGTTGCTGGTTGGCAAGGATTTTGAACGCTTATCAACGGGTTTGCGGTCGGACTTGGGGAGGTTAAGGTTAATGACGCTTTATGATAGTGTTGTGATTGTACCGGTCGGCGCTGCCTTTTTTATTTTTCTCGTGATTCATATTGGTTTTTTTCGATTTTTTCCAAGCCAGGACGTCTTACGAAATCTTATTCAGGTTTTCTTGATCGGTGGTGCGGCTCATATCGCCGCCTTCATTTATTATGGTGGACAGCAAGGGATCATCGGATCAATGGGTCTTTTGAGTCTGCTTTTTTTATTTGTCGTCTCATTTCTTTTGTATTCTTGCCTGGCGTACATTTATACGATTTGCGTGTTTGGTCCATACGAATCATCGATCCGCATACGCATTGTTCGTGAATTGTATCGACAATATCCTAAGCTGATAAGCTGGAAGGAACTTTCGAATCATTACAATATTGACATGATATTGCGGCGACGGCTGGATCGTCTGGTTCGGTCCCGGGATTTCATTTTCGATGGCAAGTTTTATACAGCAGTTCGAAAAGTGAACATGTTCTCAATTCTTAAGATCGTTGGGAAGAAGTTGAGTGAATTAAGTAACAATCAATAATGATCAAGCTGAACATGGCGTCATTTTTCCGTAACATCCTCTTTCTGATCGTTGGATTAAGCTGTGGATTGACGTTTTTATGGTTGACGGTTAATGGACGCATCGGTGGTCATGACTTTTTGGCCATTGCGGTTGATCGATATTTTTTTCTTAATCAAACGATCTCTGGTCATGAATTCCCACAATGGATCCCTTATGTAGTCCATGGTGCCCCAACGGCATATGCCAATGGGGCATATGGAGGACGTCTTCAAGATGTTCTGCTTTTGACCTCCTCTTTCCTTCCTAAAATCAACTTTCTGACCTATCTCAACTTAGGTTTTCTTATCGATGAGTTGCTATTAGCAGTGGGCATGTGGTTGTGGGCGTCAAGATTATTCAAACATAAGACCACAATGGCTTTTGTATCGGGTACAGTGCTCGCGTCTACGATATGGCTTTATGCGCCCGCTTTTAATCTGCAGATTTATTTTTCCATTCCCTTGGTTCTTTATTTTTTCCATCAATTTTTAGATCAAGGGAAATGGCGTTATTTTTTATTTGGGATGAATATGTTGGCCATTCAAACCATAGGGGGCGTTCCCTACTTTTTTCCAGCAACTAGTCTTGTTGTATTTTTATACGCGGTATTTTATTGTTTGTTCAATGTCAAGGACACATTGGTCAAACTGCGTCGAATCACGTTTTCCGTCCCCGCTGTCATAGTGTGCCTTTTGGTCATATTGTCATTCGTGATCGTTTTTAGCTTTTATCATTTTTCATTTGGCGAAATTTTTTTTAATAGAGGAGCTGGTCATGGGGAGATCGGACTTGATCAATTTTTGTCGTATGGGGGCTGTTTCGGATTCACGAAATGGACAGAGTTGATTCTGGGTTTTTCTTCGCATGTGGATACTGTTCTATATTCAGGAATTTCAACCGTCATTTTGGTGATGTTTTATGTATTTACAGGTGTTAAAAAGGAGAGTCTGCCTATTTTTGGCACTTTTATTTTTATTTTTTTCTTCAGTGCCGGTGGAATATTGGCAAAGATCTGTTATTATGCATGGCCGCTGATGTCATATTTCCGCCACGTTGCCTACATAGCCATGATCGCTAAGGTTTTTTTAATTATGCTGGCGGGGTTCGGCTTGGACCGGTTGATCGATATGAAGCGCCAACCCAATGCCGGAACGAGCGCCAAGGCGCCTTTGACCTTGTGTATTGTCTTCACGATATTAATCGGCCTGTCCCTTTTCTATGCGAGTTCAAATTTTGATTTGATGGCAAAATCAACAGGTGTCATCGGCAAGTCAATATTAAAGCAATATTTATCATCAGCTAATTTCTATGATTTTGATGTTGATGGCCTGCGCGATGGGCAATTTGATGAAGGGGTGTCGTTTATCGTTTATCGGCTTATCTATACTTCGCTGATTGCCGTTATCATCGCTGGATTATTGGGCCTTTTATTCATGAAAGATGTCGCAAAGAGGAAAATATTTCTCACGGTGTTTGTCCTTTTTCATTTTTATGATGTCTTTGGGTATAAGTATCTCGAGATGGGGTTAAGGACGGTGAAGCTGAAACAGGAAACCTTGGATCTTTTTAAATTTCAGGACATTCCGTTCAATCGCCAGCGGCGAATGGACTTGGATAAAAATAATCTAAGATTACAAGAGTTTTTTAATGTCCTTTTGACGGATCGATTGATGTATGCCATGGATAACACCTTTCTTTTTGCCGACCAGGTAAATGGGGCATTTCGCACCGATTATTGGCCGAAGTCGTTCAATGATTATATCCGCGCGCATTGGCGGCTGCCTTTGGATGAGCATGATATCCCCAAGAAAAGTAACAATAGGCAAGGGAACGTGGTGTTCCCACTTCAGAAAGAATCGGCTAAGAAAATCTCCGGAATCACAAAGGAAAAAATACAGTTTTTTTCAAAGGCGTACGCGCTATCGAGTCGAGTGCAGACCGCTGAGGTGTTGGCGGACCCTCAATATCAGGGGGACACGATTTTTCTTGATATGGATCAGGACGCTGAAAAGTCTTACCAAGGAGTTGTCGAGAGTTTCAATAAAGATGAATTGAACAGAAATGATCGGGTGACTTTGGGGTATGAGGTGCTGGAGTTTGACGCGAATAATTTGAAGTTATCGGTGAATAATAACAGCGGGCAAAAGGTGTGGCTGCATTACAGTGACAGTTGGCATCCGTTTTGGAAGGTGACGATCAATGGGAAGAAGGGAGAGATCTACAAATCGAACTTGGCTTATAAGGCGGTGCTGTTGGAGCAGGGGGCGAATGTTGTATGGTTCCGGTTCCACTCATCGTGGATGGTATTTTTGCATTATGTGGTAGGGATCAATTCCTTATTGTGGATCATTGCGTTGTTTGGGTTTATATTCTTGATTTTAAGACAAAAGGATGATGCATCTGAATTAAGAGGAAAGGAATGGGGATGTGTGATTTTGATTGTGGGGGCTTTAGTGGGTGCGCATCTTATGTTGGCAGGGCAGATACCGAAAGTGATGCACAAGGAGGACAAAGACGGGAAGAGCAATATGGATTATTTGGAACGGCTAGCGAAGAAAGAGGAAATGTTTGATGAAGGGAAGGTCAAAGGGGGAGTGAAAGTGCTGAACCGGTTAGCGCAGGTCAAAAATTATCGATCGATCGCGTTAGAGGATCTGGGATTTTGTTATTACGCGAGCCATGATTGGGACAAGGCGTTGGAATATTACGCACGATCGATCAAAGAGGAGTCCTTTTTTTATGCGGCCCATTATGATGCCGCGTTGGTTTATTTACAACGCAAGGAGTATGGTGCTGCGATGGAACAATTGAAAGCGGGTGTGATGAAATTGCAAACATTTCGTTCCCTTGTGCAAAATCTGGTGGATGGCGCGGCAAAGAATGGGGTAGGTGATTTTGTCAATAACGGGAGCGCACTTGTTGAAGAAATGAATCAGGATGAAGAGAAAATGTATTTATTGGTAAATGGGCAGCTGCCATCCGTTGAGGACTTGAATCCGCATTTTTTTGGAAAAGATCAACATGAATTCTATAAGCAACTGCTTGATCTTAATGATAAGTATCATTTTTGGCGATCTTAGTCCCTAGAAAGTAACAAGTCCGAGGCTACAAGTCTCAAGTTGCCAATTACTTGAGTCCTGAAACATGAGACCCTAGTTATGGGGTCGTCACCTTCATTGGCGGTTTGGTTTTAAATAATTTAGGGAACAATGCGATAGATAGGCTTTCATAGATATGAAGAATAGCCGTTTAAGCAATTTCAAATCATCATTTTTTCGCAATATCCTTTTTTTGGTCATTGGATTAAGCTGTGGATGCACGTTTTTATGGTTGACGGTAAATGGACGCATTGGTGGTCATGATTTTTTGGACGTTGCGATTCATCGATATTTTTTTCTTAATCAAGCGATTTCTGCTCATGAATTCCCACAATGGATCCCTTATGTAGTCCATGGTGCCCCAACGGCATATTCCAATGCGACGTATGATGGGCGACTTCAAGATGTTTTGCTCTTGATCTCCTCTTTCCTTCCTAAAATCAACTTTTTGACCTATCTCAACTTAGGCTTTCTTATCGATGAGTTGCTATTAGCAGTGGGCATGTGGTTATGGGCATCACGGGTGTTTCAGCATAAATTAACAATGGCCTTTGTATCGGGGACAGTGCTTGCGTCTTCGGTATGGGTTTATGCGCCCGGCTTTGATCTGCAGATTTATTGCGCCATTCCTTTGGTTCTTTATTTTTTTCATCAATTTTTAGATCAAGGGAAATGGCGATATTTTTTATTTGGGATGAATCTGTTGGCCATCCAAGCCATAGGGGAGCCTCCCTATTTTTTCCCGGCAACCACACTAGCGGTATTTTTATATTTGGTATTTTACTGTTTGTTCAATATCAAGGACACATTGGTCAAACTGCGTCGAATCACGTTTCCCGTCTCTGCGGTCATAGCGTGTCTTCTGGTTATATTGTCATTCGTGGTCGTTTATGGTTTTTTTCATTTCTCATTTGATCAAATTACGATCAATCGAGGAAGCAACCCTGAAGGGAAGATTGGCATTGAGCAATTTTTATCGTATGAGGTCTCTTTCGGATTCACTAAATGGACAGAGTTGATTCTGGGCTTTTCTTCGCAGGTGGATATTATGCTTTATTCAGGAATTTCAACCGTCATTTTGGTTATGTTCTATGTATTCACAGGTATTAAAAAGGAGAGTCTGCCAGTTTTGGGCACTTTTATTTTCCTCTTTTTCTTAAGTACCGGCGGCGGAATATTGGCAAAGATCTGTTATTATGTGTGGCCGTTGATGTCATATTTTCGCCAACTTGCGTACATAGCCATGATCGCTAAGGTTTTTTTGATTATGTTAGCGGGGTTTGGCTTGGACCGGTTGATCGATGTGAAGCGTCAACCCAATGCCGGAATAAAGGTTAAGGGACCTTTGACCTTGTGTATTGTCTTCACGATATTAATCGGCCTGTTCCTTTTCTTTGCGAGTTCCAATTTTGATTTGATGGTGCAATCAATGCGGCTCATCGGCAGGGAAATGTTAAAACCATATCTACTGTCGGTTAATTTTTATGATTCTATCGTTGCTAGTGCGCGAGACGGTCAGTTTGAAGAAGGGGTCCCGTTGATAGCTTATCGGTTTATCGGTACTTCGCTGATTGCCGTTATCATCGCTGGATTGATGTGCGCTTTATTCATAAAAGATGTCGCGAAAAGGAAATTTTTTCTGACGGTGTTTGTCCTTTTTCATTTTTATGATGTCTTTGGGTACAAGTATCTCGAGATGGGGTCAAGGTCGGTGAAGCTGAGGCAGCAGACCTTGGATTTTTTTAAGTTTCAAGATATGCCGTTCAATCGTCAGCGGCGAATGGATTTTGATAAAGATAATCCCAGATTCAATAACCTTTTTCCATATCGAGTGATGTATGCCATGGTGACCACCTTTTTTTTTACCGATCAGGTGAATGGGGTATTTCGTACTGATTACTGGCCGAAGCCGTTCAATGATTACATTCGCGCGCATTGGCGGCTGCCTTTGGATGAGCATGATATCCCGAAATATGGATATGTCGATGACGAACGGCTTATTGTCCAGTATCCGCTGGATAAGGAATCGGCCCAAAAGATCTCCGGAATCACGAAAGAGAAAATACAGTTTTTTTCAAAGGCGTACGCGTTATCAAGTCGAGATCAGACCGCTGAGGTGTTGGCGGACCCTCAATATCAGGGGGACACGATTTTTCTTGATATGAATCAGGGCGCTGAAAAGTCTTACCAAGGAGTTGTCGAGGGTTTCAATAAAGATGAATTGAGCAGGAATGATCGGGTGACTTTGGGGTATGAGGTGCTGGAGTTTGACGCGAATAATTTGAAGTTATCGGTGAATAATGACAGCGGGCATCAGGTCTGGCTGCATTACAGTGACAGTTGGCATCCGCTTTGGAAGGTGACGATCAATGGGAAAAAGGGGGATATCTACAAGTCGAATTTAGCATATAAGGCGGTGCTGTTAGAGCAGGGAGCTAATGTCGTATGGTTTCGGTTCCACTCATCGTGGATGGTATTTTTGCATTATGTGGTAGGGATCAACTCGTTGTTGTGGATCATCGCGTTGTTTGTGTTTATCGTCATGATTTTAAAACAAAAGCAAAAGAATAATGCTTTTGAGTTGACCGGGCGGGAATGGGGGAAGACTTTTCTTATAGTGAGTATTTTAGTGGTCACGCATCTTATGTTAGCTAGACCCATTTCCAGAATGGTGTATCCTACAAAAGACGGTAAGAACAATATGGATTATTTGGAACGATTGGCGAAGAGCGAGGATGTGTATGATGAACGAAAGGTTAAAGGGGGCATCAAGGCGTTGACCCAACTAGCGCATGTGAAACCCTATCGAACCATCGCGTGGGAGGACCTAGGATTTTGTTATTACGCGAGCCATGATTGGGACAAGGCGTTGGAATATTACGCGCGATCGATCAAAGAGGAGCCGTTTTTCTACGCGGCGCATTACGACGCCGCATTGGTTTATTTACAACGCAAGGAGTATGGTGCTGCGATGGAACAATTGAAAGCGAGTGTGATGAAATTACAAAAATTCCGTTCCTTTGTGCAGAATCTGGTGGATAACGCGGCAAAGAATGGGACGGGTGATTTTGTATCGAGCGGGACCTCCCTTGTTGAAGAGATGAATCGTGATGAAGAGAAAATGTATTTATTGGTCAAGGGACAGTTGCCATCTGAGGATTTGAAGCCGCACTTCTTTGGAAAAGATCGACATGAATACTATAAACTGCTGATCGATCTCAATGACAAGTTTCATTTTTGGCAATCTTAGTCCCTGGAAAGTAACAAGTCCGAGGCTAGAAGTTTCAACTAGCAAATTACTTGAGACCTGAAACATGAGACCCTAGTTATGGGGTCGTCACCTTCTTTTGTGGTTAGGTGTTCAATGATTTATGAATATGTGATAGATTGAATTTATAGATATGAAGAATAAGCGTTTAGGCAATCCCCAACCAGCATTCCCTTACAATATTCTTTTTTTGCTCGTTGCATTAAGTTGTGGATTGACGTTTTTATGGTTGACGCTTGATGGACGGATAGGGTGTCGTGATTTTTTGGACCTTGCGATTCATCGATATTTCTTCCTGAATCAAGCGATCACGGGTCATGAATTCCCACAGTGGGTCCCTTATGTAGTTCATGGTGCCCCAACGGCATATTCCAATGGGGAATTTGGTGGCCGTCTTCAAGATGTTTTGCTTTTGATCTCCTCTTTCCTTCCTAAAATCAACTTTCTGACTTATCTCAACCTAGGTTTTCTTATCGATGAGTTGTTATTAGCGGTGGGCATGTGGTTGTGGGCGTCACGATTGTTTCAGCATAAATTAACAATGGCCTTTGTATCGGGGACAGTGCTTGCGTCTTCAGTATGGGTTTATGCGCCCGGTTTTAACCTGCAGATTTATTGCGCCATTCCTTTGGTTCTTTACTTTTTCCATCAATTTTTAGATCAAGGGAGATGGCGTTATTTTTTATTTGGGATGAATCTGTTGGCCATCCAAGCCATTGGGGGCGCCCCTTACTTTTTCCCGGTAAGTAGTCTTGTGGTATTTTTATACACGGTATTTTATTGTTTGTTTAATGCGCGGGATACCCAGGTCAAACTCCGTCGAATCAAGTTTTCCGTCCCTGCTGTCATATCGTGCCTTTTGGTCATATTGTCATTCATGATTGTTTTTAGCTTTTATCATTTTTCATTTGATCAAATTACGATCAATCGAGAAGCCGACCCTGAAGGGAAGATTGGCATTGTGCAATTTCTGTCTTATGGCGGAAGTGCTGGTTTTGCTAAATGGAGCGCTTTGTTATTAGGCTTTTCTTCGCATTTGGACATAATGCTTTATTCAGGAATCCTGACAGTGCTGTTAGTTATTTTTTATCTGCTGACAGGTTTGAAAAGAGAAGGTGTGCCCATTTTGGTGACATTTATTTTCCTACTTTTTTTCAGCGCTGGAGGAGTCTTAACAAAGATTTGTTATTATGTGTGGCCACTCATGTCTTATTACCGACATGTTACCTATACAGCGATGATCGCGAAAGTTTTTATGATCATGTTAGCTGGGTTTGGTTTGGACCGCCTAATGCACTGGAAATTTCAAGTCTCTGAGGAAAAACACGGTAAGCGGTCTTTGGTTTTTATGATCGTCCTCGCGCTATTGATGGGGATTTCCTTCATTTATGTGTGTTCAAGTGGGCAGGCCGTTTATGATTTGATGGTAAAATTGAAGGCCATGACTGATGTATTTCTTCTTAGGCAATATCATCTTTCCAATGAGAGTTTTTATGATTTTATCCTCAATGGCCTGGGGGAGGGAAGGGGGCAATTTGATGAAGGAATCTCGCTGATTGTTTGTCAACTCACTCGCGCGGCGATTGCGGCTTTAATGATTGGAGGTTTGCTTTGTGTTTTGTTAGTTAAGGATAAGATTAAAAAGGGTCTGTTGATCACCGTTTTGGTCCTTTTTCATTTCTCCGACGTGTTTGGTTATAAATGTTTGGAAATGAATTTAAGAACGGTGAAATTAGATCGGCAAATGACCGATCTCTTTAATTTTCATGACATGTCATTTAATCGTCAGCGACGGACAGATTTAGATTGGATGAATCCCAGAGTTTTTTCCTTTTTTAAAGATGAGGCCCTTTTAAAGGTTTTACTATCAAGTCGATGGCTGTATTCATCGGATAATACCTTGCTCTTCACCGACCAGGTGAATGGGGCATTTCGTACCGATTATTGGCCGAAGTCGTTCAATGATTACATTCGCGCGCATTGGCGGCTGCCTTTGGATGAGTATGCTATCCCCAAAGAAAAGAACAAGAGTCAAAGTCTCATAGTGTTTCCATTTGAGAAAGAATCGGCCAAGAAGATATCAGGAATCACGAAAGAGAAAATCCAGTTTTTTTCAAAGGCGTACGCGCTATCGAGTCGAGATCAGACCGCCGAGGTGTTGGCGGACCCTCAATATCAGGGGGATGCGATCTTTCTTGATATGGATCAGGATGCTGAAAAGTCTTACCAAGGAGTTGTTGAGGGTTTCAATAAGGATGAATTGAGCAGGAATGATCGGGTGATTTTGAGGTATGAGGTGCTGGAGTTTGACGCGAATAATTTGAAGTTATCGGTGAATAATGACAGCGGGCAAAAGGTCTGGCTGCATTACAGTGACAGTTGGCATCCGCTTGGGAAGGTGACGATCAATGGGAAGAAGGGGGAGATCTACAAGTCGAATTTAGCTTATAAGGCGGTGCTGTTGGAACAGGGTGCTAATGTCGTATGGTTCCGGTTCCACTCATCGTGGATGGTGTTTTTGCATTATGTGGTAGGGATCAACTCGCTGTTGTGGATCATCGCGTTATTTGTGTTTATCGTCATGATTTTAAGAGAAAAGGATACGACATCGGAATTGGGAGGGAAAGATTGGGGGTTTGTTTTTCTGCTAGCATCAATCTTGGTGATTGGGCATCTGATTTTAGCCAACACCATTCCCAGAGTGATGTACCGAACAGATAAGGACGGGAAGAGCAATATGGATTATTTGGAACGATTGGCGAAGCACGAGGAAGTCTATGATGAAGGGAAGGTCAAAGGGGGAGTGAGGGTGTTGAACCGGCTCGCACAGGTCAAATCCTATCGAGCCATCGCGTGGGAGGACCTAGGATTTTGTTATTACGCGAGCCATGATGGGGACAAGGCGTTGGAATATTACGCGCGATCGATCAAAGAGGAACCGTTTTTTTATGCGGCGCATTATGATGCCGCGTTGGTTTATTTACAACGCAAGGAGTATGGGGCTGCGATGGAACAATTGAAAGCGGGTGTGATCAAATTACAAACATTTCGCTCTCTTGTGCAGAATCTGGTGAATGACGCGGCAAAGAATGGGATGGGTGATTTTGTCAATAACGGGATCGCGTTAGTTGAAGAGATGAATCAGGATGAAGAGAAAATGTATTTATTGGTAAAGGGACAGTTGTCATCGGAGGACTTGAATCCGCATTTCTTTGGAAAAGAAAAACATGATTTTTATAAGACCCTTGTTGATTTCAACAATTGGAATCATTTTTGGAACAATTAAATTGTGAATCGGTGGATTGAGAGGTGTGGGATGGGAAGAAAAATCTTTACAAAGCGAATTTTCAGTATTAAGATAACCCGCTTATAGGTCAAATTTTGGGCCCGTGGTGTAGTTTGGTTAACATATCTGATTGTCGATCAGAAGATCGCGAGTTCAAATCTCGTCGGGCCCGCCATCTCAACGACCCTTCAAGTGAAGTTTTTTTTATTTGCTGAGAACCATCCGATTGGGGCCCGATTTTTAAGAGCCTTGCTATTTCAAGAGCCGGAACATGGCTCTTTTTTTGTGCTTATGCTACAATGCACACTATGTTTCCCGCAGAATATTCACAAGGGAGCGTCCCTCAGCAGGCGTTGGATTTGTTGGAAAAGACCGAGGAACACCTCTTCGTGACTGGCAAGGCCGGGACCGGTAAGACTACCCTTCTACGCTATCTTAAAGAAAAAAGCAAAAAAAATATCGTGATCGTTGCCCCGACGGGCGTCTCCGCCATTCATATCAAAGGACAGACGATCCATTCTTTTTTTCGTTTCCCACCGAAATTCATCCGTAAAGAAAACCTTCATCGCCTGAACAATAGTCCTCTCATGCGCAAGATGGACACGCTTATGATTGATGAGGTGTCGATGCTCAGAGCAGATCTACTTGACGGGATTGATTATTCGCTGCGTCTCAACCGGGATGAGATGAAGAAGCCTTTCGGCGGGGTGCAGGTGTTTTTTTTTGGTGATCTTTATCAACTGCCGCCGGTGGTCGACCGGGAGATGAAAGAAGTCTTTGATTTGGATTATCAGAGCCCGTATTTTTTTAGCGCCAGAGTTTTTCAGGAATTGAAGTTGAAAAAACTCGAATTGACAGAAGTCCATCGGCAGAAAGACGATGAGTTCCTTTCGCTGCTTGAGAAAATCCGGACCAAGACCATGACGAAAATGGACTTAAGCCAGATCAATCGCCTGACGGAAAACGAATTCGATGAAGAATCTTCGGTGATCTTAACGACGACCAATCAAAGGGCCGGGGCCATCAATAAAACGAGGTTGGCCAGACTCACCGGCCAAGAATTTGTTTACAAGGCTAGCGTGAGCGGCCAATTTGAAGACGGGAGCTTCCCGACGGACGATCATTTGTCTTTGAAAAAGGGGGCGCAGATCATGCTCATCCGCAATGATGACCAGAAACGCTGGGTCAATGGTACCTTGGCAAAGATCCATGATTTGGACCAGGATTTCATTCGCGTTGAAATCAACGGCTGCGTTCATGACGTCACTCCTTTCATTTGGGAGAAGATCAGTTACACCTACAATGATGTTGAAGACAAGATTGATGAAAAGGTCATGGGTCGATTCGAACAATATCCGATCAAGTTGGCCTGGGCAGTCACCATCCATAAAAGTCAGGGCCAGACGTTTGATAAAATTGTCGTCGACTTTGACGCCGGGGCCTTTTCGCACGGGCAAGTCTATGTGGCTTTAAGCCGGTGCACGTCAATGGCAGGGATCACGCTAAGGCGGCCGTTATTGCACAGCGACGTGATTTTGGATGAACGGATCCATCGTTTTAAGGAAGACTGCTTGAGCATTGGTTAGGCCGCAACCGTTAACGAGAAGGAGAATTCAATCGATGAAAAAATGTCCCTTTTGCGCGAAAGAGTTGGAAGCTGGCGCGACCAAATGTTTGAGTTGTGGAGGGTCTTTAGATCAGGGGCTGACCCCGGCAGCAGCGCAAGCATCGGAAGAGAAATTAAAATGGTATTTTCGCACGCACACGTTGGTGATTATTTTTTTGTCCATCGGTCCATTGGTTTTGCCGCTCATTTGGCTGCGGCCGGCCTGGAGTATCAAGACAAAAATCATTTGGACGCTGATCATTGGTATTTTAAGCTGGTGGATGGGGATGGCGACGGTCAAAGCGTTTAAGGCGATCTGGGATTATTATCAGGTCATCTTTGGCAATATACCAGCGGGTCTTTAAAAAATAATTATTTTTGAAAGGATTTTTTATGCCAAAAATCAATGAGCTGATCGAATGGGATTATTTAGGCGCGCATTACAGCCTTTACGTTAAGCGTTTTGTCGACGAGGACGGTCGTAGGGGGATGACGATGATTTTTGAAGACGTCACGCACGAAAAAGTCACGGAAATGGTGATCCCTTCCCGGAAAATGCCTTCCTTCTTACGGGTCGTGAATGACGGGGCCCCGCGCTACGGCGGGATCATTTGAGATTTGCTGAGGGTTGTTTGTATGTGGCACGTTTATATTTTACAGACCCAATCCGGCCCTTTGTACACGGGGATCACCAATGATCTTGTGCGCCGGATGAAAGAACATCAAGAAGGGAAGGGGTCACATTTTACGAGGGCGTTCAAATTTTCAAAATTGCTCTACCAAAGAGCTTGCCGTACGCGGTCCACGGCGCTTAAACGCGAAGCCGCCATCAAAAATTTGACGAGGGAAGAGAAACTCAAACTCATTTCTACTTACCATAACAAGGAGTCAGTCCTATGATCAGCATCAATCAATTCAAGGAACTCGAAATCATCGTCGCTCAAATCAAGGAAGTTAAAGTGCACCCGAACGCCGACAAACTGTATGTGATTAAAGTTGATACGGGAACCGCTGAAAAGCAGCTCATCGCCGGGATTCGGCCGGTTTACACCAAAGAGGAGCTCATTGGCAGACAGGTCATCATGATCAATAATCTCGAACCGGCGGTGATCCGCGGAGAGGAATCGCAAGGGATGATCTTAGCCGCTGGTGGTCCAGAAAATATCACCTTGTTAAAGCCGGAAAAAGATGTCGCGTTGGGTAGCCGCGTTAAGTAAACAAATCTCGTGAAGACCTCTTTTAGGGCTGCCCCCTTAAGGGGCAGCCCCCACCATCAAATTCATGCGCAAAGAATTCTTAATTTTGGAATCCCTTAAATTCAAGGGCGATTGTTTTAAGCTGTTTCGACGCTTGCGGCATCATCCCCACGCTTTTCTTTTAGAAAGCAGTTTGCGCCATAAAGATTACGGCCGCTATTCTTTCATGGGGTGCGATCCTTTTTTTGTCTTCAAGGGCGATGGCCGTAGTCTCCTTCCCAATCTTCGTAAACATTTTGAACCGTTTCATTTTCAGAAATTGAAATGCCCAACACCGTTTCCCGCCGGGATCTTGGGATATTTGAGTTATGATTATGGTTTAAGCCTTGAACACGTCGGGTCTGTCCGACGTGCTAAAGGGATCTTCGACGGATGGTTTGGTTTTTATGATACGGTTATCACGATTGATCATCAGCAGAGCAAGATTTTTATCTGCTCGTCTGGCTGGCCGGAAAGGAAATTAGCGGCGCGAAAAATAAGGGCGCAGAAACGCCTTCAGGAGATCATATCTTGCTTAGAGAAAGAAGAGTTGCCCGAGATTTCCATTCCTCTTCGCCCAAGCGTTTTTCGTTTGCAAAGCAATTTCAGTAAGGGGCAGTATGTGCAGGCCGTTCAGAAGGCCAAAGAGTATATCCGTGCCGGTGACATTTATCAGGTGAACTTGTCACAAAGATTTCATTGCGATCTGCCGTCGTCTCAAGGTAAGGAAGATTCATTAAAACTTTACGAGGTGTTGAAATCCCTTTCCCCGGCGGCCTTTTCTTCTTATCTTGACGTCGGAGGATTTCAGATCATCAGCAGTTCGCCGGAACGGTTTTTGAGTTTGCGAGAGAACTTGATCCAGACCCGCCCTATGAAAGGGACTCGACCCCGAGGAGAAAATCAAAGGGATGATTGGGAGCAAAGAGAGAGTTTGCTGCATAGCAGCAAGGAAAAGGCTGAATTGCTGATGATCACCGATCTTGAACGCAACGATTTGGGACGGGTGTGCGATTTTGGATCCGTTCAGGTGGAACGCCTGCGGACTTTGGAGCGATACAAAACTGTTCATCAGGCCACGTCAACCATTTCCGGCCGGTTAAGAAAAGATAAGGATTGTTTTGATTTGCTGGGTGCGGCTTTTCCCGGTGGATCCATCACCGGCTGTCCTAAAATTCGCGCGATGCAGATCATTCAAGAATTGGAAAAGACGCCCCGCGGGATTTACACCGGTTGTTTGGGCTATGTTTCATTTGACCGGAATATGGATTTTAATATTTTGATCCGTACTTTGCTCCGTCAGGATTCGCAAGTGGCTTTTCAGGTCGGCAGTGGGATTGTGGCGGATTCAAAGCCCAATGCCGAGTATCAGGAGACGTTGGATAAAGCCAAGGCCTTGAAAGAGTGCTTGTTAAAAATGACTGACCAAACTTCTGACCTGCGGGGTCAGAATGGTGAAAAGAGGGGAGTGTGGATTTATTGGGACGGAGAAATGCGGGAGGTCCCAGAGGCGTTTTGTGATTCTTTAACACCCGGCAGATTTTCGGTCGATGGAGTTTTTGAAACCATGCTGTTTCATCAGGGGAATGTTGTTTTGTTGGAACGGCATCTCAAACGGTTTGTTAAAGGCGCGGTCACGGTCGGAATTCAGAAAATTCCAACTGTTCAGCGGTTGAAGTGGATTATCAAAGACGTCATCAGAAAAAATGGTTTTCAGTTGGCGCGCGTACGGTTGATGGCTTGGCAACAGTCGAGTAAAGGTGTTTTCTGCGCGATGGTTTTGCCGCATCAGCTTTACCCGAAAGCAAAATACGAAAAGGGGTTCCATGTGCAGATGGCTCATCGGAAGATTTGTTCCGACGCAAAACCAAGTCATGTGAAGTCGTTGGATTATGGAAACTTTTATCAGGCGTATGTGAAGACGAAAGCGCTGGGGTATGATGAGGTGGTATTTTTAAATGAGCGCGGGGAAGTGGCGGAGGCCAGCCGCAGCAACATTTTTTTGGTGAAAGATGGGCAGTTGTTAACTCCGCATTTGAAATCCGGAGCTCTCGATGGAATCACCCGTTGGCAAGTGATCCAAGTGGCAAGAAAATTCAACCTGCGCGTTCAAGAAACATTTTTAACAAAAGTTGACTTATCAGCCGCTGATGAAATGTTTTTAACCAACTCGCTGTTGGGCGTCATGCCGGTCACACGGCTGAGCGGACAGTCGGTGGCCGACGGTCGGCCCGGCCCGATCACGGAACAGCTTAAAAAAAAATATGACCGGCGTTTAAATTAATTATTTCATTTTGGAATTACCTTGGGAATTGGCTAGGAAAACTGTGTGAAGAAAATATTTATTTCAAGTTTGATTGTTTCTTTGCTAACACTTGTTTCTGCTGATGTATTTGCCGTTAGCAACATAGGTATTAACCAAGAGAGCGTGTTAACTAACGAAGAAAGAGATCGACTGTTAGCCTCCACCAGTGGGGCAATAGCTTGTTTGACTGTTCAAGAGCAAGGTAGCGATAAGGAGATATTTGCTGGAACAGGTTTTTTTATCCATGAAGCAGGACTTTTATTAACAAATTACCATGTCATTTGTAGGACTGAGAAAGTTTTCGCCCAAGCCGGTGGCAGGCATGCCAAAGCTCAGCTGCTTAAAGTCATATTTTGTGATCAGAAGAGAGATTATTGTGTGCTTCAATTTCCCGTAGAAGTTGCGCAGCCGTTATCTGTGAGAAGCGACTCATTGCCACAGACCGGAGAAAAAGTATACACTTTAGGTTTTGTGGGTGGGTGTGATAACCTTTTGATTTCCTCTGGAAATTTTATTGGAAGAGATGAAATATTCAAACAAGATTTTCTCACGGCAACAACAGTTACAGTTATAGGTAATAGTGGTGGTCCGATTGTGGATCATGACGGCCATGCAATCGGTATTGTTGCTGGCTCCTTACCGGATCGTGATCCCGTAGAAACATACGCGATACCGCTCATTGACACGCTAAATGTTGATCTTACCCAAGAAATTCCGTTGAGCGAGTTAACAGAGCGATCTCCCATGCTAAGTTTTTCTTTAGGCCTGCGGCGCTATGAACAAGGAAAATACATCGAAGCGGTTAATGCTTTAACAGAAGCTTTAGAAGCGGGGCCAGATTCTGATATTTATTTTCAACGAGGTCTGGCTTTTTACAAGTTAGGTCGTTTAAACGAATCATTGTCTGATATGAATGACGCGATAGATATCGTCGTTAGTGATCGAGACCGTTCTAGGATATTAACGCTCCGTGGGCTTGTTTATAAAGATAAAAAGGTTTTTACTAAGGCGTTGGAAGATTTTAATCGAGCAATTGAATTGGAACCTCAAAATGCTACGGCATATCATGACCGCGGCTTATTGTATGATTTGAAAGGTGATCATATAAAAGCTATTGCTGATTATTCTGAAGCAGTGGTTATTAGTCCCCAATTGGCAAACGCTTATTATGACCGCGGGTTGACTTATCAGGTAGAAGAAGGAGATATTGATAAAGCAATTACGGATTATTCCAAGGTGATCGAACTAGACCCGAATCACAAGAGTGCTTATTGGAATAGGGCCGTCGCGTATTATCAAAAGGGCGATATTTCTAGAAGCCGATCAGATGCAATGAGGGCGAAGGAATTGGGTGCAACAGTTGATGAAGGGTTAATTGAGAAACTTGGTTTGTAAATTTGTCTGGAAATATTCGTCTTAAACGTAACCGAGTTTCTTAATTTTTCTATTTGCCCGGAGTCTTAGGAAAAAGTATAATGTTGTCGATGAGAAAAATTATCGAGAAATTTCTACCAGCAGGCCTTTTATTCTCACTCGTCTTTCTTTCGGTCCATTCCTACGGACAGGAGGGACTCGTCACGCAAGATCCTCCGCAACAACAACCGGAACAACAATGGGAAATGTCGCTTGAACAGCTTAAATCAAAAGCCCAGTTTTTGTTGCAGGAAAATCAAAAATTGCAGTCTGAGTATCAGACTCTTTCAGAAAAAATTAATACGGCGCAAGGATCCATTGAGCAGTTGGATAAGGATATCGACGAGCAAGGGAAGGTCAACGCTAAGTTGAAGACGATGTATGATGAAAAGATTAAAAGTACGGAGCCAGAAAACAGCGAAGTGACGCGTTTGAAAGCCGAGGTTGCGGACATTGAAAAGGCCAATGCCAAGCTGAGACAGGATTTGGCAATGGCGGAAAGTGCTGCGGCCGGTTCGGAAAAAGAAATGCAAGCTCTGGAAGCGCAGAAACAAACGTTATCGTCGGAAATCCAGCAGAGACAAGAACTGTATCAGGATTTTTTGAACCAAGGGACCGCGGCCTTTAAAGATAAAAAGGGGCAGCTGACGGAATTCCAGAAAAAAGAAGAGGAATTGCAAGCTGGTATCGAGGGTTTGGAAAAAAAGGCGGCGCTGCTGCCGGGAAAAGTGGATGAGATGGCTAAGCAGAACCATCAGCTAGAGGATGAAGCGTCCGCGCTCAAGCGGCAAAAGAGCGAGCAGGAGCGTAAAAATGAAGTCCTTCGTCGGGAGAATCAAAAATTGCAGCAGACCGGCCAGATCGTTTCTTCTCAAATCGTACGAGAGCGATGGCAGTTGGAAAGAGAAGTGAAGCTGCTCACCCAAGAACTGGATTCCGCAAGGAATTCTGTCCAGCAATCATCGAATATCATTGCTATGAAGCGCGAACTGATGGATAAAATTATGGTTTTGGACGCGGAAAATCAAAAATTGCGCGACCAGGTTTCTCAGTTGATGGAAGAAGTCAAATCCAAAAAGCAGGATATGAATCTCTAGTTGGTTCCCTTCTGATCGTCCTTCCCATCCCAATTTCCCTCTAAAAGTGTGGATTTTTTCATTAGGTTCAAAACTGCTCTTCATGTATAATGGCCATTAATCTCACAACATTTCTTTTTTTGTATCAATATTTATCACGAAAGGAATCGTTATGGACGAGATCTTAGAAGTCTTGGTGGGTAACGGCCGCGCTACTCCGGAAGAGATCGCCAAATTGACCGGAAAAAATGTGGCGCAAGTTAAAAAGCTGATTAACAAATACGAAACCGACGGCACGATCGTCAAATACAAAGCGATCCTGAATACCGAATTGATTCCCGAACGTCGATCCTTGGTCACGGCGTTGATTGAGGTGTGTATCGATCCGCAGGAGGATGCCGGGTTTGATCGTGTTGCGGAAAGGATCTACAATTTTCCGGAGGTCACGAGCTGTTATCTGGTTTCCGGGGATCATGATTTGCTCGTCGTGGTTGAAGGGGACAGCCTGAACACCGTTGCCGATTTTATCGCTTCCAAATTGGCCCCGATGGCCCATGTGCGCAGCACCCGCACGCATTTCCTTCTGAAGAAGTACAAAGAGGATGGTCAGATCCTCAAGAAGGGTGCTGGGAAAAAACGTCTTAACATTTCTTATTGAAAGTTTCTATGACTCCGGTGACTCAGGAAAGAATTTCAAAAATAGTAGAAAAATTAGCCCCCTCTGGGATCCGGGCCTTTTTTGATTTGGTCTTGAACATGAAGGACGTCATTTCGCTTGGTGTCGGTGAACCGGACTTTGTCACTCCCTGGCACATCCGCGAGAAGGCCATCCATTCTTTAGAAAAGGGGTTTACGTCTTACACCTCCAATAAAGGGATGCCGGAACTTCGCAAAGAAATCGCGCAATTCCTTCAGAAGCGTTATGGATTGAGTTATGATTTCTCGGAAGAGATCTTGATCACCGTCGGGGTCAGTGAAGGGTTGGATTTAGCGATGCGGGCCCTTCTTAATCCCGGAGATAAAGTTTTGGTTCCGGAGCCAGCGTATGTTTCTTACGGGCCGGTCGTTGAATTGGCCGGCGGTGAGCCGATTTATTTACAGACCAACATCAAAAATGAGTTCAAATTGACGGCACAGCAGATCGATCAAGCCGCGGTCAAAGGGACCAAGGCCTTGATGATCAATTATCCGTCCAATCCAACAGGCACGTCTTATACCAAAGCGGAACTGCTCGCGATCGCCCAGGTGGTGAAAAAGCATGATCTTTTGATCGTCAGCGACGAGGTTTATGATGAACTGACTTACGACTTTGATCATACGCCGCTTTCATCCCTCCCGGGGATGAAAGACCGGGTGATTTATCTCAACGGTTTTTCAAAGGCCTATGCCATGACCGGATTTCGCATTGGTTATGCCTGCGGCCCGCGTGAGATCGTCGCGGCCATGACCAAGATCCATCAATATACGATGTTATGCGCGTCCATTACCGGGCAGATTGCCGCTCAAGACGCGTTGAAATACGGCCAGCGGGATGTGGCGGAAATGCGTAAAGAATACAATCGTCGTCGTCGATATATGGTCAGCAGCCTCAATGAATTGGGCCTGGATTGCCATACCCCGCAAGGAGCATTTTATGTCTTCCCATCAATCCAAAAGACTGGAATGAAGTCATTGGATTTCGCTAAAGATCTTTTAGAGAAAGAAAAAGTCGCCTTGGTTCCGGGGGTGGCCTTTGGCCCGTCGTGTGAAGGGTATATCCGAATTTCCTACGCTTCCAGTTACGAGAACTTGCAGGAAGCTGTCAAACGGATAAAAAGATATCTTCAAAAAAGTAAAGAGTGAAAAGTGAAGAGATGAAAGAAACCAACCTCAAATTCGAAATTCGTTTTTATGAAGGGATTTTAGAACACAAGCCGGATTTCATCCAGGCCTTGATGGCCTTGGCGGATTGTTACACCAGGGACGGTCAACATGAAAAAGGTCTGGTCCTTGATAAGCAACTCTCCCAATTACGGCCGGAAGATCCTTACATCCTTTACAATTTGTCGTGCAGTTATTCTTTACTCAACCAGGTCGATAAGG
Organism: Candidatus Omnitrophota bacterium; assembly: GCA_023247795.1. Lineage (GTDB taxonomy): Bacteria > Omnitrophota > Gorgyraeia > Zapsychrales > JANLHA01 > JAHFFS01. The sequence goes on from JAHFFT010000002.1 coordinate 67,962, forward strand.
CCTTTGAGACAATGAAATTGGCGATCGATGGCGGCTATGATGATTTCCGTTTTTTAGCCAAGGACCAGGACTTGGAAAATCTTCGCAACGACCAACGGTTCCAGGAATATTTGCTGCAGTTCAAAAACAAGCGCGTTTTTGATCAAAACCCTGATTTAAAAACACATCCTTGATTGTGAATAAAACTTGGCCGCTCATCCTTGTCGCGTGTCTGCTCGGGGGGGTGGCCCCGTCTTTTGTCTTTGCCGCTCAGCCGCCGAGATATGAAATGCAAGTCCGTGTTGACACGGATAAGAAATTTTTGACCGCCAACCAAACAACCATGTTCACCAATCCTACCGCGCAGCCGTTGAAAGAAATTTATTTCCATATCTATCCTAACCGTCGATATACCGCGAAAGAAATTGGTTTTCTATGTCGTTTTGGTGGCTATTTCAAGGTCAATTTTTTTCCGGAAGGGTATCAGCGGACCCGTATGCAGATTGGATCAGTGAGAACGGGAGAGCAAAATTTGTCCTATCAAATCGAAGGCGACGACGAGACCCTTTTAAAGATCGCGTTGCCACAACCTTTAGCGCCAGGAGAGACGGTTGCGCTGACCATCGATTTCAAGATCGGATTGCCGCATCAGTATGGACGATTTGGCTGGCATAAAAACATCATCCAGCTTTCCCGTTGGTATCCGATCCTAGCGGTGGTCGATGAGAAGGGATGGAACAAGGCGCCATTCTATCCTTACCAGCGCCCGTTTTACAGCGAGGCCTCCTTTTATGATGTGTCCTTAACGGTCCCAGAGAATCAAATTGTCATTCATTCCGGAATCGAAGACGCGAGCAAGCCCATCGCTGAAGGACAGAAGACCGTGCATATCAAAACCGAAAATCCAATAAGGGATTTCAGCATGGCGATGAGCAAAGACTATTTGCTGTTGAGCCAAAAAGCGCAGGACATCACGTTCAAGGCCTTTTACTTTCCTGGTAACGAACAGCATGCCCGGCAGGCGCTTGATAGCGCCCAGCAAATGATGGCCGCGTATTCACAGAAGTTTGGGCCGTATCCGTATTCGGAATTCAGCATTGCCCCGGTTTATTTGGGGTACGGCGGGGAGCAGATGGCGAACATGATTTTTGTAGATACCCGAGTTTTTGAGATGCCGCAAGTTTTGAATCGGCATTTTGATTTTTTAATTTCGCATGAAACCGGGCACCAGTGGTTTTACAATCTGGTCGGTGTTGATGAATACTGCCAGATGTGGCTGGAGGAAGGGGTCCATTCTTTTTTTCTTTCGGAATATTTCCGGCAAAAATACGGCGCGGACGCGTCCATTTTGGATTTTCCGAAATGGTGCAAGAGTTGGAACTGGGTCTTACCGAAGTTGACTTTTGAGCGGGCGAGTACGGTCCGATATCAGATGATGGTTCGCATGGGATATGACCGGCCGATCGTCGATGATCTATCTAGTTTCGCGGAACCGAGCAGCATTTTCGCGTTGACCTACGGCAAGGGAGCACAGATTGTAAAGATGTTGCAAACCTTGTTGGGTCGAGAACGGATGGATAAGATTTTTCAAAGGATCTTTCGAGAATACCAATTTAAAAATTGGTCGATCGTGGACTTTAAAAAAATTTGTGAACAGGAAAGCGGTTTGTCTTTGGATTGGTTTTTCCAAGAGTGGCTGCATTCGGTAAAAAAGCTCGATGTTACCGTTCGCAAGGTACAAGGGAATCGGTTAGTCTTACAAAATCGCGGCAACGCCGTGATGCCGGTCAAGGTGCGGATACGGTTTCGGGATGGGGGAGAGGAAACTTTTGATTGGCAGCCACGGGGTGCCGGCGAGATCGCGACTTTTGAAAAGAGTCGCAGGATCAAATCGGTGCAAGTTGATCCGGAAAGAACTTTGCTCGATGTTGATCGCACCAATAATCTCTGGCCACGGGTCGTTGAAATCCATCCGGTGCCAATTTATCTGGGGCTTTACGATCTGCCGGTCCTTTTGCCAGACGACCGCGTCAATGTCGTGATTGGTCCGGAGACCGCCAATTCCGGTTTAGGCCTCAAGGTTTCGGTCCAAAAGCCGTATGATCAGATTTTTTATGCCGGTACTGATTATGAATTTCATGAAAGACATCACCATGCTCGTCTGGGCTATCAGTTAAAAAATGTTTTGCAATCACAAACAACGTTAGGGGTGGAGATTGCCAATCGCAATGATACCAAAGGGGACGAGGAGGATTTGGCCAGCGGGAAAGTGTATCTGCGCAAAGAATTGTCACCGAGCCAATATGGATTGGCTGAGATCAATGATCACGCCACGTTGTATGTGATGCGTAACCAGAGTTTGAATGACACGGTTGATTTTATCTCTGGACGGGAAGATGTTCGGAACTTGAATTATTCCCGGATCGACGAAGCGATTGTGGGGACAACAATGCATCTGGACCGTTCTGGTCCTTATCCGGATCCGGTCAAAGGATACCGTTTGGATACGAGTCTGGAAAGCGCCGGACATTTTCTGGACGCGACCCAGTTCTTTTACCGTTCGCAGATCGATTTGAGCCTGTATCATCCCGTGACGCCAAAATCGACCTTGGCCTTGCGCAACAAGTACGATTGGGGATATCCAGATGACAAGGATTTGTTTCATATCGGCGGGATGGACGGCCTGCGGGGTTTTGAACGCAAAACGATCCGCGGGGCCAACGCTTTTTTAAGCAGTGTGGAGTATCGTTTTCCCATCAAAGAAGACTTGAAAATCCATGCCTTGGATAACATCTTTGGTTTGGAAAAGGTGAGTGGAGTGATTTTTTTTGATGCTGGCCAGGCCTGGTTTTCTGATTTTTCTGAATCGCGTTTGCGCAAAGACGCGGGATTGGGCCTGCGTTTTCACGTCGATGTTGGTTCGTTTTTAGAAAAGGTTGTTGTCCGTATGGATGTGGCCAAGGCCATCAACGAACCCGACGATGATGTCGAGTTTTGGTTTGGGGTCAATCATGCTTTTTAAACATTCTAAACATTCTGCGGAAGTCAAAGCGAGCGGGAAGACGGGGATCCATATCCTGATCCTCATTGTTCTTGGGTTCGCGGTTTATTCAAACGTTCTCAGCAATGGGTTCATTGGGGATGATCATGTTAAGGTTGAAAAAAATTTGTTTTATCGGAGTTTGGTAAATCTTCCGCACTTGTTTGATAGCTCGTATCTTGCTTATCAAAATGACTATTTTTATAAGGACCCACCGTATTTTTCTTCGGGAGAGGTTTCTTACCGACCGATGATTTCATTGTTTTACTTCATGGATTACCAAATTTGGCATGAGAATCCGTTTGGCTGGCACCTGGACAGTATTTTGCTTCATATCCTCAACGTGGTTTTGGTCTATATCTTTGTCTCGATGATTTTGCGCAGTGAAAAAATTGGCCTTTTATCGGCGGTGTTGTTTTGCGTTCACCCGATCCAAGCCGAGGTGGTGAACGCGATCAGTTATCGCCACGCTATGTTAGACGCCTTTTTTGTCTTATGGGCCTTCATTTTTTATATCAAGGGAAAAGAGGTGTCCCCAAAATGGGGTCGTGCTTTGTATGTGCTGTCAGTCGTTTGCTATTTTTTGGGGGTGTTCTCTAGAGAATCTGCGGTTGTTTTTCCCGTCATGCTTTTTTTATACGACTATTTTATCCTGGGGAAAAAAGATGTTTTGCTGCCAAGGGAATTCTTTCGACGCTACATTTGGTTTTACGTTGTCACGGTATTTTTTTTATTCATTTATTTTTTTGTGTTCCCGAACACGGCCTTGCCGGACAATCAGCTGTTGGGGGGATCGCTTGGATGGCATGTGTTGTCGATCGCGTTGAATTTTTTTCGTTATCTCTTTTGGCTGATCTTTCCGATGTTTGTCAACGTGATCCCGCCTTTGTATGCTCCTGACATCAGTCATACGCCTTTTAAAGAAACCATCATTTGTTGTTTGTCCTTTTTAGCGTTTGTCGTGTTAGCCGTTCAATGTTTCAGAATCGAGAAGAAAGTACTCCTTTTTTTGTTGTGGTTTATTGTGTTTTTTATTCCGGTATCAAACGTGATCCCCTTAGCTAATCCTGTGGCCCATCGCTTTATGTATTTGCCATCCATTGGGGTCTGTGTTCTCGGCGGTATTTTTTTTGAAAAAATCCTTTGTGAGTTTAGGAGGTTGGGTTATGTTCTGATCGTCGCGATGGTCTTAATGAGCTGCAGCATGACGTTCTCGATCAATATGCTGTGGAAGAACGAGTTGAGACTGTTCTTAGCATTGGTCAGGTTGTATCCCGAAAATAAAAAATCGCACGAGGTTTTGGGCATGGCCTATTTCAATTTGGGTTTGTATCAAGAGGCCAAGACGTATCTGCGTAAGGCCTTGGAAATGGGGTCGACTGACCCTCGGATGCAAAAGGAATTGAAGATGATTGCTGATAAGGAAACGGAATCGAAAAATCCCAGTGGTTCTTTGGAACAAGGAGGAGTGGGGCAATGAAACATCATCGAGAAGAACTTTGGTTCAATACTCAGACCCGCCGGGCTTATATCAATATCAGCGAACAAGTCCAGGACATCGTCGAAAAAAGCGGAATCAAAGAGGGGTTATGTTTGGTGAATGCCATGCACATCAGCGCCAGTGTTTATATCAACGATGATGAAAGTGGGCTTCTCAAGGACTATGATGTCTGGTTGGAAAAGTTGGCCCCGCACGATCCGGTCGCCCAGTACCGACATAATGATACCGGTGAGGACAACGCCGATGCTCATTTGAAACGCCAAGTGATGGGGCGGGAGGTTGTTGTCGCGGTCACAAGGGGGAAGTTGGATTTCGGTCCGTGGGAGCAGATTTTTTACGGTGAGTTCGACGGCCGACGCAAGAAGCGGGTGTTGGTAAAGATCATTGGGGAATAGTTTTCAAGTTTCAGGTCGCAGGTCTCAAGTCACAAGAAAAAAACACTTGGCAACTTGAGACGTGCGATTTACCAATAACCTGCGAGGTCAGAACATCAGAAAGGCCTGTTTTTTGTTTATGAAGAAATGGGGTCAGATTGTCTTGCTGATTTTGATGGGAGGGGCGGTCTATTATAATTCGCTCTTTAATGGTTTTGTATCGGATGATCATATCGTCATCGAGAAGAACCTGTTTTATAAAAGCTGGAATAATCTGCCGCGCTTGTTTGATAATTCTTATCTCGCTCATCAGAACGATTATTTTATTAAAGAGCCGCCTTATGATTCTTCCGGTGCGGTTTCTTATCGTCCGATGATTTCATTATTCTATTTTTTGGATTACCATTTTTGGCAAGAAAATCCTTTCGGCTGGCACTTAGACAGCGTTGTCCTTCATCTGATCAACACGCTTTTACTTTATTACCTCGTTTTACTGATGTTAAAGAATGAGACGACGGCATTTTTGACCGCGGTCTTCTTTTGTGTGCATCCTGTCCAGTCTGAGGCTGTGAACGTGATTAGCTACCGTCACGCTATGTTAGACACCTTTTTTGTTTTGTTGGGTCTCATTTTTTATGTCAAGGCCTCAGCGGCAGCGCAAAAGCGGAATATGGGATGCTATGTGCTTTCGCTCCTTTGCTATTTTTTTGCTGTATTTTCTCGAGAATCTGCGGTTGTTTTTCCGTTCATCGTGTTTTTATATGATTTTTTTGTTTTGCAGCAAAAGGAGGCGATAAACCCGCGGCAATTCATACGACGCTATACTCTTTTTTACGTGGTTACATTATTTTTCTTATACATCTACTTCTTCGTTTTTCCTAACACGGCTTTGCCGGAGAATCATTTGTTAGGCGGGGCTCTGGGCGTACATGCATTATCGATCGTGATGAATTTCTTTCGTTATCTTTTCTGGTTGCTTTTCCCGATGTTCGTCAACGTGGTCGCTCCTATGTACGCGCCCGTCGTCAATCAGGAAACGTTGGGGCAAGTCATTGTCAACTGTTTGGCGTTTTTGACATTCATCATGTTGTCGATCAAGTGTGTGCGAGGAGAAAAGAAGGCATTGTTCTTTTCACTATGGTTTGTCGTGTTTTTTCTTCCGATCTCGAATGTGATTCCTTTGGCCAATCCGGTGGCGCAACGTTTTATGTATTTGCCTTCCATTGGAATCTGTGCCCTGGCGGCCATTTTTTCCCAACAGTTGCTTTCTGAATTTAAAAGACTGGGGACGGGACTGATCTCCTTTTTGATTTTGTTGTTGTGCGGGATGACCATCTCGCTCAATATGTTGTGGGCAAATGATCTGAGATTATTCCTGACTTTGACCCGACTATACCCGGAGAATCTCAGGTCTCAGGAGTTTTTGGGGATGGTTTATTTTAACATGGGATTGGATAAGGAAGCCGAAGAGCATTTGCAGAAGGCCTTGGAATTGGGATCGCAGGACCCAAGAATGGAAACAATTTTTAAAATTATGAAGGAAAGGAAAGGGCTGTAATATGAGCTTATTAGTCATCGGAACGGTGGCTTTGGATAACGTCAAAACCCACGTTGGAGTTGAGCGGGATCTCTTGGGTGGATCAGCCGCGCATTTCGCGATGAGCGCACGGCTCTTTCAAAAGGTCCATCTCGTTGCCATTGTGGGGCAGGATTTTCCACAACAGCATATCCATTTACTAAAACAGAAAGGGATTGATTTGACCTCGCTCAAAGTCGGGGATGGGAAATCCTTTCGTTGGGAGGGCGAATACAAAAAGGAAGATTTGAACAGCGCCTTGACCTTAGCGACGGAACTTGGTGTTCTCATCGGATTTATTCCGGAAGTCGCACTTCATCAAAAAAAAATCCCGAATGTGTTTCTGGCCAATATCGATCCCGATATCCAGATGGGGTTGTTGAAGATGATGCACAAACCAAAACTCGTCGGCTTAGATAGCATGAATCTTTGGATCAACCATAAAAGCAAAGAATTGAAAAAGTTGATGACGCAGGTCAATCTTTTCGTCGCCAACGACGGTGAGGCCCGGAGTTTGACCGGAGAATACAATCTGGTTAAGGCCGCGAAGGCGTTGCGGCGGATGGGCCCGGAATTGATTGTGGTTAAAAAAGGTGAACACGGTGTGTTGTTTTTTTGTGATTCTTTCACGTTTTCTTTTCCGGCTTATCCGGTTGAAGAGGTGGTTGATCCGACGGGCGCGGGTGATACTTTTGCCGGAGGGTTGATGGGATATTTGAGCCGGGCCGGGAAAATCAATAAGACCGTTTTAAAAAAGGCGGTTCTTTACGGGACCACCTTGGCTTCTTTCAATGTCGAAGGTTTTGGGATGAGCAAGACCTCTCCCTTGACTTTGACAAAGGCCAACCAACGCCTGAAAGAATTGTTGGTTCATATTTCATTTTCATGAAGGCGGGGACATGACGAAAACTAAACAAGACAAGAAAATACGCTGCGGCACGGTCGCGATCGTTGGCCGTCCGAATGTTGGCAAATCAACCTTGCTCAATGCCATTGTTAAAGAGAAAGTGGCAATTGTTTCAAAGATTCCGCAAACCACCCGTCAGCAAATCCGCGGGATTTATAATGATGAGCGAGGTCAGATCATTTTTGTGGATACACCAGGGCTGCACGCCGGGCGGGACAAACTAGACCGTTTCATGAGAAAGAGTGCTTATGGCGTGACCCAGCAGGCCGAGTGCATTATCCATTTGGTCGACTCTTCTAGAAGTGTCGGCAGAGAAGAAGAGCAGATTGTTGAAAATTTAGGCGCGTTGAAGGTCCCTATCGTGCTGGGCCTTAACAAAATTGATTTGAAGGGAGAAAGGGTTGCCCAGTATTTGGAACTGTGGGAACGTTTGAAGGGAGTGCCTGTTCAAAAAATCAAGAATTTTACCCTCATTGCCCTTTCCGGACTGCAAGGCAAGAATATCGACGAGCTTTTGGATGTCCTTTTTGGTGTGTTGCCGGAAGGCCCGCGCCTTTATCCTGAAGACGCGTTAACGGATACTCCGCAGCGAATGGCCATTGCCGATATCATTCGAGAGAAACTGCTAGGGGTCCTTCGGCAAGAGGTGCCGCATTCCGTTGCCGTCGTGATTGAAAACACCCAACCTCGTCGGAAAAAGACCATTTACATCCAGGCCCTGATTTTAGTCGAGCGCGATTCGCAGAAAACCATCGTCATTGGGAAGAACGCCAAACTTTTGAAAGAGATTGGACAGCAGGCCCGGCTGGAACTGGAGAACTTGTTGGAGAGTAAGGTTTTTCTGGAGCTTCGTGTTAAGACCAAAAAAGATTGGCGTGACAACGATGAACTTTTACTGGAGATGGGTTATCATCAGTGATGGCTTTGGCGTTTTGAAATCGCAAGTCTCAGGTTTCAAGTCCCAAGTAGTTTTTACTTGAGACATGAGACTTGTATCTTGAAATTTGGGAGAGGAGACAAGCATGAAAATCCTGGCTATTTTTTTTAAAATCATCGCGGTGATCACGGGTCTCTTGTTGCTATCGGTGAGTTTGTTTTTTTATTTCAATCCTCAACAGGTGTTGAATACGCCGCTGGGTGCTTACTTAACGGTCGCAAAGATTCGGATGATGTGCTCGGTGTATATGGCATACGCGCTCTTATTTCTTATTCCCAATGCCGTTCTTTTGCGCGTCCGCATCGCTTCGATTTCCTACATGATCATTACCTTTCTTGTCGCGGTGTATTTGTCTTTCCAGCTTCTTACCGCCTCCTGGGGGCATTTGAAAGGCTATCATCTTCCCTATATTTTCTGTCTTTTATCTGCGGGCCTGTCACACCTATGCATGTATGTCCATGTCGGAAAAAGTGATGAGTGAGATGAAAACCGCTAGGAAAAAACTGCATTTTTCGCGTACCTTCTTTCAAACCACATCGCTCCTACCTTAAATAATACAAGTTTTTTTTTGGTTAAAAGATATCAAGTTTCCTAGAAAGCGCTTTCTTTTGCGAAGCTGAAAGCCTTTTTTCTTAGCGGGCCAGGTGTTACAGTTGATTGGGAGCTAAGATTTTTCCGGTTGCTGTTAAAAATGAACAGGAAAGGAGTTTTACCATGAAAGCCGAACAAAAAATTTGGTCTTTAGCCGCGGGTTGGCAAACAGAATCTGATCATCAATTGGGAGAAAAGGCGCAGCTGGTTCTGATATTTGGGGGAGCCGATTACCTCAAAGACCGCAAACGTATTGAAGAAATCAAACATTTTTATCCAAAAGCCCATTTGGTTGGATGTTCCACCGCTGGAGAAATCTGCGGGACCCATGTCGCCGATGATACGATTGTTTTGACCGCTGTTCAGTTCGAGCACACCACGATCAAGGTGACTAATATTAAGCTTAAAAGTATTGAAAACAGTTTCATGGCCGGTGAACGATTGATTGCGGCCATGGGTAAGCAGGGGTTGGCGCATGTCATTGTCCTTTCGGAAGGGATCCACGTCAACGGCAGTGAACTTGTCAAAGGGATGGCAAGCCAGCTTTCGCAAAAGGTGTCTGTCACCGGCGGTCTTTCCGCGGACGGAGATCGTTTCAAAAAGACTTTTGTTATTTGTGATCAAGAAGCCGAAGAAGACACGATCGCGGCGATTGGTCTTTATGGCGACCACATCAAAGTTAATTTCAGCGCCATGGGAGGGTGGGAACCGTTTGGTCCGGAAAGGATGGTCACTCGCTCCGAGAGCAATGTTCTCTATGAACTGGATGGTCAATCGGCGCTTGCTTTGTATAAAGAATATTTAGGCGAACATGCCCAAAAGCTGCCGTCGGCGGCCTTGTTATTTCCTTTGAGCTTGCAGACTGCTGACCGCAAAGGTTGGGTGGTGCGCACGATTTTAGGAATCAATGAAGAGGATCAAAGTATGACCTTTGCCGGGGACATTGCGGAAGGGTCTTTTGTCCGTTTGATGAGCGCGAATTATGACAATTTGATCGACGGGGCCATTGGTGCCGCAAAGGCAAGTTATAAAAGCAATGGAAAGCCTGGTCCGGATTTGGCCATCTTGATGAGTTGTGTTGGCCGCAAATTATTATTGAAGCAAAGGGTTGAGGAAGAAATCGAAGGCGTTCGTGATGTTTTTGGCGATCAAACGGTTCTAACTGGTTTTTACACCTACGGAGAGATCGCGCCATTTCGAGCGAATACCCCTTGTGTCTTGCACAATCAAACAATGACGATCACGACTTTAAGTGAATATTGAAGATCCACGGACGTCGGTCCGTGGATTTTTTAATTGGGACTTTCGCTTTAGCGAAAGTCCCGCGAAACGGGAATAACCATGGCCAAGATCTTACATCCGTTATTTAAGAGGCAGTTTCAAAAATATTTAGGCTCTTCACGGAGTCTTTATCGGCAGTTTCATGATTATTTTTTGGCCGTGAACAGCTGTTACTGGCAGAGCGACGATGATCGCAAGCGGGTAGAAAGAACATTGGTCATCAGTTCTAAGGAATTGTTTGAAAGGAACTCGGAGATCCGCGCGGTGTTTGAGGCCTTTCCAGACTTATTTTTACGCATTGATGATCAGGGACGGATTTTATCTTCACAATCGCCGAAAACAAATGATTTTCATTGGCTTCCTAAGGGGTTGATAGGGAAAAGCATTATGCAGCTTTTTGGAGAAGGGGCGGGGCGGGAATTTGTTCGTGCCATGGAAGCTGTTAAGGAGTCAAAGACCTTGGTCAGCATCGAATTTGAGCAAAAGGTCGATGGGCAAACTTATCATTACGAATCGCGATTTTTGCCGCTCATGGATCAGCAGTATATCATCACGATCAGGAATATCACCGAACGTAAAATCGTGACCAAAGCCTTACGCGAAAGCGAGGAGCGGTATTCCTTGGCCGTCACCGGTGCCAATGACGGGATGTGGGATTGGGATCTGCAAACGAATCAGATCTTTTTTTCCGAGCGCTGGAAAACCATGCTGGGATTCGCGAATCATGAACTTATGGATACCCCGGATGAATGGCTGAAGCGCGTGCACCCGGATGATATTCAAAGACTCAGATTAAAAATCAACGCGCAGCTTAAGAATGTCGAGCCGCATTTCGAATTGGAATACCGTATTTTTAATAAAGATCAGCAGGTTTGCTGGGTTCTGACCCGGGGAGTGGCGGTTCGCGATCAACTGGGCAAAATCACGCGCATGGTTGGTTCGCAGACCGATATCACAAAAAGAAAACTCGCGGAAGATCAGCTCCGCCACGACGCGCTGCACGATAAATTGACCTCGCTGCCCAATCGAGCGCTTTTCATTGACCGTCTGGAGAATTTGATCGAACGCAATAAGCGCAATCCGCAGATTTATTTTGCCGTGCTTTTTATCGATTTGGACCGTTTTAAAATGATCAACGACAGTTATGGTCATACGTTGGGGGATCAGCTGCTTATCAAAATCAGCAAACGTTTGAAGGCTTGTATGCGTTCGGGTGATACGGTCGCCCGACTCGGAGGAGATGAATTCACGATTTTGCTGGAAGATATCCAACATATTCAGGAGGCGACCAGTTTTGCCGAACGCATTCAAGATGAGCTCTCTCATCCTTTTGATTTGAACGGGCAGATGATTACGGTAACGGCAAGCATAGGAATTTTGATGAATTCACACGAGCATCAAGGGGCCGAGGATTATTTGCGGGACGCCGATAACGCGATGTACAGTGCCAAGATGCGCGGTAAGGCCTGCCACGAGGTTTTTGATAAATCCATGCATCAGGTGATCATGGACCGCTTGAATCTGGAAGTGGATTTGCGACGGGCTTTGGAGAAAAAAGAATTTATCATGTATTATCAGCCCGTTGTTTCCTTGATGGATGGAAAGATCAAACGGTTCGAGACCTTGATCCGTTGGCGTCATCCCCAGCGCGGCTTATTGGAGCCAAGCGAATTCATAACAATTGCCGAGGAGACCGGTCTCATCGTTGGCCTTGGACAGTGGATTTTGGAAAACGTTTGCCAGAAATATCAGTTGATTTTAAATGCCGGCTATTCCGACGTGGGAATCGCGGTCAACTTCTCAACCAGGCAGTTTCAACACCAGCGTTTGTTGGACATGATCCGGACCGTCATGCAAAACACAAAGATGGATTCCCGATTCATTGAAATTGAGATCACCGAATCCATGGCTATGCGGGATGTCAATTTTACCGTCAATGTTTTGAATCAGCTAAAAGCCATGGGCTTTACGATCGCGATTGATGATTTCGGAGTCGGGTATTCGTCATTGAGTTCGCTCAAAATGCTGCCGCTGGATTGTTTGAAGGTCGATCAAAGTTTTATCCGTGACATTGCGGAGAACATCGACAATCAAGCGATCACCCAGGCGATCGTTGCTATGGCGCATACCTTAGGGATTCGGGTGGTGGCAGAGGGTGTTGAAAAAGAATCGCAGTTGCGGCTTTTACAGAAAAACGGTTGTGATGAAGCTCAGGGATATTTGTTCAGCCGTCCGGTTCCTTTCCATCAGGCCTTAACACAATTGAAGCAAGACGCCTTTGCCGTAATTCGGCATTGATTTTCCCGCCGTTTTCTTTTCCTTACCATTTCGACTTTTCTTTTGATCGGTTTTCACTTATACTATGAAACCGTTGTGACGAGGATTCAGGGAGGCGGATGAAAACGGTTTCGGTAAAACAAATTCAAAGCTGGGAGCGAAAGGCCATTGAAAAATATGGCGTTCCGTCATTGTTGTTAATGGAAAATGCCGGACGATCGGTAGCACGGGAGGTCATCTCGTGCCTGAAAGGAAAAAAAAGACCGAGGATTTGCATTTTCTGCGGGGGAGGAAATAATGCCGGGGATGGATTTGTCGTCGGTCGCCATCTGTCGAACGCCGAGACCAAAGTCGAAATTTTTCTTATTGGAGATCCAAAACGTTTGAAGACAGACGCGTTGAGCAATTATCAGATCTTAGGCCGGTTAAAATTCCCGATTCATTTAGTCAAGACGATAACACCAAAGATCAAGGCCCAACTGCGTTCCAGCCAGGTGATTGTGGACGCGCTCTTCGGTGTTGGTTTGAATCGGGAGATCAAAGGGGTTTATAAAGAGGTCATTGATTTGATCAACGCGGCCAAGAAAAAAGTTGTTGCCGTTGATGTCCCGTCGGGGTTGGATGGGACCACCGGCGATATTTATGGTGTTTGTGTCAAGGCCGATGTCACGGTCACGTTCAGTTTCGCCAAAAAAGGTTTTTTTCTTAAAAAGGGGCCGCGGCAAGTCGGAAGGATTATTGTTGCGGACATTGGGATTCCCAGCGGATTGATCCATGGTCGATAACGCCAACATTGATCAAGTCATCGAACGGTTGCGCAAGGCGTTGAAAGGCCTGCCGGATCCTTCGGTCACCTTGGTTGGTAAACGCTGGCAGAGTCCTTTTTTGGTCTTGATCTCTTGCATCATGAGTTTGCGCACGAAAGATGAAACAACACTACCGGCGGCCGAACGTTTGTTCGCGGTGGCTGATACGCCGGCCGCGATGCTAAAGATATCGACGGAGAAATTGGAAAGATTGATTTATCCAGTGGGTTTTTATAAAACCAAGGCCAGGACGATCAAAGGGATTTGTCGCGACGTTTTAGAAAAATTTGACGGAAAAATTCCGAATGACTTGGATACTTTGCTTTTGATGAAAGGGGTCGGGCGCAAGACCGCGAATTTGGTTTTGACCGAAGGTTTTTGGATTCCGGCGATGTGTGTCGACACGCACGTTCATCGGATCTCTAATCGTTTTGGTTATGTTAAAACTAAAAATCCGGAAGAAACAGAATTTGCTTTGCGAAATCAGTTGCCTAAAAAATATTGGATGCGGTATAACGCGCAGCTTGTCACGTGGGGACAGAATATCTGCCGGCCGATTTCGCCGTTTTGTTCACGCTGCCCCATCACGCGTTTTTGCGGCCGGGTCGGGGTCATGGCGACCCGATAACAGGAAGTCTTTCATCCATTACTTTTTGAGAGGATGAGCATTTTTTACATTATTTATGATTGTTTTTTTATTTAAATGTGGATAGAATGATCAACAAGGAGTCAACTTAAGCAATGAAAATCGGATTTACTTATAACAGCAAAACGGACTGGGTGCTTTCTGCAAACGATCCGCTTGACGCTAACGCCGAACTTGATAAGCCAAAGACCATTGAGTCAATCATCAAGGCCTTTGAATGGGGCGGCCATCAGGTGAAGCGCATCGGCAACGTCGATAATTTATTAGCACAGCTTGATGATCTTGATGTGGACATTGTTTTCAATATTTGCGAAGGTTTCCGCGGTCGTAATCGTGAGTCGCAAGTCCCGATCCTTTTAGAGATGCGCGGGATCCCTTTTGTTGGTTCCGATGCCTTGACCTTGGGCATTACTTTGGACAAGGCCGTCGCTAAAAAATGTTTTATCGCCGATGGTTTGCCCACACCCTCCTTTGCCCTGATGCATAAACTGAGCGATTGCGACGCGATCGGTCATTTGCGTTTCCCGTTGATTGTTAAAACTTGTCATGAGGGAACATCCAAGGGATTGACCGACCAATCGCGGGTGGAAACCGCGGAACGGTTGAGGCAGCAAGTTGAATACATCATTCGAACGTATCGTCAACCGGCCTTGGTGGAAGAATTCATTTCAGGGACGGAATTTACTGTTCCGGTTTTAGGCAATGATCAGCCGCAGGCCATGCCAGTGGCCCAGGTGTGCATGGATGGTAGCACGGATTTGGGAGATAAATTTTATACCTTCGCGCGCGTCTGTTCGCCCAATTTGCGATACGTGTGCCCGGCGAAACTTTCGCGAGAAGCGGCCAAAGAAATTCAGAATCTGGCGGTGCGGGCTTACCAGTCCGTCGGTTGCCGGGATTTTGGCCGGATCGATTTTCGAGTTGACCGTCAGGGCCAACCGTACATTTTAGAAATCAATCCCTTGCCCTCGTTGGATGGCGAGGATGTTTTTAATATTTTCCCAAAGCTCTTGGGTTCATCATATAACGCAGTGCTTAATCAAATCATCGATTTTGCTTGCCAACGTTATGGTTTAAAATCGTCAGAAAAAGCAACGGCGATATCCCATCCGCAGGAAAGGAGATAAATGAATCCCGTCGATACGTTAAGTTTGCCTTTAACTGAGCACAAGATCGTTAAGGCGAAGCCAAAGATCAAACTTACTCCGTCGGAAAAACGCGTTTTAAAGTATTTTCCTGATGCCACGGAAATCGATTGGGAAGACTGGCGCTGGCAGCTGCGGCATCGGATTAAGACCAAAGATGTGATCGCGCAGATGATGTCATTGACTCCTCAGGAAGAACGCGGCATCGGCGGAGCAGGCGGGAAACTCACGATGTCCATTCCACCGTATTTCGCCAGCCTCATCGATCCTGAGGATCCGCAATGTGTCATTCGTTTGCAATCCGTGCCCCTGGACAATGAGTTGGAAGTGGCTCCCGAGGAGATGAAAGATCCGTGCGGCGAGGATAAGAACTCACCGGTCCACGGATTGGTTCATCGTTATCCTGACCGGGTATTGTTTCTGGTCAACGAAATGTGTGCGATGTATTGCCGGTATTGCACACGTTCGCGGATGGTGGGCGATGGGAAGCGAACATTGAGCACCACCACGTATGAAGCGGCTTTTGATTATATCCGTTCGCATCGGGAAATCCGTGATGTCTTGATTTCGGGCGGCGATCCTTTGACGCTTGCTGACAGTCTTTTGGAATACATCATTAAAAATTTGAAGGCCATCAAACATGTCGAGTTTGTTCGGATTGGTTCGCGCATTCCGGTCACGCTCCCGCAGCGGGTCACTTCGGAGTTGGTGGCGATGCTCAAAAAATATTCGCCGATCTGGATGAGCATCCATTTCAATCATGCCAAAGAAATCACCGAACGGGTGAAATACGCCTGCAATCTCATCGCCGACCACGGCATCCCGATGGGCAGCCAGACCGTGCTTTTAAAAGGGATCAATGATGATCCAGCGACGATGAAGCAGCTCATGCACGAACTTTTGAAAATCCGCGTTCGGCCCTATTACATTTATCAGTGCGATCCGATCCTTGGATCAAGGCATTTTCGCACCCCCATCAGCGTCGGGATTAACATCATGAAAAATTTGCGCGGTTTCACCACTGGTTACGCGGTCCCGACGTTTGTGATCGACGCCCCGGGAGGCGGAGGCAAGGTCCCTTTGAGTCCCAATTACATTGTTTCGCAGGATGACGACAAAGTCGTTTTGAAGAATTTCGCCGGGGACGAGTATACGTATTACAATCCAGACTGAATTCCCTTTGATCAGCCCATTTCCGAACGGAATGTGACCGAAATATAGAGTTATGAAGAAGATTGAAGCCATTGTCCGTAAAGAAAAGTTTGAGGAAGTTTGCCAGGCTTTGGAAAATTCGGGAATTGGCGGCGTGACGGTGACCGAAGCCAAGGGTTTCGGCAACCATCGCAACGGGCTCAAACCGAAGATGAAGATCGAGATTTACGTTGATGAATTTCAGATCGAGCGGATTGTCGATGTGATCCGTCGGACCGCGAAGACCGGGACCACTGGCGATGGAAAGATTGCGGTTTTAGATTTAGAAAAACTTTATAAAATCCGCACGGGGGAAGAAGGGGCCGCGGCGATCTGAAATGCGGGTCGCCTCTTCTCAAACCATTTGGGCCGTGGTTGTCCAAGCGATGCTTTCTCATGCTTGACTTACAATGGCGAAGAGCGTAATATAGGTTCTCTTAAGCCCCATTCAATTTAAGGAAGGTTGGTGAGATCATTCTATGGTAGAAGTCAAAATTACTGATAAACATGGTTTTGAAAAGGCCATGCGCATTTTTAAAAAGCAGTGTCAGAAAGAGGGCTTTTTAGTTGAATTGAAAGAACGACGTTACTATTCAAAGCCATCCGAGCGCAAACGACGCACCGGCAGCAAAAGAAGCTGATCGTCGTTTCCAGATTTTCAAATAACACCCTGTTGGATTCCACAAGAACCTAGTATCTTTGATGGAAAAACCTCGTCGAAAGATTGCCATCCTTGTTGAAGACCTTTATCAGGTCTTGGAGGTGTGGTATCCGCTTTTGCGTCTGCAAGAGGCCGGGATCGAGGTTACGACCATCGGCACCGGCAATAAGAGCACGTATGGCAGCAAAGAAGGTTACCCCATCACCGTCGATACCTCTATTCAAAAAGCGAAGGTAACGGATTTTGATGGTGTCATCATCCCCGGAGGCTACGCCCCAGATATTTTGCGGCGCTACGACGAGGTGGTGGCTTTTGTCAAACGACTTTATCTTGACGGACGGGTCGTCGCCGCGATTTGTCACGGCGGCTGGCTTTTGGTTTCCGCCGGTATCATCAAGGACCAGCAAGTGACTTGCTTTTATGCCATCAAAGATGATTTGATCGCCGCTGGCGGTCATTATGTTGACCGCGAAGTCGTTGTTGATCAGAACCTCATCACGTCCCGTAAACCTGAGGATTTGCCGCGGTTCGTTCAAGAGATCATCAAACTCATCGAGAGAAGCTGATCAAGATAGGTCTTTATGATTAAAGTCAAACGAGCGCTTTTGAGTGTTTCGGACAAAACCGGTTTGGCCGATTTTGCCAAAGGCCTTCATGCCTTAGGGATCGAGATGCTTTCGACCGGAGGAACCGCCCAGAGTTTGAGGGCGGCCGGACTTTCCGTCAAAGACGTTTCTGAATATACTGGATCGGCCGAAATCCTCGACGGCCGTGTGAAAACTCTGCACCCGAAGATTTATGCTGGCCTGTTGGCTCGACGAGATGATGCTGGACATCTTCAGCAATTGGAAGAAGGGAATATCCTGTTGATCGACTTAGTCGTCGTGAACCTTTATCCGTTCGCGAAGGTGATCCAGAAAAAAAATGTGAGCTTGGATGAGGCGGTGGAGAATATTGACATTGGTGGGCCGTCGCTGCTGCGGGCGGCCGCGAAGAATTACCGCAGTGTCGCCGCGGTCTGCAATCCGCAAAAATACGCGGACATCCTTAAAGAATTGGAACATAACAGCGGGCTGTTATCCGACGCGGTGTTATTGAATTTGGCAATGGAGGCCTTTGAACACACGGCACAGTATGATCAAATGATTTTCAGTTATTTCCAATCGTTGATGACTGGGAGCGATGGGTTTTCTTCTTTGCCAAAGGAGCTATTTCTCAAATACCAAAAAGTCCAAGATTTGCGTTATGGTGAAAATCCCCATCAGGCCGGGGCTTTTTATCGCAACCAGGGCCGTGATGGGGGATTGCCGCTGATTCAGCAACGGCATGGAAAAGAGTTGTCTTTCAATAATTTGTTGGATTTGAATGCCGCTTTAGCGGTCGTCAATGATTTTGCGCAGCCGGCAGCGGTCGTGATCAAACATAGTAACCCGACGGGTGTCGCGGTGGGGGACACACTCAAATCGGCCTTCAAGGACGCGTTGAGCTGTGATAAAATTTCCGCCTTTGGCGGGATCATTGGTCTCAATCAAACGGTCGATCGGGAAACGGCGGAAGCGATTTCGGCCAGTGGTTTTATGGAAAGTGTCGTGGCCCCGGGGTATCAAGAAACCGCCTTCAAAATTTTAGCCAAAAAGAAAAACTTGCGCATTATGCAGATCAAGCTGGACGCGTTTTCTGTCAATAAGTTTGACTTCAAACTCGTCGAGGGTGGGTTGCTTCTTCAAGAAGCGGACCGAAATCTTTTAAACATGAATGATGTGAAGATTGTCACCTCGCGCAAGCTAACAAAAATACAGGAAGAAAGCATTCAGTTCGGATGGAAGGTTGTCAGGCATGTCCGGTCCAACGCGGTCATTCTGGTGAAGGGTCGAAAGACCGTTGGGATTGGCTGCGGACAGACGAGTCGCATCGAAAGCACACAAGCCGCCCTGCAAAAGGCCGGAAAGCGGGCTGCTGGTGCCCTCATGATTTCCGACGCTTTTTTGCCCAAGGTCGATAATGTCACTGTCGCGGCAAAGGCTGGGGTCAAAATCATTGTCCAGACCGGCGGGTCGATCGTCGACGAGAAAGTCATCCGCGCTGCCGAGAAAGCCAAGATCGTCATGATGATGACCGGTGTTCGACATTTCAAGCATTGATTCCGCCGATGTTGTACACTCAAGCCCAATCCTACCTCAATTCTTTTATCAATTACGAGCGCAATCTTGCTGAGTTAAAGCAGGCGAATATTAAGCTCGACCGGATGCAGCGGCTGATGGAGCAGTTGTCCGATCCTCAGCGAAAACTCCGTTGTCTGCACGTGGCTGGCACTAAGGGCAAGGGCTCAACCTGTCACTTCATAGCTTTTCTTTTAAGGGCGGCGGGGTTTCGGGTAGGGCTTTATACCTCTCCGCATTTGCATGATGTCCGAGAACGGATACGGATCCTACAACCGAACAGCAGTCCCGCGGATCCGCATACGGTGGAAGGATGCATTTCATCGGAGGCGTTTGATCAGTGTCTGCGTCAGGAACTTTATCCTCATTTGGAAAATTGGCGTGAGACCGAATTGGGAACACTGAGTTATTTTGAAGTGTTAACCGCATTGGCTTTTTATTATTTTTATCAGCAGCGGGTCGATTTTGCGGTTTTTGAGACGGGGTTGGGTGGACGACTTGACGCGACAAACGTGGTCCACGCCGAGGTTTGTGGTATTACGCCCATTGGTTTAGAGCACACCGAGCAGCTGGGCGACACCTTGGGCGCGATTGCTCAAGAAAAAGCAGCGATCATCAAGGACTCAACACAAAGGGTCGTGATCGCCCCACAAGCTCAAGAAGCGTTGAGTGTCATTCAGGGCCAATGTGATCAAGTGGGGGCAAAATATTGTACTGTGGGAGAAGACATTCGGTTTTTGATCAACCCTTCGGCGAAATCAGAAAATTCTTTTTCTTTTTTTCAGGGGGAACAACAATATTTTGATTTGACCATTCCGCTCGCCGGTGAACATCAGGTCTTGAACGCCGTGACGGCGCTGGGGATGATTCAGGCCTTGAATTTGAATGATCAAGGTCTTCGTTCCGAGAGTATTCAAGAAGGTCTTCGGCAGACGTTCATTGCCGGACGGTTCGAACAGCTTTTTATCGACGGGCAAGAGGTGGTCCTTGATTGCGCCCACACCCCGGAATCGATACAGATGCTATTAAAAACTTTTGAAAGTCTTTACGGTCGAACCCCGGGAATTTTTTTGTTAGGGTTTTCCAAAGATAAAAGGATCGAGGCGATGTGTCGGTTGATTGCCCCATTTGCAAAAAGGGTCATTTGGACAAAAGCGGCTCATCCCCGCGCCGCGCATTTACCGATGGAACAGCTTAAAAGTTTTTTTCAAGGGAGCATTGTTCAGCTCGCCGAAAATTCAGAACAGGCCCTTGCCCAGGCTTTTTCAAATTGCGGCAGGGATGATCGGATCGTTGTTACCGGATCCATGTATTTGGTCGGAGAGGTTCGAGAGAAAATTCTTACAAGTTGCAAGTCTCAAGTCTCAAGTCTCAAGAAAAAAAATGCTTGAGACTTGCAGCTTGTAACACTTGTGACTTGCAACTTGAGACTTGCGACTTACTATGTATCAATACCAAGGAATGGAAGATACAATTGCCGCCATTGCGACGGCCACGGGGCCCAGTGGTATCGGGATCGTGCGGATGAGCGGGAACAAAGCGCTCGCTATTGCCGACGCGGTTTTTAAACCGGCCCGGGACGCTGCTCCCAAACCCTCGGTCTGCAAAACGCATACTGTCCACTACGGAAACATTGTTGAGCGGCAGAAGACACGTGTTGGAGAGATCATCGATGAGGTTTTATTGACCGTGCTGCGCGCGCCACGGACCTACACCGGCGAGGATATCATCGAAATCAATTGTCACGGCGGACGGGTTGTTTTACAAAATGTTTTGGCACTTCTGTTAAGAAAAGGAGCTCGTCTCGCGGAGCCGGGAGAATTTACCAAACGCGCGTTTTTAAACGGCCGCATGGATTTGACTCAGGCCGAGGCGGTTTTAGACATGATCCACGCGAAGACGAGTGCTTTGTTGAGAGTGACGGCACAGCAATTGAAAGGAGCGTTGGCCTTGGAGTTGGAAAGCATCCGTGAAGATTTGATGAATGTCTATATTGAGTTGGAGGCCGTGGTTAATTTTCCGGAAGATGATGTGGACAGTCAAACGCAGAAAAAATTTTTCAAATCAATCAAAGGGGCTTTGGAGCGGGTTAACCATTTGCTGAAATCTAGTCGCAAAGGCCGCCTATTAAGGGAAGGGATCCGCATTGTGTTGTGCGGAAAACCCAACGTTGGAAAATCCTCGCTTTTGAATGCCTTGCTCAAACAACCGCGAGCCATTGTCAGTGACGTGGCTGGAACGACCCGCGATACCATTGAGGAAACAGCGCAGATCCAAGGGATCCCGATCCAATTGGTCGACACCGCCGGGATCCTCACCCCTCGGGATTTCATTGAAGAAGAAGCTGTCAAACGGAGTCGTTTGAGCATGAAGTCGGCGGATTTGGTTTTGTTGATATTGGACAACAGCCAGGAGCTGTCCACGGAAGATTTTCAGATCATGGAGAACATCAAAGACCAGGCGTTGTTTGTTGTTTTGAATAAATCGGATCTTAAGAAACGGCTGGCCGGGGCAGAATTGAAAAAGCGGTTGCCGGACAAAAAGTGTTTGAAGGTCTCCGTTTTAAAAGCAAAAGGGATCCAAGAATTGGAAGACGCGATATGTCAGCATGCCCTTCAAGGGGAGGCCTTTGAGCATGGGGAAGGGTTGCTGCTCACAAATTTGCGGCATATCCAGACCTTAGAGCAGTGCCGGGAAAAATTGCAAAGGGCGTGCGGGCATTTGCAGAAAAAATTGTCGATTGAGTTTGTTTCCGACGACGTTAAACTGGCTGTGAATGATTTGGACAGTGTCACCGGTCGCAATATCGACCAAGATCTGTTAGACCGTATTTTTTCTCATTTTTGCATCGGTAAATAGGATGGAGTATGGGGGGAAGAGAATGGATACGGCAATGCCTTTTTTCCCATTTCGGAAACCTCATCAAAGAAATTTTTGTCGTTCACGAGGTCGATGAGTTTGGGATTGTTGACCAATTCAGAGAGGTCATGACTTTTCAACTGTTGTTGGATTTCGGGATCTTCAAGCAAGGATTGTAATTTCTTATTAGCAAGAAGAGACTGAAAGCGATTATCTTCAGAATGATCTTCTGATGCTGAAAAGTCTTTGAGGCTGGCTATGTGGTCGAGGAGATTTTGCGTCAAAGGAAGATGGTTCAAAAGATCATTGTTCATATAAAAAAATGTTTTCGATGCTTTGACGTCTTCCTGCAGGTCCCCAAGACCCAGCCGTTGCATCGGCAGAAGGGCCATGCACAAGAGGATCAATATCAAGACGCTGCCTTTCCAGGCCAGGCTTATCATGGTTCCCAAAATTCGGCTTCCTATAAAAAGAAAATTCCGATAATTTTTTTCTACGGAAAATCTTCCCCACAACCAAAGCAGGCGAAGGAGAATGTTGGCAAGCAAGAGAGTTGTTAGACCCAGCGAGATGCTTTGCAGCAATTTATTTGTTAAATCAAAGGATATTGCTCCGACGAGGATCGCAGCAGCGAGCGAGAATGGGCTAATGAATGAGCGAAAAAATCCTTTGCGCCAACCGCTTCTCACGAAGATGAGAAGCAACACGCAAACGATGATGTCGGTCGTGCTCATTTATTTAGTTTGTCATTAGGAGCTATTTGATCTGTTTTAGTTTGCACTTGTTGGTTTTTTTTATTGGGTTTAATCGGATGAGCAATTGTTTGGAAGTAGATAAAAGGGATAAAAAATATCCCGAAACAAAAAATGATGAGAAACGGTGTCCCCAGGACAAATTGAATATAGGAAGGGAGCTTGAGTTTGAATTTTTTGGCGTTCTTTTTTTGGAGGGCCGTGTATTCGGCGTAAGATAATTTTTGAAAGCCGCGGTCCTTGTATTTATTTTGAATGCTTTGTTGTTCTTGCGATTGTTGCGGTGGAGTGTTTTCGGTTGTCATTGTGTTGGCCCCTTTACTTTCATTTTTATGAAGATGCATTGTTTCAAAAAAATATTATGCTATTTTCTGGATAAAATCAATTTTTTTTAAAAAAAAGATTTCCAAGATGGATTATTGCTAAAATTCATGTTAGAATTGATACAGATCAGGAAATAGTTGTTTTCTATAACCCATTTTTAATAAAAGAGTTATGAAAATTCGACGAGAACATCGTAAAAATTCCCGAAAGCCCTGCCAGGTGCCGATTGATGCCAAACGGCAGTCTATTTTTGATCAGTTTTGCAGTGTGGATATCAGCAAAGGTGGAGTTGGGTTCATTTCTAAAAAGCCGATCGCGTTATCCGCGAAGATTGCCATCGAGTTAGAAGTTGACCCCAATCAAGGTTCGGCCTTGATGATGGGGAAGGTGGTGTGGGTTAAGCCGGACCAGAAAAGACATCACTACCGAGTTGGTATCAAATTTACAAAAGTCCTGTTCCCAAGTTCCAAATCCCGCTTGAACGTTTTTCACTGAATCAAAGGCCGCGGATTTTGGCTTAAGGGACCACATCGGCAGCAATCGCAATTAGCGGTTTCTTTTAAACTCAAGGTTTGCTATACTATAACGTCAATAAAAGCGGCAGGACGTCCCGACCATTTTAGCAGCACTTGCTTAAGGAATTGTCATGGCAGAATACAAAGAACAAGAAAAGCGTAGGACCTTTGAACGGTTTGTTGCCCGTTTCCCAGTCAAATTCCAACACGGCCGTGGCGATTACGGACAGGATGTTTTTTTGATTGATGCCTCTGCTCAGGGGGTCAAATTCACGACGAAGAAACAGATGTATTTGCACGACAGCATCTCTTTGGAAGTCGAACTCCCAGACGGCAAAAAACCATTGGAGTTGAATGGCAAGGTTGTTTGGACCAAAAAGCGAGCCCCGGATTTATGGGACGTTGGGCTCGAATTTCATAAAATCCAACTGATGCAGATGCAGCGGATGTTTAAGCAGGTTGAACCCACTGATTATCCGCTCCCAGAGAATTACGAATAAGACCTGCTAGAGAAGAGTGAATAGAAAAATCCTGCACCAATAATCCGCCATAGATTTCCCAATATTTCCCGCAAAAGACCTTGACCGTTTTCTGGGCCTGTGATAAACTCGCTACTTATTGTAAAATTGTAGTAGAAGTTAATCTTTAACGCGGGCAAGCATTTAAATAAAGAGGTTGCTTTTGTCATGAAGTATGGTTCCTTTTCCGCGGATGGTTCTGAATATATCATAACCACTCCCAATACCCCGCGTCCTTGGATCAATTATCTAACCAACGAACATTACTGCTCGATCATTTCTCAGTGCGCTGGTGGTTACAGTTTTTACCGGGACTGCCGCACGAACCGGGTCACCCGCTGGGCGCCGGAGAATTGGCATTTTGACCGTCCGGGAAAATACCTTTTCGTCCGCGATGGGAAAAAAGCCTGGTCGCTGACGTATCAACCTTTGCGGGTTGAGCCTACCTTTTATCAGTGCCGTCATGGACTCGGCTACACCACCATCGAATCGATCAATAACGGTGTCCATTCCCAAGTGACCTATTTTGTTCCGGAAAATGAGACCTGCGAAGTCTGGCTGGTGGAATTGACCAATCGAACGAAGAAAGATAAAGAATTGGAAGTGTATCCGTATGTCGAGTTTCTCATCGGTGATTATCAAGAAGAGCTTCGTTATCGTAATATCATGAACCTCTACAGTCGGGTTTGGTATGATCAGGATGAACAAGCGATTTTCGCCAAAAAGACCGCCATGTGGCAGGGGATGAATATCCAGCCCTTTGATACGCTGCTATTCTTTTGGTCTTCGCTTGATGTTAAGGGGGCCTGCACGCAAAAGGATGCTTTTGTCGGACGCTATAATACCGAGGAAAAGCCAGACGCGATCTTGAAAGGGGATTTCAAACATTTTCCATTGTGTTCGGGTGAGGACGCGATTGGTTCGTTCAAACATGTGGTCAAGCTCAAGGCCGGACAAAGCAAAAAATTTACAGTTGTTTTAGGACAGATGCCTGGCCTTTCGGAAATCAAGCAGTTGTTGAAAAAATACCGCAATGTCAAAATCGCAGAGCAGGAGCTGGAAAACACCAAGTCGTTTTGGCGCAAACGGATTGTGGACAATATCAAGATTGAGACCCCGGATGAGGATTTTAATGTTCTCTATAACATTTGGGTAAAATATCAGGTGATGATTTGTAATCTCTGGTCGCGCTCCCCTAGCTATTATCATGAAGGTTCTGGCGGGCGGGGTTACCGCGATTCTTGCCAAGATTCCGAGGCGATTGTTTCGATCAATTCTGCGCTCGCCCGTCAGAAGATTTTAAAAATCGCGTCATTGATCCGTCGTGACGGGACATCGGCACCGGGATGGTCAGACACCATGGGTCCGTACAAATTCCGTCCGAACAAAGATCATCCGATTTGGTTGACCACGACGGTCGCGGCGTATGTCAAAGAAACTGGAGATAAAGAGTTTCTGCAGGAATATGTTCCTTATCTGAAAGACCGTTGGATCAAAGGCTGGGACACCGACCCCAATTATCAAGAAGGATCGCAGACCGATGGAGAAGGGACGCTTTTGGAACATTTGGAGAAAAATTTGGAGTTTTGTTTCAATGATGTGGGCGAAAAAGGTTTTCCCCGCATCGGTCATGCTGACTGGAACGACGCGATCGACGCCGCTGGGATCAAACATCGCGGTGAAAGCGTTTGGTTGGCGCAGGGGCTGGTGCGTTCTTTAAAGATTTTGGCGGATTTGTGCGAATCTACGGGACAGTTGGAGAAAAAAGCAACGTATTTGCAAATGGCCAAGACCATGGATGAACGGATCAACACGGTCGGTTGGGACGGATCCTGGTACGCCCGCGGGTTCGATGATCAGGGGGTCGTCTATGGCAGTCAGCAGGACAAAGAGGGAAAGATATTTTTGAATACCCAGGCCTGGGCGGTGTTATCTGGTGTGGCCCGGGGGGAACGTTTGCAGAAGATTTTGGCGGCCGTGGATAAGCATCTTAACGGTGAGCATGGTTTGGCACTTTTTCATCCGGCCTATTCTTCCTGGGTCAAGCGGCTGGGCCGGATCAGCATGTTTTCCGAGGGGACGAAAGAAAACGCGGCGGTGTTTTGCCATGCCGCAACTTTTATGGCGGTCGGTTATGCCATGAGCGGTTGCGGAGACAAGGCTTATGAGGCCGCGCGCAAAATTATGCCCAACGCCCAGAAGGATATGGATCTTTATAAGACCGAACCCTACGTCTTTGCCGAGTATTTGGTCGGTCCGGAAAACCCTTATCGCTACGGTGAAGGGGCGTTCACTTGGATCACTGGCTCTTCAGGGTGGAATTTCTTGCTGGCGACCGAATGGATCCTTGGCGCTCGACGGGATTTTGATGGATTAAGGATTGATCCGTGTATCCCGAAGAAATGGAAGAAATGTTCCATCCGCCGGCCGTTTCGCGGGGATATTTATGAGATTGAGATCAAGAACCCAGAAGGGGTTGAACAGGGTGTCCGGCGGATTTCAGTGGATGGCCGGGAGATTGAGGGTACCTTGATCATTCCGTTTGGCGATGGCCGGTCACATAAAGTGGAAGTGACCATGGGGAGGTCGGCGCAGTCACCTGTACGCCCCCGAATTCTGACCTCGCAGGTTAGAAAATAATGAAGGAGTCTTTTTGACAACAAAAACAAGTCGTGTTAAACTAAAACTTGTTTGGGGACAAAAAGCAAAGCTTAATTTAAAGACCAGAGACTGTGGCTAGGCAATGGGCACTAGTCTCTTTTTTATTTTTTGGAAAATCAGTCAGCGAGAAAACGAAAATTATGGAAAATAGAAAAATGAAGAAATGTTGTTTAGCCTTGTTGGGTTGTTTGCTTTTTGTTTGGCTGGGATGCGCAGGAGGCGGTCCGAAATCAGACACCCTGGTGATTTGGCATTGGATGACCGACCGGCATAAAGTTTTTGAGCAGCTCGCGAAGAAGTACAAGGATGAAACCGGCCAAGAGGTGATATTCGAACTTTACGCCCCGTCAGATGTTTATTCTCAAAAAATCATTGCCTCGGCGCAGGCCCGTATCCTTCCCGATATTTTCGGTATCCTTGATAAAAAATCCGTGGTCGCTTCTTTCATCGAGAGCGGTTTTGTCGCGGACTTAACATCGGAGTTTGAAAAAGATAATGAGGCCTGGAAAAAAGACCTGTTCCCCAAGGCCCTGGCAGTCAATCAATTCGAAGAAGGCAATCCTTACAAGATCAAGCCCGGAATTTACGGGGTCCCGTTGGATGTCACGAATATTCAGATGTTGTACAATAAAAAATTATTGCAGAAGGCCGGTGTGGACCGGGTCCCGCAGACTTTTGCCGAGTTCGTCGACGCCACGCAGAAATTGAAACGGATTGGTGTCGCGGGTTTGGTTTCCGGTTGGGGAGAAATGTGGATGGTTGATTGTTTCGCTTCCAATTACGCCTTTAACATTTTGGGTGAAGAAAAGATCATGCAGACCTTTCAAGGAAAGGTCGCTTATACCGATCCCGATTGGGTCGCGGTTTTTCAGATGTTCGCGAAGCTGCGGGATTCCGGCGTGCTCGTTGAAGGGGTCGTGACGAAGGCCAATAAGTACGCCGAGCAGGATTTCGCGTTGGAGCGGGCGGCCTTCGCGTTCAATGGATCTTGGTGCGTCAATGTTTATCAAGATATGAATCCAGATTTGGACTATGGGGTCATGTTACCGCCCAAGATGTCGGATCGAAATCCGATGAAAATTTGGGGAGGAGCAGGGTCATCCTTTTTGGTGAACAATACGTCCGCTCACAAACAGGCCGCTATTGATTTTCTCAAATGGTTGACCGCTAAAGAGCAGCAGGTGTTTTTGGCGGAAGAGACAAAAAATTTGCCGTCGAACCGAAATGCCTTGGGATCGATTTCAAAAATTTTAGCCGAGTTTGCCGGTTCCATGGAAAACACGACCCACCCGACGATCTGGATGTATAACGAGGATTCGTTGGTGATTGAGGCCTTTGATAAGGGAATCCAGTCCATCATCATCGGAGAAAAGACACCGGAAGAGGTTGCCAAAGACGTTCAAGCGGTGAAAGAAAGACAGCTGGAAAGGGCCGCTAAACACGCTTCTTAGTTTGACCGACCTTGTTCATCCATTGGGGCCGCAGAGACGATCAGCAACATTGAGGGAACATGCCAAAAGCTGCCGCTAAGACATTTTCGTTTCGAGAATTCATTGAGAATTCAAAGAGTTTCCTTTTCATTGTTCCTGCCGTCGCTATTTTCAGCGTTTTCTACATTTATCCATTTTTTGAGATTTTCCATCTTTCTTTGCATGAATGGAACGGCATCAGTTTGACCAAGACGTTCATTGGTTTCGATAATTTTTTTGAGTTGATGCACGACGAGCATTGGTGGTCGTCGATGGGAAATGCCGGCTACATCACACTCATGGCCTTGACCTTTCAAAATGCCTTGGCCTTTTTGTTGGCCCTGGCCTGTGATCGGGAGATCAAAATGAAACGATTTTACCGGGTGGTGTTTTTTATACCGCCGGTACTTTCGGAAATTGTCGTCGGGCTCATTTGGCAGTGGATCCTTTATTCGGGCATGCAGGGGGGCCAGCATATCGGGTTATTGAATTATTGGCTCACCAAGGTCGGGTTTGCCCCGTTGGTCAATGATTGGTTATCGGACCCAAAGACCGTTTTACCCTGCATCGCCATTGTCCATTGCTGGAAGGGTTTTGGTTGGGGATTCATTATGTTTTTAGCCGGGTTGCAGACCATTGATCGGCAGTTGTATGAAGCCGCGCGTGTTGACGGGGCCAATTCTTTCCGTACTTTTTTCTACGTCACGGTCCCGATGATGCTGCCGGTTATCGTCGTCGTGATGATCCTGACCATTTTGGGTTCCATGCAAGTTTTTGTCTTGATCCTTTCCATGGTCAGCCAGGGGCTGGTTTATCACACCGATGTCCCGGTCACCCGCATTTTAGCGGCCATGACCGGAACCAGCCGTTACGGTTATGCCTGTGCCATGGGGGTCAATTTTGGTTTGATTCTGGTCGCGGTTTCCTT
>JAHFFT010000002.1:97158-107442 GCA_023247795.1 Candidatus Omnitrophota bacterium
TCTTATGCCTTTGCAAAGGGGTTTGATGGTTTTTCAGGGTTCGCACAGCGTCGAGTATCCGCTGTTAATGGCCGGATTGACCATTGCCGCGCTCCCCATCATCATCATTTATCTTTTTATGCAAAAGCATATTATCAAAGGGCTTTCTTCGGGAGCGGTGGTCGGTTAAAAAACTGTGAGGCGTTTTTTTGTGAAACGATTTTCAGTATCTCAACTTTTGATCAGATCATGTGTTCTTTCCAGCCTTATTTTTCATCCCCTTCTCATCTGGGCGCAAGAAAATTCTTCTCCTATTGAAGGTCAAAAGGAATCCAATGAATCCAGTGACCCCAGTGAAGCGCAGCCCTCAGTAGCGTCTAAAGATTTTGTCCGCAGCGCTTGGGAGGCGTCCAGTCAGGGTGATTTAGAAAGATTGGGAAAAATTGTTGAGAAGGTTGTGGGGGCTTACGGCGCGAAGGCCGCGGAGCAGAAAGGGCAGCTTTCGGGATTTCCGGCTCGAGGAGAAGAGCATCAATATCAAGCCATGAATGATGTGGCAACGATTTTGTTTGTGAAGGCCGAAGCCTTAATGAATTATGGACGCAAAGAAGAATCGATGGCTCTTTTTAAGCAAATCATTGAGACTTATCCTTGGGCGCAAGCCTGGGACCCCCGAGGCTGGTATTGGTCAGTCGCGGAAAAAAGTCAAAGCAGCATTGATGTGATGACCGGAAAAATTGTTGAACCCGAGGAAGAAACGTCCCCAGAACGATTAAAAATTTTTCCGAAACTTTATGCCCCCGGCAAGGAAAGGGTTGTTGATTATACGAAATATGGAAAATTTTTGGACGTTGGGCAAGGGACCTACCACTATGAAGTGTCTGATCCCATTGGTTTGGGAAAGGTTGTGGGGGAGGGGATTTATCCGAACACGGGCGATGTGTTAAGAGATCCTGAATTTGAGAAGTTGAAGAAAGAAGGACGGCTCAATGGCTCGCATTGGGATTTCGTTAACAGCGACGATCTGGAGGCCGCTTTTTACAAATGGGCGACGGCTCCGGAACCCTGGGGAGTTAAGCTGTTTTATATCGGATTGATTTTTGAAAAGGCCGGGATGTATTATGAAGCCCTCAAAGCTTATCACGCCCTGGTGGTTCATTTTCCAGGTGCGGTAGGCTGGACCTATTGGAAAACGCCTTGGTATCCCGCGCAAGCCGCGGTTGCGAAAATCAAGCACATTATCCGTACCCATCCGGAATTGAATTTGGAGGTGCGGTTGGGCATGAAGATTGAGATCAATCAAGGGTTTGACAACGATATCGCGAATGATCTGGTCGTGGCTTATCCGGGCAAGATCCATCAGAAAAATTGGATTGATCAAGTGAATGAGTTCGTGAGCAAGGTTATTCCCCAAAAATCAGAATTGGGTAAAATTGTAAAAACGGTGGGGACCGGTCAAGTGCAGCTTATCCAATATCAGAATGGTCATTGGAAGTTGTTTGTTAAGGGTCAACCTTTTGTGATCAAAGGAATCACGTATGCCCCCACAAAAATCGGACAGAGTCCGGACAATGGGACAAATATCAAGTGGATGTATGAGGATTCGGATAACAATGGCCTTGCCGACGGGCCTTTTGATTCTTGGGTGGATGCCAATAAAAATAATTTTCGCGATTCGGATGAGCCGATCGTCGGTGATTTCAAATTGATGAAAGACATGGGAGTTAATGTGATTCGGGAGTATCATCAGCCAGTCAAACCGAATAAAGAACTTTTGAGAAAAATGCACGAGCAATATGGTTTTTATGTCGTAATGGGAGATTTTTTAGGAAAATACACCTTGGGTTCCGGGGCCAGTTGGTTCGCAGGCACCGATTATGAGAATCCTGTGCACAAAGCGCAGATGATGGAATCGGTCCGCACCATGATTAAGGAATATAAGGACGAGCCGTATATTTTAATGTGGGTCTTGGGCAATGAAAATAATTACGGCATCGCCTCCAATGCCGATAAAAAACCCGAGGCGTATTTCAGATTTGTCAATGAAGTCGCGAAAATGATCAAAGCGATTGATCCAGATCACCCGGTTGCTATTTGTAACGGTGACACTTTGTTTTTGGATAAATTCGCTCAGTACGCGCCGGATGTTGATATTCTTTCCGCTAATGTTTATCGGGGGGATTATGGATTTGGCGCGTTTTGGGAGCAGGTTATGGACGCGACTGGTAAGCCGGCGTTCATCACGGAATATGGTTGCCCGGCCTACGCGCGCTGGCTGTCAAAGGAAGAAGCGGAAGAAGCGCAAGCCAATTATCACCGGGGCAATTGGTTGGATATCAAAGCCAATATGGCCGGTGAAGGAGGTGGGGCTGGTAATGCTTTAGGCGGGATTGTCTTTGAATGGACCGATGAATGGTGGAAAAATTATGAACCATTTTATCATGACCGCCGGTCGGATGCCATTGGCCCTTTCCCAGGAGGTTATTATTATGAGGAATGGTTTGGTATCACAAGTCAAGGCAATGGAACCGACAGCCCTTTTATGCGGCAGCTGCGAAAGTCCTATTTTGCTTATAAGGATATGTGGAATAATTAAGAAATTTTCTTGCTCATAGACTGGTAATCTGTTGCTTTCATATGTTATAATTATTTATATCAAATTTGCCGTGGCCCATTATCAATGAAATCAATAGAAATTCTGTGCGAAATCGATACCAATGATGATGAAGTTTGAGGCAAATATTGAACACCCACTAGATACCACATAACAGTTAATACCAGAAGGAGGTTGTTGTTATCATGAAAAACGCAGTATTAGTTTTGGGGTTTTTATTTTTGGGTTTGATTGTGGCTCCGGTTAACCGTGCTTTTGCTTATGATTTTGGTGATTATCGTTCCGAAACATTAGTTGGCAAGGCATGGAAGTCTTTGGTAGACAGCGATTTAGATGCGGTTTTGGCCTACACCAACAAATGCATTGAACTCTATGCTGACCAGGCAAAAGTTATGCAGGATAGCCTCCATGCTTACGCGGAAGGCAGTAATACTGAGATTTTTGTTTATTGGGCCCTCAATGACGTCGCCACCTCTTATTTTATTCAGGGGGATGCTTATCGAAAAGCCAACATGATGGCAGAGGCCAAGACCGCTTATGAAAAATTGGTTTCGGATTACGCGTATGGCCAGGCTTGGGACACTAAGGGCTGGTTTTGGAAACCGGCTGAAGCGGCGAAAGAAAAGCTGGCCATGATTGAATCTGGTTCTGATTTGGACTTCGGTGATTACTCTTCTTCAGCCCTGGTTTCTAAGGCATGGAAGGCTTTGGGAGACAAAGATTTGGATGACGTTTTAGCTTATGTCAATAAAGTGATCGAACTTTATGCAGATCAAGCTAAGACCATGCAGGGTTCGCTCACCGAATATCCTTGGGAATCAAAGGAAAAGATTTTTTCTTATTGGGCCTTGAATGATGTGGGCACGGCTTTTTATATTAAGGGTGAGGCGCTTAAGAATTCCGGCCAGATGGAAGAAGCGAGTGAGGCTTACCGACAATTGGTTGAGGATTATTTTTATGCCCAATGTTGGGATCCGCAAGGCTGGTTCTGGAAACCTTCTGAGGCAGCGCAGAAGCGGTTAGATGATTTTTCGGAATCTTCCAAGGAAGTTAAAGGTTCTAAATCATAATTTCTTTATTTTTTCATTGAAAGGAAGGTAGCTCAAATGTCACGACGGAGCTTTCCTTTTCTGTGTTTTGTTGTTTTTTTGTGCGTCGGCTGTGGGCGGGGCGACGACGGACAAGAATTGCCAACGAACCTTTCCCAAGAACGCGTGGAAACGACTGCGGGCGGTTCTCAACAACCAGCATTTGTGCCTGTCATCGTTTATAAAGATAAAGGTTCCCGTGATAATCATTTTGTTCCTTCCGGCTTTATGCCGAATGGAGAATGTCTTAAATTGGATGAGGATTGGTTGGAAAATTGTCAAGAAGGGACAAGTTGCATCAAGGTGATTTTTGATACCGTTTGTTCACGCAAAGGTCAGAAATGGGGTGGAATTTATTGGCTTAATCCGGCTGACAATTGGGGCGGCAAAAAAGCAGGCTTCAATTTGGATGGAGCCAAGC
Organism: Candidatus Omnitrophota bacterium; assembly: GCA_023247795.1. Lineage (GTDB taxonomy): Bacteria > Omnitrophota > Gorgyraeia > Zapsychrales > JANLHA01 > JAHFFS01. The sequence continues at coordinate 101,261 of JAHFFT010000002.1, forward strand.
GATTGAGCTTCTGGGCCAAAGGTGAGCGAGGATGCGAGCGCATTGAAGAATTTAAAGTGGGAGGCATTACGGGCGCTTATCCGGACTCTGACTCGGCGGTGATCGGCCCGGTCCGTCTAGGAACAGAGTGGCGGCAATATACGATTGATTTGCGCGGTAAAGATTTGTCGTATATCAGCGGCGGGTTTTCCTGGGCAACGAACGTAGACGTCAATGCCCAAGAATGCGCCCAAGAGGCGGCGTTTTATTTGGATGATATCAAATTTGAATGATGGCTTATGGTCGTCGTCCATTGCAATTTTTGGTTTCCTCCAGCCGATGATTGAGAAGAAGGCATAAAAAAAGCAAAGTAAGTTGTAATCAGAGCATCATTTCTAAGGAACAGGGCCAACCCTGTTCTTTTTTTTGGCCACAAAGCCCTGACAATGGTTGAAAACCATTGGTATGTATGAATTTATTTCATTTTTTTCTTGTATTGAATATCATCCTTTGTTATATTCTTAATTAAATTATTTTCTTCTTAAATGAGCATTCAAGGAGTCCGCATGTCCAAGGCGGCTAAGCAAAGTATTATCATTCTTATTGTGCTTTTGTTTGCTGCAGTTGGCTTTTCTTACCTTATATTTTCCCAGAAGCAAAGCATCGTTCAAAAAAATCAGGCGCTGCAAAATCAGGTGACGCAGTTGAAATCCCATGAAGCCGACTTTGAGAAAGAGAAGGCCGCCTTGGTAGAGCAATTAGCGGCTATGGAAAAAGCCAAGAAGGACGCGGAAGAACGCTTAAACAGTTTTGATACAAATATTGTGAGTTTGGACGAAAAGGTCAAAAAAATGACTGCTGAGCGCGATGGGTGGAGTCGGCAGGTCGCCGATCTTAGCCAAGAGCGAGATCAATTGCTGGCCAAAATGCAAGAAAAACCCAAGACCGAGTTGATTTATAAATATATCACTCGTCCCGTCGCTGAGCCGCAAGCGCAGCCTAAACCCGGGGTCGCGGCCGAGCCAGCGCAATCGGTTGTTGAGGAAAAAAAGCCGGCAGTCGTTTCGGTTGATGATGATAGTTTTTGGGCGGGGGTTTTAAAAGAAAAGGCCAGCTTGGAGGTCGAAGTTTCAAAACTCAAAGATCAGATGTCAAAAGCCAACGTTGAACTGGTTGAAATGAAAAAGAAAAATTCTGATTTGCAGCTGGAGATGAGTGAATTGCAGAACAAAAAGGAAGAGATCGAGCGTGATATCAAATACGCCAATGATTTGGCAGACACCTTGGCTTTGGAGTTGGCCCGCGCGAAAAACGATAAAAAGTTTGTCAGTGACCGCTTGAATAAAATGAATGAGGAGAATCAAGCCATGCGCGGGCAGATCAGGCAGTTGAGCTCGACGAAGATTGCCTTGGAAAAGAGCATGGTTCATCTTCAGGGTGAGAAAAAAGATGTTGAACGAAGATTGGCGGAAAACGAAAGTGTGATCCAAAATCGCATCGATGAAATTTGGGGAATCAAAGAAAGCCTTGACAATAGTTTTCGTTTGAATAAATCTTCGCAGTCATCGGGGGGTGGGGTCAGTCTGCCGCCGATTGTGGTCAGTCAAAATGGATTGGAAACTCCAAAAATCAAATCGCAAACCACGACCCTCGCCAAGAGCGAACCCGACCATGTTGGATTTGCAGGGAATGTGGTGAGCGTCAACGATGAAAACAATTTTGTCATCGTCGATATCGGCGAAGGTGAAGGGATTCAGCTGGGAGACAAACTGAACGTTTACCGAGGCCCGGATTACATCGCGGGATTAGAAGTCATTCAGGTCCGAAAAGATATCGCCGCGGCAGACATCAAGAATAAAGTCATTGATATTCAAGTGGGTGATAATGTTAAATAGGGAATGGTGAATAGTAAGATAGTTATCGTTAAAAAGCGGTGCTTGAATGATGCGCGATTTTGAAAGTTTGCAAAATGATAAAGAAAAAAAGGATCAGCATTGAAGATGTCGCCCGCCGAGCGAAAGTTTCCATCGCGACTGTTTCCCGAGTTTTAAATAATTTTCAGAGCGTTAATAACAAAAATCGGGCCGCGGTGGAAGAAGCCATTGCGGCGTTGAAGTATAAACCGGACGTGAGCGCCCAGCGTTTGGCCAGCGGGACCAACAATGCCATTGGTTTGGTTATGCCCGGCTACCCTGGGATTTTTTATTCCTTTTACGCGGTTGAATTGATCCGCGGGGTTGGGCACGCCTGTGAGAAACTCCATTTGGATTTGGTTTTTCATATCACCAATGGATTCAATGATCTTAACAGCACCAGTGTGGGCGGTGTTATTTTCGCTGATATCATTGAAAACCGTCGGCAGGTCGAGGCCGCGCTTAACGCTGGGGTGGCTTGCTTGGTGATTAATAATATTGTTGAGGATCTTGACGTCAGTTATATTGGGATTGATAACGTCTTGGGTGGGGAGATCGCCGGAGATTATTTAGTGGGTTTGGGGCATAGCCGCATCGCGACGGTGACCGGGAATCTGCAGACACAGTCCGGCAAGCAGCGATTGGAGGGGTTTAAGAAGGTCTTAAAAAAACATAATATGACCCTGGCGGATGGTTATGTCCAAGAAGGCGATTATTCTCGTCGCAGCGCCCGCGTGGGGGCGGAGAAATTGTTATCGTTGCCGAATCCTCCCACGGCCATTTTTGCTGCCAGTGACGAGATGGCCCTGGAGATCGTGGCTTTGCTGATGGAAAGGGGAATCAAAGTTCCTCAAGATATTTCGATCATCGGTTTTGATGATAATCCTTCTGTGATTTACGGCCCCGTAGCCCTGACCACCGTCAAGCAGCCGCTATTCCAAATGGCGGAAGAGGCGGTTAAAAGCCTTCAAGGACTCATTCAAGGCAAACAGACCAAGCCGGTCAAAAAAGTTTTAAAACCGGAATTGGTGGTCCGTGATTCCTGCAGTTCTCCCAAGAAGTAATTGCAAAATAGGATATTTTCACGGCAAGGCCGGAGTTGGGGCAGTCTTGTTGACAAAATTTCGTTTTGGCGTTAAGTTATAGGATCATTTATTTTTAGAATTTTTAAGGAGCGTGGCGAATGGGAAAGATCGTATCAATCGTTATGTATGTCTTATGGATCGGCACCATCATCACGGTTTTAGCAGCCACTTTCACCAGTTTTAAATTCGTTGATTTGAATTGTCTCGCGGGGATTTTGCTGGTTGTTGCTTCTATCAATTCCTATTTTGTTTCGACGGGCAAGCGGCCGCAGTGAGCGGAAATTTTTTAGTTCACTTCCCAATTTTAGAAAAAAATAAGCCAAACGGGAATCAAACAGATGTCGCAACATCATTTTGATTGCATTGTGATCGGTGGCGGACACGCCGGGGTTGAAGCGGCTTTGGTGTCAGCGCGCATGGGGTTGAAGACCGCGATGGTGACGCTGTCCGTCGAGACCATTGGTCAGATGAGCTGCAACCCAGCCATTGGAGGTGTTGGTAAAGGGCAGCTTGTTAGGGAAATTGATGTCCTTGGCGGTGAGATGGGTTTGGCCGCGGACCGTACCGGTATCCAATTCCGTCAACTCAACACTTCTAAAGGGCAGGCGGTGCGATCCTCCCGTTGTCAGTCGGACCGTAGGCGATATAAAATTTACATGCAGCAGGTGGTCGTGCAACAAGAAAATTTGACGGTGATTGCCGATCAAGTGATGGAATTGATTGTCAGCAATGGACGGGTGAGGGGGGTGAAGACCGAGCAGGGATTGGAATTGGAATGTCTGACAGTTGTGATCACGACCGGGACTTTTTTGCAGGGCCGCATGCATGTCGGCAAAGAGATTACGTCCGGCGGTCGTCGGGGAGAGCGGGCCTCGGTTCGCCTGGCCGACAACATTCGCGAACTTGGTTTTGAAGTGCTTTTTTTTAAGACGGGAACGCCTCCACGGTTGGATGGACGGACCATTGATTTTTCAAAATTGGAACGGCAGGATTCGGACAATCCGCCGGTTCCGTTTTCTTTTCGCACGAAGGAAATCCCAAAAGATCAGCCTTTGCTCCCTTGCCATATCACGCACACGAGTGAAAAAACGCATGAGGTCATCCGTGCCCATATGCACGAGTCGCCGATGTATTCGGGACAGATCAAGGCAACCGGGGTTAGATATTGCCCGTCGATTGAAGACAAATTAAAAAAATTCGCGGATAAATCAACGCACCATGTCTTTTTGGAACCGGAAGGGTTGGATACCTTTGAATATTATCCCAATGGTGTTTCAACCGGTTTGCCTTTGGCTGTGCAAGAAAAGTTTGTCCGCACCATTAAGGGGTTGGAAAAGGTTGTGATCACGCAGCCTGGTTACGCCATTGAACACGGTGTTATCCCAGCGACGGAGTTGACAGCGACTTTAGAGACCAAAAAGGTTGCGGGTCTTTTTCTTGCCGGGCAGATCAATGGAACAACCGGGTATGAAGAGGCCGCGGCCCAGGGGATGATCGCTGGGATCAACGCCGCGTTGAAAGCTAAGAACCAAGAACCATTCATTTTAGGAAGACACGAGGCTTATACGGGAGTTCTCATCGATGATTTGACGACCAAGGGAACGGATGAACCTTATCGGATGTTCACCTCACGTGTTGAGTATCGGTTGATCATCAGAGAGGACAATACCGACCAGCGTCTGGCAAAATATGGACGTCAATTCGGTTTGATTACAGAGCAGGAATATGACGCGATTATCACAAAATACGCGTTGATTGAAAAGGAAGTGGAGCATTTGAGAAACACCTCGGTTGGTCCGGGTTCGGAATTGGATCGGATTTTGAAAGCAAATAATAGCTCAGCCCTTCGCCGGCCGATGACGCTTGCTGCACTGCTCAAGCGGCCGGAAGTACGGTATTCCATGATCGCGCCCTTTGACGGGACATTGAAAAATTTTCCTCAGCCGGTGATTGATCAGGTGGAATACGAGATCAAGTACGAAGGGTTTATTCAGCGTCAGATGAAGATGGTGGAAAAATTTTCTCATCTTGAGAATATTAAAATTCCTCAAGACATGGATTACGAGAAGATTTCCGGGTTATCCATTGAGGCGCGGCAGAAATTGGGACGATTTGCTCCTCTCACGTTAGGCCAGGCGAACCGCATTTCTGGTATTACCCCGGCGGCAATTTCTTTGCTCATGGTTTATTTGCGCAGATTGAGTTTGGAAAAGAAAAAGAAAAATAGTTAACATCAATCGTTTAAGAGGGAGGATGGCATGACAACAACCGCGACTCAGAGTCAAATGAAGATCGCTAAAGACATTACTGAACTGATTGGCAATACTCCTTTGGTGAGGTTGAATAAAGTGACCCAAGGCTGCCTTGCCGAGGTGGTTTGTAAATTAGAATTTTTCAATCCGTTGGGATCGGTCAAGGACCGCATTGGTTTCAGCATGATTCGGGCGGCCGAACGGGATGGAAAAATCAAGGATAAGACCGTGATTTTGGAGCCGACTTCTGGTAATACCGGGATTGCTTTGGCTTTTGTGTGCGCGGTGAAGGGATACAAATTGACCTTGACCATGCCGGAGACCATGAGTTTGGAACGGCGCGCGTTGCTGAAGGCCCTGGGTGCCAATCTGGTGCTGACGCCTGGAGCGGAAGGTATGAAAGGGGCAATTAGCAAGGCCAAGGAATTAGCAGCGGCGGACAGCAAATATTTCATTCCGCAGCAATTTGATAATCCAGCCAACCCAGAAATTCATCGAGAGACCACGGCTGAGGAAATTTGGCGGGATACCGCTGGCAAAGTGGATATCTTGATTTCGGGGGTCGGAACCGGTGGGACTATCACGGGTGTTGCGGAAGTCATTAAGTCGCGTAAGCCGCAGTTTAAAGCCATTGCTGTTGAGCCAAAGGGTTCTCCTGTCCTTTCCGGAGGGAAACCTGGTCCGCATAAGATCCAAGGCATTGGCGCAGGATTTGTTCCCAGCATCCTCAACTCTAAAATCATCGACGAGATCATCCAAGTTGACAATGATGAGGCATTTCAATATGCCAAGCGGATGATTAGAGAAGAGGGGATCCTTTGCGGGATTTCATCGGGGGCCGCGGTCAAGGCCGCCATCGACGTCGCCAAACGGCCGGAGAATAAGGGCAAGCTCATTGTCGTTATCATCCCCAGCACGGGCGAGCGTTATTTGAGCACCGATCTCTTTGCCGA
>JAHFFT010000049.1 GCA_023247795.1 Candidatus Omnitrophota bacterium
AAAGGAAGTGAGTTCACTGGTTGGTTGGACTTACCGAGCAAGACCGCGGATCGGGACTTGGACGAGTATCTTAAAATCGGTCAGGCCGTGCGCAAAGATTCGGATTGTCTGGTGAGCATTGGCATCGGTGGCTCGTATGTTGGGATCCGCGCTTCTTTAGAGTTTTTAGCTGCCGAGCAAAAGCTCCCGGTCTATTCTGCTGGCCATAACTTAAGTGCGGGGTACCTTCATCAGCTTTTGCTCAAACTGCGGGATCAACGGGTGACGCTGGTGGTGATTTCGAAATCGGGAACAACGACTGAGCCGGCGCTTGCCTTTCGGATTTTAAAAAAGTTTATGGAGGAAAAATACAGAGGAGCAGAGTTAAAGAAACGGATCATTTGCATTACTGATCCTGAGGAGGGAGCACTGCGTTCGATCGCGCAAAATGCGGAGTATCGAACGTTTCCGATCAACCCCGACGTGGGTGGGAGGTTTTCGATCCTAACGCCGGTTGGTTTGCTGCCTCTGGCCATCGCTGGAGTTGACGTGAGGGCCCTCATCCAAGGTGCCCGCGAAGCGCAAAAGCATTGCTCGGTCATGGATTTGAAAAAAAATATGGCCTATCGATACGCCGTTGCCCGGTATTTTCTTTATCAACAGGCTAAAAGAATTGAGGTCATGTCGACGTTTAACCAGCGACTGACTTTTGTTGCCGAGTGGTGGAAGCAGTTATTTGGTGAAAGTGAAGGCAAAGACGGCAAAGGGATCTTTCCAGCATCATTGAATTTTACCGCGGATTTGCATTCACTGGGCCAGCTTTTGCAAGAAGGGGAACGGAATATGTTTGAGACCTTTTTGCTCACGGACGAGCCCGGACAAAAGTTGCTGATCCCAGAAGACGCTGAAAATCTAGACAACTTCAATTGTGTCGCCGGTAAGGACTTGAATTTTGTCAATCAGTGCGCGTATGAGGCGACGGCCCAGGCGCATGTTGAGGGTAAAGTTCCGAACATGACGATCCATCTTCCCCGATTTGACGCGCGGACCTTAGGACAATTGTATTATTTTTTTGAGAAGGCGGTGGCCATCAGCGGGTATCTATGGGATGTTAATCCATTCAATCAACCTGGTGTGGAAGCCTATAAAAAGAAGATGTTTGTTTTGTTAGGTCGACGATGAACTTTATTTTGGTCAGAAATTAACCCCGGGAGTCGACCCCGGGGGTGTAACTCCGGGGGTTAGCTCGATCCGCGGATGTTTCTGTTGCATTCCCGGATGGGCACGATTATGATAAGGGCAGGTCAAATCATCCGTTAATTTTAAATCATGAAATTCATCCCCCTTTTCAAAAAAAAGAATAAAGAAATGCCTGCCCAACCAAAGGCGCTCCCACCGCTGAAAGAGAAAGCGGCGGTCGTGAAGCCGCAGCCGCAAAAAGAAAAAAAAGTCCAGGCCGCAGAGAAAAAAGTCCTTAAGGTCAAACCCGAACAGCGCGGTGATCGCAACAAAAAGCGGATTTTTATTGGTCTGGTTTTTGTGGTTATGACCTACGGCTGTGTTGTCGGGATTTTTTATTTCCTGGTTGATATGCAACAAAAAAAAATAACCGAAATCGGGGAGCTGAAGGAACAGGTCGAATTTTTAAAAACGGAAAAGATGGTAGCGGATCGTCGGGTCAAGGAAGTTGAGGGGAAGTTGGGGGCGACCATCCGGCTGGACAAATTGATTGATGAAGCTAAGTTGGTCCACGGTCAGGAGGAATTGAATCGGAAAGAAGGCTCGTTATGGATTGACCGGGAGGCCAAGACTTATTATGTGACGCTAGGGGCCTTGAATGGTTTATATCCAGGGAGCAAGGTGACCATTTATGACGGTGATGTGAAATTGGCCGAGATGAAGGTGGCGACACCGTTGGATGTGATTTCTTATGTCGAGCCGATTGATAAGAAACTGAGTGATTTTTCGAAAGATTATTATCGGGCGGTGTTCGAAGAGCAGATTACTTTACAGGATTTTGAAAAATGAAGGAGGTCAACGATGGGCCGCATTGGAATGTCAGAACTGATTGTCATTGCGTTTGTCGTCATTTTGTTATTTGGCGTCAAAAGATTGCCGGAAATCGGCCAGGCGCTGGGCAAGGCGATCAAAGAGTTCAAACGCGCGAGTCAAGATGACGATAAAAAAAATGAGAATACCGACAAGACGACATGACAACTCATGCGTAAGAAGAAGGTGCCAGTCTCGTTTTTTGATCATCTCACCGAGTTAAGAAGCCGTTTTTTGCAATGTTTGCTCGGCTTTGTTTTGGGTTCGTGCATTTTTTATTCATTCATTGATGCTGTTCTTGATTTTATTCTGAAGCCGGTCGGCACTGTTATTTTCACCTCTCCTTCGGATGCCTTCGTAGCACGCATGACTTTGACCTTGATCGGTGGATTCTTTCTCTCCTTACCGCTGATCATTTACCATATTTGGAAGTTCATTGCCTTGGGTCTGCGGGAGAAGGAAATCCGCTATGTTGTGATTTATGGACCGCTGTCGCTTTTTTGTTTCATTTTGGGAGCGGTCTTTTCCTATTTTGTTTTGCTGCCAACCTCACTCAAATTCCTTTTAGGATTCGCGACGAAAAATGTTTTGCCGATGATCACTGTCGAGAAATACATTTCCTTTGTGGGAACGATGGTCGTTGCCGGCGGGGTCACTTTTGAATTGCCGCTGATTATCGCCTTTTTAGCCAGGATCGGGATCGCCACACCAGAGTTTTTAAGGCAAAAGCGCCGGTACGCGATTGTCATTATCTTTATTGTCAGCGCGATCATCACACCACCGGATGCTGCCAGTCAACTGATTATGGCGGTTCCTTTATTGGTGCTTTATGAAGCAGGGATCATCATGGCTAAGATGGTAAGCCCACCTCTTGCAAAGGCAAATCATTAGGTTTATAATTTTAATGAGGCCCAAAATTGCGGAGCGATAGCGAACGCAAGTTTGCAGGCCGAATTAAACCCCGCAGATTTTTTGCGGGGTTAACATTGATTGAGAAATGAAATCCAGTGACATTAATGAGGAGGAACCATGAAAATTTCCGATGTTCGCGATTTGCTCAAGGACAAAAGGGTGATCGAAGAAATCAACCGTCATTTGTGGATTGAGAGCCAAAAGGCCGGGTATAGCATCGGCATTGAGCGGGCAACCGATGAGTGGTTGCGTCTTTATTCCGGCGGCTGGATGAAATATCATATGCCTGAAAAATATGAAGCGCTGATGGCAAGAAAGAAAAAGGAAGATGTCCGGCAGCAACGCGTGGAAAAATCAACGAAACTCGCGACGAGCAAAGATAAAGGAAAAGCGCAGAGACAGGCAAGAAACGGTTTTTAATCAGTGATTGATTCTCGTTTAAGTCCAGGAGTGGTTCTAAGCCGGCCCTCAGAAATTTTAATCATCGTCGAAGAAAATGTTGAGAAGGGCTTTTTGAAAGGTGCAAACGGAGAAATGAAAAACCCTTCAGCGGATTTGCTAAAGGGTTTTTCAAAAATAACGTCCTGCCTATTACTTTCTCTTAGCTGCTTTCTTAGTTGCTTTCTTCTTTGTTGCTTTTGCCATGTTGTTCTCCTTTCTCAAAGAATCGATTAACGATTAATTCCATAATAGCATACTCAAATCTTGTTGCAAAAATTTTTTGTAAAATTGTAAAATATTTTTTGAAATCGTGTTCATAAATTTTTCATTGCCGGCCAGAAAAATAAATTTTAGGATGTCATTTTCTCGACGATAATCCACACGCAGGGATCATGAAAGTCATTATAGCGACGCCGATTTTTTGCAAAGCCATCATCGGCAAGGCCTTGCGATAAAGGAAATGTTTGGAGAAATGAGAAATTCTACTCAATTTTCAAAATGAAGCAGAGTTTATACATCCACATCCCTTTTTGTGAGCGCAAGTGTTTCTACTGTTCTTTTGTGGTATCGATTGCTCAGGAACAGCGGATCGATGAGTATTTGAATTGCATTGAGATGGAAATGGGCCGTTATCCGTCGGAATCATGGAACTCGATTTATATTGGCGGTGGCACGCCTTCGCTTTTATCTGCGGTGCAATTGGAAAGGTTGCTCAAGATCATTTCAAATCATAGCAAATGCGATCGTGGTACGGAGTTTACCATTGAGCTAAATCCGGAATCCATCAGTGCTGAAAAAATAAAAGTCTTGCTTGCCGGAGGCGTCAATCGCTTGAGCATGGGCGTTCAGACTTTTCATGATCAGGGTCTTCATTTTTTGGGACGCAACCACACCGCCTTTAAGGCCTTGGAATCCTACGAGCTGCTCCGTCGGGAGGGCGCGGACAATATCAACATGGATTTGATGTTCGCTTATCTCAATCAAGATCGTAGCAGTCTTGAAAAAGATCTGGAAATTTTAACTGAACTCCGCAGTGAGCATGTCTCGTTGTACGGCTTAACGATTGATGAAAAGAGCCGCTTTTTTGTTCAAAAAATGAAAGGCCAGAATCCCCGACGAGAAGCGAAAGATTATTCCTTCATCATCGAGCAACTCGCTAAGAGTGGCCTCAAACAATATGAGATCAGCAATTTTGCGAGGTCAGGTCGGGAGTCAAGGCACAACATCAATTATTGGCGGGGTGGGAATTACATCGGGTTAGGAGTGGGGGCGCATTCCCACAAAGATGGAAGACGGTTTTGGAACAAAGACCGACTGACGGAATATATACAGGATGTTCAGCAAAACAAGGTACTGGTCGGTAATCAGGAGGTATTAACTCCGGAACAGCGTCTCGTTGAAGCGGTCTTATTTGGTCTGCGGATGAATGAAGGCGTTGATCTTGTTTTTTTGCGGGAACGTTTCGGATGCAGTTTGGATAGGAGCAGAGAAGAGAAATTGCAGGGTTTTGTTAAGGACGGGTTTTTGCTTTTTTATGATAATCGATTGCGGACGACGTTAAAGGGGCGGATGGTGCTCGACGAGATTTCAGCGCGGTTGATTTGATATCAACATTGTATTGCTTGCCCAATTGATAACTGTGTTCGAACAACTTCGCGACGCAGTTTTCGAGGTGGGGCAGGAATTTTTTTCCTATTTTGATCCGACTTAAGATGGTATTGGCCCTTTTGAGGCGTTTACGAATTTCCTGCAAGGCATAATGCAAGCTCCCACTGTCCAGAAAGATTTTTCTGATGGCAACGAGGTCCTGATAATTTTTTTTTGGTTTGGAAAAATGAAAGAGAAAGCGTTTCCGCTGCCGTGCTGAAAGCGAACGGTAAGCGTGGCACACCAGCAGGGTTTTCTTCGATTCGGTAAGATCGCTTAAGATGGACTTGCCGATATTTTTTTCTGTATCGAATATCCCAATGATATCGTCTTGGATTTGAAAGGCCTGGCCCAGCAAGAGCCCGAGCTCGGAAAGATAGCGGATATCTTTTTTGTCTGCCCCGGCCAAGATTGCCCCAACGACCAATGGGCAGTCGAACGTATAGCGGGCCGTCTTCAAAGTATAGTTGAGCAGCACGTCTTTTTCTTTGATCTGTTTGACATTTTGAAAGCCGTGGAGCGTGTCGATGAATTCCCCCATGGCGGTAAAAATGGCGGTCCGGATAAAATACCGGAGCGCTTCTTCTTTCCGTTTGGGGTCCTCATTGATGGAAAGGAAGGCGTCAAAGGCGGACGCGTAAATGATGTCACCGACAATGATTGCCAAATCACTGCCGAGCTTGTCCTGCTCTTTTGTTTTTGCGGCCTTTCTAAGCAGCCGGTGCATCGTCGGAAGGCCTCTTCTCAAATCGGAGCGGTCGATGATATCGTCGTGGATCAGCATAAAATTATGAAGGAGTTCAACACAGGTTGAGACGTAATAAATCGAAGGAGACATCTTAGTGCGGCTTTTTCGGTAGCCCATATAGCTTAAGATGAAAAGGATCGGACGGATCCGTTTGCCTTTACGAAGGACGAAATCTTTGATGCTTTGATAAAGGATGGGGTCGGCTAAGTGCAGTTGATATTCACCCTGGATTTGTTTCAGGAAGTCCGCTAAGCTGCGGTCAATTTGGGCCACCATTTTATCCAACATGGTTCGTATCGTAACATACAAAAATTGGGGCCGCAACTTCAATTCAAAATCCAGAAGGTACACACCTTTGATCTACTGATCTAAGAAGAGAATTATCGCTTTTTTTCAGCATGATCTTATCTTCGGGTGTGATATACTTCTCGTAAAAGCAAAAAGGACAGCCAATTGAAAAATAAAATATTTTGGTTCACCCTGGTCTGCGCGTTCACAGTTTCTCCGCTTTGGGCCGATAAGTTGTATTTGAAGAGCGGCCAGGTCGTTGAAGGCAAGATTTATGAACAGAGCAGTTACGCGGTTAAGATGATGGTGAACCAAATGCCCAAGATGTTTTATCAGAATGAGATTGATCGGGTTGAAAAGAGTGAAGACACCCCGACTGTGGAGCCCAAGGAATATGAGAGCGGTAAAATAAATTTTAAAGATATCCCGGAGGAGAGAAGGGCCTTGGTTAAAAGACTTTTGGAAGCGAATGGGGCCAGGGAAAGCCTGGCCATGTATTTTTCGCAAATTGCTAAGCAGGCGCCGGAAGAGGCCAGATCTAAAATCAACGATATGTTGAATATTGATGAAATTATTTTAAGAATAACGCCCGTCTATAGCCACTATTATACTGATGAAGAGATCCGTGAGATGATTCGATTTTATAGCAGTCCCATTGGAAAAAAGCTGCTGCAATTGACCCCGGCGATTATGGAAAAGACCTTAGAAGAGGCCGGGAATTATTTTCAAGAATATCTTTCGCAAACAACCCCTGCAGCTTCAGTAGCCCCAAAAGACCCAAAAGAAGAGAAGCCTGCCGAATAACTTGGGGACAGTCCCGAAAGGGACTGTCCCCCTTTAACTTCTTAATCTTTATGTATTTATGAGATTTTTCCATTTTTTCTAGTACGATCAAGAACATTGCGCGGAAGCCAAAAGCCTTTTATTTGCAATTAGTTACGATATTTTTCTTCAAAAATCACGGCTTTTTTTTATTTTTGTTTGACCTCCAAAACATAATTTGCTATATTAGCAGAATTCATTAGCCCCTAATTCGCAGCAAGTTATGTCTCTCGAATAAAAAATTCTTAATCTACCAAGAATCATGATTTAAAGGAGAAGAAGATGATTGATCGTTACACATTATCAAAGATGGGAAGCATTTGGACCGATGAGCATAAATTTTCTATTATGCTGCGCATCGAAGTCCTGGCTTGCGAGGCCATGTGCAAATTGGGCATTATCCCCAAAAAATCGCTAGAAAAAATCAAAAAGAACGCCAAGTTTGATATGGAAGAGATCAAGCGCTTGGAAGAGAAAACCAAGCATGATGTGGTGGCTTTTATCAACAATGTTGGTCAAAACATCGGGCCGGAAGCGCGATATTTGCACGTAGGGTTGACGTCTTCTGATCTTTTGGACACCTCGCTTTCAGTCCAATGCGTTGAGGCCAGCGATATCCTCCTTGTCGATCTCAACAAACTGCTTTTGGTGTTGAAATCCAAAGCCAAAAAATATAAGGATACGCCTTGCATCGCGCGTACCCATGGGGTTCACGCTGAGCCAACCACGTTTGGTCTGAAATTAGCGGTTTGGTACGACGAAACCAAGCGGAATCTGGAACGGATGGAACAGGCCCGCGAGGTGATGCGCATCGGCAAACTCTCTGGTGCCGTGGGGACCTATGCCAACATTGATCCTTACGTCGAGGAATTTGTCTGCGAGATGTTGGGATTGAAACCAGCCAATATTGCCACACAGATCATTCAGCGCGATGTTCATTGCCAGTTCGTAACGACCCTTGCTTTGATTGGCTCTTCTCTAAATAAGTTCGCCACAGAAATTCGTTTATTGCAGAAAACAGAGGTCTTGGAAGTTGAAGAACCATTTTTTAAAGGGCAGATCGGTTCATCAGCCATGCCACACAAACGCAATCCTGTTACCTGCGAGCGCATCTCGGGCCTTTCCCGGTTGCTACGTGCCAATGCCCAGGCCGCCTTTGAGAACATCAGCCTTTGGCATGAACGAGACATCAGCCATTCTTCCGTCGAGCGGGTGATCTTGCCGGACAGCACGATCATTTTGAATTATATGCTGCATAAATTGATCCCGCTCATTGAGGGGCTTTTGGTTTATCCGAAGAACATGATCACCAGTTTGAGCAAAACCAATGGTCTGATTTATTCGCAGCGCGTGCTTTTGGAGTTGATGAAAAAGGGCCTGACCCGTGAAGAGGCCTATAATGTCATTCAGCATTGCGCCATGCAGGTCTGGCAGGAAACGTCGGATTTCAAGGAGGTCTTGTACCGAGACCGCAAGGTCAGAAAGTTTTTGAAACCCCGAGAGATCGACGCGTGTTTTGACATCAAGTATTATACTCGTCATCGCGATTTGATTTACAAAAGGGTTGGGATTAAATAAGAAGCGTCGAGAAAATCAAACACAACCAATTTATCGAGGTTGAAGATGCAAAAAAGAAAGCAAATTTATGAGGGGAAGGCCAAGATCCTTTATGAGACCGATTCCCCTGATCATTTGATCCAATATTTTAAAGATGACGCGACCGCTTTCAACGCGGCGAAAAAGGGAACGATCGTCGATAAAGGTGTGATGAACAATAAAATTTCAAGCCGCATCTTTCAGTTCCTCGAGAAGGAAGGGATCCCGACGCATTTTGAAAAACAATTGAGTGACCGCGAAATGCTGGTCAAGCGAGTGGCCATTGTTCCCCTCGAGGTGATTGTGCGCAATGTGGCCGCGGGATCGTTGTGCAAATTGCTGGGCATCGCCGAAGGCAGACGCCTGGCTTGCTCGACCTTAGAATTTTGTTTTAAGGAAGACAAGTTGAACGATCCGATGATCAATGAATATCATATCCGGGCTTTGGAGTTGGCCTCCGACGCTGATATCGAAACCATCAAACGATATACATTTAAGATCAATGAACTCATGAAAGGTTTTTTTAAGGCCTTGAACATTGACCTGGTTGATTTCAAATTGGAATTTGGCCGGTTCAAAGGCCAAATCATTTTGGCGGACGAGATTTCCCCTGATACCTGCCGTTTATGGGAAGTGGGGACGGGCGCTAAGCTTGATAAGGACCGTTTTCGACGGGATTTGGGCAATATTGAAGAGGCCTATCAAGAGGTTCTCGCGCGCGTAAGCCGATAATTCTTTGACCCATCAATCAACTTCAAACACCATGTCTGCCGATCAACGAGAGAGCAGAGCTGAACCCGCTGCCTGGCGGGTTGAGATCAGCGAAAAACCGGATGCTTTTGACGCGCTCGGTGAGCGGGTGCATAAGGATGTCCTCGATCTTGGGTTTAAGAACATCCAGCGCGTTGGTGTTGTCCAAGTTTATACGATTCTAGGCGCGGTCTCCCAAACTGAAATCGAAAAGATCAGTCGTGAACTCCTCGCCGATCCAGTGACACAGGACTATCGTTTTTTCCCGAATCAAAAAGCGCCGAGTGTTAGCAACGAAAAAGTCAAAATTGTTGAGATCGCTTATCTTCCCGGTGTCATGGATCCGGTCGAGGAATCAACACTGAAAGGTATTCGCGATTTGGGTGTGACCGAGGTCAAGGCGGTCCGTACAGCGCGGCAATATCATCTGCATGGAAACGTTTCAAAGCAGCAATGTGGTCTCCTCGTCGATAAAGTCCTTTACAACAAATTGATTCAGCGGGTTATTGAACAAGGTCAATCGCTGTCGCGGGAACTGCCGGCCAAGAAAACATCTTCCTTTACCGTGCAGATGATTGATCTCTTGGGTGCCAATGAACGTGACTTGCAAAAGATCAGTCAAAAGGGACAGTTGTTTTTAAACGAGGATGAAATGAAGGCGATTCAAAAGCATTATCGAGGACTCAAACGCAATCCCAGCGACTGTGAGTTGGAAACGATCGCCCAGACTTGGAGTGAACATTGTTATCATAAAACTTTTCGCGGGAAGATTGATTTTGAATATCGCGAGCAAGGCAAGGTCAAACGCCAGCGCATCAACAATTTGTTAAAATCAACCATCATCAAAGCGACACAGGAACTGAACAAGCCGTGGTGCGTCTCGGTTTTTCATGATAACGCTGGGATCATTGAATTTGATGAAGAGTGGAATGTGTGTTTCAAAGTGGAGACGCACAATCACCCGTCGGCCTTAGAGCCTTTTGGCGGCGCGAATACCGGAATCGGTGGCGTTATCCGCGACATTTTAGGGACGGGTTTAGGGGCCCGGCCAGTTTGCAACACCGACGTGTTTTGTTTCGCATCGCCGGACTATCCAGAAGATCAGTTGCCGGCAGGCACCTTGCATCCGAAGCGGGTAATGAAAGGGGTGGTCAGCGGGGTCCGTGATTATGGGAACAAAATGGGGATTCCCACCATCAACGGGGCCATCCTTTTTGATAAAGACTACGTCGGGAATCCATTGGTTTATTGTGGGACCGTGGGGATCATTCCTAAGGGCAAAGAACACAAAAAGGTGAATCCAGGGGATTTGGTTGTTGTGGTTGGCGGGAAGACCGGCCGCGACGGGATCCACGGAGCAACTTTTTCTTCCGGAGAACTGACCGAGGACTCGGAAGTTATCTCGTCGGGAGCGGTGCAGATTGGTAATCCTATTGAGGAAAAGAAAGTCGCGGATGTTTTGCTGCAGGGCCGTGACCGGGAGCTTTTTACCGCCGTGACCGATTGCGGGGCCGGCGGCTTGTCGAGCGCGGTTGGCGAAATGGGCAAAGACCTTGGTGCCCGGGTGGATTTGGAAAAGGTCCCGTTGAAGTATGAAGGCTTGTCTTATACTGAAGTTTGGATTTCCGAGTCGCAGGAACGGATGGTCCTTTCCGTGTCTCCTGTCAAGGTCGACGAGCTCTTGGCTTTATTCGCGAGTGAAAATGTTGAGGCAACGGCAATCGGGACTTTCACCGACAGCAAACGCCTGGAATTATTTTTTAATGGCTGCCAGGTGTGTGATGTGGATATGGAATTTTTGCACGACGGTATCCCGCAGATAACGAAGAAAGCGGTGTGGACGCCGGCAAAGATCCGGGAGAAAAATCATCCGTGTCCAAAAAATTTGACGGAAAAATTGGAAGATGTTTTGTCGCATTACAATGTTTGTTCGAAAGAATGGGTGATCCGTCAATACGATCACGAGGTCCAGGGCGGGAGTGTCATCAAGCCGCTGGTGGGACTGCGTAGTGACGGTCCGTCGGACGCGAGTGTGATTCTTCCGATATTGGGAACAAAAAGGGGCATTGCCGTATCCAACGGGATCAATCCTCGATTCGGAAAGATTGATCCTTTTTGGATGGCCGCATCTTGCATTGATGAAGCGGTTCGCCAGATCATTGCGGTCGGTGGCTCCATCGATCGGATCGCGATTTTGGATAATTTTTGCTGGGGCAATCCTGATAAGCCTGATCGGTTGGGTTCGCTGGTGCGCGCGGCCCAGGGATGTTATCGTACGGCTGTTGATTACGGTACACCATTCATTTCCGGAAAAGACAGTTTGTACAATGAGTACACGCAGGGTGCTAAGTCGATTGCCATTCCTGGAACACTATTGATTTCCGCCATCGGGATCATTGAAAATGTTTTGCATTGTGTCAGTATGGATTTGAAAGAAGAAGGGAATTTGGTTTATGTTGTTGGCGCGACCCATGATGAATTGGGTGGTTCGATTTATCTGGATACGTATGGGTCCTTAGGGAAGAATGTTCCTCAAGTGAACGCGCGTATGGCGATAAAGACCTTTCAAGCCTTGTCGCTGGCTGTAAAGAATGGATTGGTCGCGTCCATCCATGACTGCTCGGAGGGAGGCATTGCCGCGGCCTTAGCCGAGATGGCGTTCAGCGGTGGACGAGGGATCACGGCCCGGGCTGATCAGATCCCATATACCGGGAAGGTCAAACGTGATGACATTGTGTTGTTTTCTGAATCCAATTCCCGATTTCTCGTCGAGGTAACGAAATCTTATCAGCAGAAATTTGAAACTTTGCTGGCTGGTGTGCCGTTTGCCGCTTTCGGCCGGGTTGAAAAAAGTCCAGAATTTATCGTTTATGGTTTGCAACAAGAAGTTTGTATCGCCGCGGACATTCAGGACTTGAAAGAACAATGGAAAAGGCCGCTGGCGTTTTAGAGTCACAAGTCACAGGTCTCAAGTCTCAAGTTCCAAGCAAAAATTACTTGAGACTTGCGACGTGCAACCTGAGACTTGCGACGTGTAACCTGAGACTTGTAACTTGAGACTGGAGAGTGATTCATGAAGACGTCTAAAAAACGCGTTGCTGATGATTTTTCGAAATTGGAAGAACCATGGCGAGTGTTTCGGATCATGGGGGAATTTGTCGAGGGGTTTCATACACTTTCCGAGGTTGGACCAGCGATCAGTATTTTCGGTTCGGCCCGCACGCAAAAGACCCATAAGATGTACAAAATGGCGGAGAAGACCGCAGAGCTTTTTGTTAAAGCGGGTTACGCGGTCATCACCGGCGGGGGGCCGGGGATCATGGAGGCTGGAAATAAAGGGGCCACCGAGGCCGGAGGTGAATCGATCGGGTTGAATATTGAGCTTCCCTTTGAACAGAAGGCCAACACGTACGTCAAGACCTTGATCAATTTTCATTACTTTTTTTGCCGTAAGGTGATGTTTGTTAAGTACGCGAAGGCCTTTGTGATTTTTCCCGGTGGATATGGGACCTTGGATGAGCTTTTTGAAAGCATTACGTTGATCCAGACCCGTCGGATCGACCGTTTTCCGGTCGTGCTTTTTGGAAGTCAGTATTGGAAAGGACTTGTGCAGTGGATGGAGTCGATGCTGTTGAAGGAAAATAATATTGACAAGGATGATTTGAAACTTTTTAAAATCGTTGATACGCCGCAACAGGCGGTCAAAGTTGTCAGCGATTATTATTCGGGTCGCAAAAAAACGCGACGATAAGGAATCCTCATGGCAGGTCCTCTAGTCAAAGTCATTGTTTTGCGTACGGCCGGGACAAATTGTGATCGCGAAATGGTTTTTGCCTTCGCGAGCCTAGGGGCAGCCGTTGAATTGGTCCACATCAATCGCCTATTCAGTCACGAGGTTCGTTTGAGTGATTTTCATATCTTGGCCATTCCCGGCGGGTTTACTTACGGCGACGATATCATGTCGGGACGAATCCTCGCTAATGAACTGCGAATTAGGCTGAGCGAGGAGATCAAGGATTTTGTTCATGACGGGAAATTGATCCTCGGGGTCTGCAATGGTTTTCAAGTTTTGGTCAGAGCGGGGATCCTTCCCGGGGTCAAGAGTGCTTCTGGAAATTTGACATTTCAGCAGACCGTTTCGTTGTCCTATAATGATTCTGGGAAGTTTGAGGACCGTTGGGTCCATCTGCGTTTATCAGGCGATTCGGTTTGGACCAAAGGGCTGGATGAGATGATGTATGTCCCTGTCGCGCATGCCGAGGG
>JAHFFT010000021.1 GCA_023247795.1 Candidatus Omnitrophota bacterium
CTTTCCCTTAAAACCCGTCAAAAAAACTATTTTCCTGGCTAACTCTCTGATAGAGACCTCGACCCCGGCCCCCAGATTGACCGGTTCCGCTTTATCATATTTCTCGGCGGCCAGCACAATTCCCCTGGCCGCGTCATCTACATACAAGAACTCCCGTGTCGCCCGTCCGGTACCCCAGACCACAATATGGCTGGATGCTTCTCTCTTGGCATCGAAACATTTTTTGATAAGCGCGGGGATAACGTGCGAGGATTCGGGTGAGAAATTATCGCCTGGACCATAAAGATTGACCGGCAACAAAAAAATGGAATTAAATCCATATTGCTGCCGATACGCCTGCGACTGAACCAGCAACATCTTTTTGGCCAAGCCGTAAGGTGCGTTGGTTTCCTCGGGATAGCCGTTCCACAGGTCTTCTTCCTTAAACGGGACCGGTGTAAATTTAGGATAGGCGCAAATGGTGCCGATGGCAACAAACTTCGCGGCACCTGACCTATAAGCCTGATCGATGAGCTGAACGCCCATCATAATATTATCGTAGAAGAACTTCCCGGGATTTTCCCTGTTGGCCCCGATCCCTCCCACAACGGCCGCCAGATGAACAATGACATCCGGCCTGGCCTTCTTGAGCATGCGCCCGATCGCCGCAGAATTTCTTAAATCATATTCCCGGCTGCGCGGGATAAAGATCTGGCGACAACCTCTTTGCTGAAGCAGTCGGACGACCGCCTGTCCCAAAAAACCGGCACCACCAGTAACAACAACGCTCTTATCCTTCCAAAACTTCATTGGTATGACTTGCCCTTTTTCCCGTAAAGCTCTTGCGCGACGGTCTTCATATCCGAATCAACCATCATACGGACAAGCTGCCGGAAATTCACCTTTGGCTTCCATTTTAACTTCTTTCTTGCCTTGGAACTGTTTCCCAACAGGTAGTCCACCTCCATCGGACGAAAATACCGCTTATCGATCTGGACATATTTCTTCCAGTCCAGCTGCGCGTAGCCAAAGGCCTCTTCGAGAAATTCCCGCACCGAGTGCGTCCGGCCTGTTGCGATCACGTAATCATCCGGCTTAGGTTGCTGCAACATCAGCCACATCGCCTCGACATAATCGCCGGCGAATCCCCAGTCTCTTTTGGCATCAAGATTACCCAGATATAATTTCTTTTGCACGCCGTGCTTGATCCGTGCCAGGGCCATGGTGATCTTGCGCGTCACAAACGTTTCTCCCCGACGAGGAGATTCATGATTAAACAAAATACCATTGCAAGCGAACATCCCGTAAGCCTCACGATAATTGGCCGTCATCCAATAGGCGTAAAGTTTGGCGGCCGCATAAGGGCTGCGCGGGTGGAAAGGTGTCTTTTCGTTCTGGGGACGTTGTGTGGCATTGCCGAACATCTCGGAACTGGAAGCCTGGTAGAATTTCGTCCGGATTCCCGAATCACGGATGGCCTCCAGAAGACGTGTTGCCCCGACGGCAACTGTTTCCGCGGTATATTCGGGGATTTCAAAGCTGACCTTCACGTGGCTCTGCGCGCCAAGATTGTAGATTTCATCCGGCTTAACTGTTTTAATGATACGATTCAAGGAGCTGGCATCGTTCAAATCGCCATAAACAAGTTTAAGGTGGACATTTTTTTCATGCGGATCCTGATATAAATGATCCACACGGGCCGTATTAAAAGAACTGGAGCGGCGGATAAGACCATAAACTTCATAGCCTTTCTTGAGTAAAAATTCCGTCAAGTAAGAACCGTCTTGTCCGGTGATTCCTGTAATCAACGCTCGTTTGCGCTTTGCCATTTTATTTCCTTGGTTATTGCCGCTAGAAATCCAATCAGAAACCACAAATAGACCGAAAGTTGTAAGGAATAAAATTGATTATCAAAAAAACTTTGGAGCAAAAAAGCAACTATCCCCGCCCATACCCCCAGGGCCGGCAGGATAAGATCATCGCTCTTTATCCCATAACGGCTGACATGCGACGACAACCATCGAAACAAACTTCCCAGGATCCACAAAAAAGAAACCAGTCCAATAATCCCTGTTTCTGCCATCAACTGAAGATACGAGTTGTGTGCGTATGTGGGGCTGCCCCCTGCGTCAGTCCGATATGCTTCAAACATCTGCATGAATGTATTAATCCCATGACCAAAAACTGGACTGTCTTCGATCATCCTGAAGGTGTCTTTCCAAATATGTAGTCGCCAGAAAATTGTGTCATATCGAAATGAGGGATCGTTCCGATCGCTTGTCAGGATAAATCCCAGAAGGGCGCAGAGCGCAAGCGATATCAATAAAATCCCGAAAACAAAAAAAAGCCTCCGGGGTCTCTTGGGGAACACCAACAATAATACAAAAAACATAATGCCTAAAAACACCGTTGACCATGCTTCGCGGGAGAATGTGACGGCCAGTGACCAGATAGCCAGAAAAAATAATAGCGCGAGCAGTAATCGATACCGCAGACCCTCATTTTTTTTAAAAATCCAGGCAAAGACAATAGGTATGACACCGGTCAGATATGCCCCCAACCCATTCGGCGCCTTAAAGCCTGCCGTCGCCCTTGCTCCCGGCTCAATCATCCGACCCAAGAATACATCCTTATATGTCAAGTAATACTGAACAAGGCTATCCAGTACCGTGGCCAAAAACGTCACGGTGAAAACACCAAAGATGAGATAAATATGCTTTCTTTCCGTAACACCCTCAATGACAAGAAAATACACAATAAACCATTCTAATGTTTTTGTCAAGAAATTGGGTAATGACTCTTCCCAAAACGGACTGCTCAATGAGGAAAAAATACAGATAATGCTAAAAACGATAATGGGGATGTTCAAGGGAGTGTTGGGCAACCGAAATGCTGTCCAATTCCCGCGGCCACGGTAAAAAATCATGCCACGCTTAAGAATCCACAAGAGCAATCCGGCAACAACGGAACTTTCCACGACGGCTGGGCTGTAAGGCAACCAGAAGATGATCAGGCAGAGAAAGAATCTTATGAGGGAATTGACCCTGTTCTCAAAAATGGAATAACGCATTCGCGAGCCCGGTTAGTAGGCTCCTTTGCCTTTGATGACAACAGGAATAGTCTGGAAAAGGATGTTAAGATCCAGCCAAAAAGACCAGTTATTGATATACCAAACGTCCCATTTGACCAACCGGGAAAAAGAAATATCGCTGCGGCCCCTGATCTGCCAGAGTCCCGTGATACCAGGTTTGACCTCGAGCCTCTTTAGCTGGCGAAAGTCCTCTTTGCGCACCTGTTCGATAGGCAAAGGCCGCGGCCCGACCAGGCTCATCTGCCCCTTGAGGACATTCAAAAGTTGTGGTAATTCATCGAGACTATACTTGCGCAAAAACCTTCCAACTTTCGTCACGCGCGGGTCTTCCCGTATTTTAAAGATCGGGCCATCCGCCTCATTCTGATCACGCATCTGCTCCAGTATCTGCTCGGCGTCAGAAACCATGCTGCGGAACTTATACATATGAAAAATACGTCCTCCCCGACCATACCGTCGGGACCTGTAAAAAATGGGCCCCGGGCTATTCAATTCAATAATGATGGCAATCACAAAGAAAATGGGGAACAGGATCGCCAAGCCAAACAAAGCGGCTGTGAAATCAAATATCCTTTTACCCCAAAGCCGGTGGGACGTCTTGGCGTCACTGTATTCCAGGATGGGGATAAACCCGATATTATACTTGGCAAAATCCCCCGATATCAGCTCAAACCCCTGCGGGACAACACGCACCGCAACGCCTAACTCCTGTGCTTCTTCCAGCAACTGCAAAAACGCGCGGTCGTCATAATGGGTCGTCACAAAAACCTTATCAATGAATTCCCGCTGGGCAACAGCAGGAAAATCAGAAATTTTGCCGATGACTTTTGCGGCGTTGCTATCAAAGGCGGCATCTTTAAAATCGTCTAAATAGCCGATCACATTGATCCCCAGCGCTGGTCGTTTGGCTATTTCTTCTTCCAGCGCCTTACCGACTTTCCCCGCTCCAATGATCAAGACGTTGAAATTGTTATACCCTTGCGCGACAAGATACCCCACAAAAATGCGCTTAAGGATTCTCCACAATGAAAAAAACACGATCATCAAAATCGAAGTCAGGAAAAAGATCGACCGCGGAAAATCCGGAATCTTGCCCATAAAGATGGCGACAATCACCATCAGCGCGGATAAAAAGACCGATCTTACTACTTCCCAGATTTCGGTCGTCTCGAAGATTTCACGCTTGGTCTCATAAAGCTGAAACATGTTATTAAGAAAGATCGTAACCAGGCCCCAGAAAATAAAGATCAACCGGAAAGGATTGACGGGATCGATAAAAATGTTATGGAAGCTTACATCGAAGGGAAGTGTCTCTTCCCTAATCCAGCAGGCGATCCACACCGAAAGCAATATGCAAACGATATCGACCAGAACGTAAAAACACTGCACAATGAATCGTTTAGTCAGTTTAATCATAGGAAACGGTGGTTCTCTTGAACATATCGCGAATCAAATAAACGATAAACTTGGTGTTGCCGATCAGATATCTTTTCCACAACCGGTGCGGTTCACAACATAGCCGGAAAAACCATTCCAGACCGCTACGCCGCATCCAAACGGGTGCCTGCGGCTTCGTTCCAGCGATAAAATCAAACGCGGCTCCAACGCCGACCATGACAGGAACATTCAATTTATCACGATGGTGGTGCATCCAATAATCCTGTTTGGGTGACCCAAGCCCAACCCACAGGACATCGGGCTGCGCATCATTAATACGCCGCAAGACGTCGTCCTGCTCTAGCTCACCAACACCGATAAAAGGAGGCGCGAAATTCCCTACAATTCTAATACCAGGGAGGCAATTTTTCAACCTTTCTATGAGTTGGCTGTTTGTTTGAGGGTCCCCCCCATAAAAGTAATGACGGTATCCGTTTGCTTGACTCAACTGGCAAAAAGTTAACAGTAGCTCCGGGCCATATGTGCGCCGGATATTCTTTTTGCCTCGCAATCTGCCGATCCAGACCAGTGGCATTCCGTCCGGAGTCGCCATCCCCGCATTGTTAATGATCTTACGGTATTCCGCATCCCCTTGACAATCAACGATCGTAGAAACCGGAGAAATACAAATATAGGTCTTCCGACGTTCCCTGATCCATTGTTCGATCAATTGACAGGTGAACTGCAGATTGGTCACGGCAACGTGCACACCCAGAATATCAAAATTCTCGATCAGCGCCATCATATAACGCCTTCCATTTTACCTTTAATGTTTATGACGGGAATCATTGATTATACCAAAAAATATTATAATAAAAATCGCCTTTACTCCGTCAACCCACCCGATCTTTTTCCCTTGTTCATAAGTTCTTCCGTTATAACTAATGCCGACCTCGAAAATCCGGCATTTACGCTTGGCGATCTTTGCCGTAATCTCCGGTTCGAATCCGAATCTCTGGCATCGAATGGGAATCGTCTTGAGAATATCACATCGAAACGCCTTATAGCAGGTTTCCATGTCGGTAAGGTTCAGATTCGTAAACATATTGCTCAAAAGTGTCAAAAATTTATTCCCCAGATAATGCCAGAAAAACAAGACCCTTTTGGATTGGGATCCGACAAATCGCGAACCATAGACACAATCGGCGGAACCGCTAATAATCGGGGCCAAAATAAACGGATAATCGGTCGGGTCATACTCCAGATCGGCGTCCTGAATGATACAAATGTCCCCGCTCATTCTCTCGATGGCACTTTTGAGGGCTGACCCTTTCCCGGAATTCTTTTCATGAAAGACCGGCTGGATCTTGTCCGGATGCCGAGCGGCCAAGGAGCGCACGATCTCCCGGGTGCCGTCCGTGGAACCGTCATCGACAATGATAATTTCCGTCTGATCGATCCCGGGGATTTTTTGCCTCAATGCCCTCCCGACAAGCTCCTCAATCCACTGACGCTCATTGAAAATCGGTATCAAAACGCTCAATTTCATCGTTGCCCCTTAATTTCTTGACGAAAACCGGTATGGCGACGGCCAAAGCCGCGCAAAAGACAGCATATATTAAATCATAATAAAGATAATGTCGAGAAGAGAAAAAAACGCCGCGTTTCAAAACGATATAATTTATGAGCGGTGAAATGAGATACAAAATAAAAATGGCCCCAAAAACGACCGTGATGTGGCGAAGTTCTCTGAATTTCACGGTCGCGACGATCCCTAAAACAGACAAAATGGGGATCATCTCCTTGGTCAGCCAAAAATGGAAGAATTCCTTAAAATATTCATCGGAACCGCCGCGCCATACATATATAGTCGAACGATCCACAAGTATATAGTACAGAGATATCCCGATCGGAACGGCAAAGACCATCAACAATGTTCGCAGAGTATTCCGCACATTCACTTTTTGGATAAATTGGACGACCATAAAAGCAAAGGCAAAACTGAACAACTGGTATACGGCCGCGTTGGCCGTTGCCGCCAAAAGGGCGAACAGGATGGAAAAAGGCCAGGCCTTGAGCCGCCCTTCGGCGAGAAACAACGACAAAGCTGTGAACCAAAGCGCGCACCAAAGAGCGTACGGCCTCATTTGGATCCAGTAACGAAAATTCTCATGCCAGAAATAATAATGATAAAGTGCGGTGCCCAAGAGGGTGATCTGCACAAGCAAGACCAGGTAATTTCGTGTATTGCGGTGCATTTTAAAAAAGATAAACAGCATCATAAATAGGCCCGAGGACCAGATATAGAATATCGAATTCAATCGATAATAAATATTTGGCGGCATGCCGGCGGAAATCAAACGCACCCCGCCGATCTGGTCAAAAAATTTCTGCACAATATAATCAAGGGGAGCTCTGCTGACCTGGCTTGCCATATTTCCCGTAACAAGATCGGCGTAACTGGCACCTCTGGGGATCAACCCGTTGCGTTCATCTAGCCAGAAATCATTGGCCTTGGCCCCGATGAGCGCCCGCTGCAGGAACATTGCTGAAATTCCTGCAACCAAGATGATAAACAGGATCGCTGCCAACACTACCCAAGTCCTGGAGGCTGCGTCCGGGACGTCAAAAGGACGAAAAAGCCTGTCCACGTACCGCGACCAGGTCTGTACAATTCCCGACAATGATCTCACTTTATCCCTCCCGGGACCGGATCTTTCTTTCTTCGATACATTGAACGATATTTCTCCTCGAAAGAACTTACGAACTGTTTGATGTTGAATTTATCCAGCGCCGTTTCCCGCCCGGCCCTTCCCAGCCGCCGGCGTAATTCAGCAGATCGGTAAAGCGACAAAATACATTGGGACAACCCATCAATGTCATGAGGCTTGAATAATAAGCCGTTCTTTTCGTGCTCTACCAATTCGGGCAGAGAACCGGAATCGGCACATACGACGGGAAGCCCACACAGCATCGCTTCCACAGTAGCGATGCCAAATCCTTCCAAGAGAGCCGGATTAACATAGACATCGGCGGCCCGGATAAATCTGTGGATCTTCTCTCTGTCCGTAATGCCCCACAGAAAGAATATCTCCTTGAGGTTATGTTTCTCGATTGCGATCTCCAATGCGGCACGTTCGCTCCCACCGCCGATCTGAACCACTTTTAATTCCGGGATCAGCGGACGAATCCGGGCCACGGCCTCTACCAACGCGATCGTATTGCGCGCCGGGATATGGCTGCCTACATTCAGAACGAGAAAATCATCGGGTTTGAACCCATGTTCACGCTTCAAATCATTTTGGGGGATTTTTAAATATTCGCGGGGCATATCCGGTACGCCATTATAGATAACAGACATGTTCGCCCTATTAAAGAAAACCCTCTTTCGAACACTTGCCAATGTCGCACGGGAATTGGCGACAAGATTGGCTGTAAACAGGTTCAGGACATTGTCAAAGAAAAAAACCAGTATTGAATTATTTCGCACAATTCCATGTTCCGAAACAATGACGGGACGGCCGGCCAAGATGGCGGCGATCCTGCCGAATGTGTTTGACCGGGCGAAATGGGTATGGACGATATCGACCTGTCTGTTTTTAATGATACTGGCAATATCACCGATCTGGCGCAGATCATAATTCTTTTTGCGATTAAGCGCGATCACCTCAACACCAGCGGCACGAAAGTCGTCTGCCAAATTCCCTTCCTGGGCGATACAGCAAACAGTAAATTTAAAATCCTTCGACGAGTTCAACACCTGATAAAGCAATTTGATCGGCGTCCCGCCATAAGAAATAAGAACTTCCGTTATATGGAGAACATGTATGGGCGTGTTCATTCCGAAAATCTATATAAATTTCGATTTCTTAACATTATGTCAAATGACGGTCATAATATCATGAATCCGATGCCAGCCGTAGTTTTTCTTGTGGCCGGGAACCAGAACTTCCACGGACACCTTTGCGGTCGGAATATATAATTGTGAACATAGCGATATGCAATATGGCTGTCAGCGCAAACCCCAAGGAATAGGCCGATGCAAACCTGTCCAAAGCGGTCATTCCGGCCAAGAAAAAAATAAGCAAGATGCTAACGACCGGATAAACAAGATTGATCCTGAACGCCAACCGTAAATGGCCCAAGGCCATCAGCGCCCGGTAAAAAGGTTCAGCGACGCCAAACACGGCCACCCCCGGGATCAAGATCAAGGAAGCGTGAAGTAGATCGGCCGAATCATTTTTAAAAAGAAGGTTAAAAAAATATTTTCCGACCACCCCAAAAAAAAGACACCCCGAAACATACGCTCCTCCCAAACCAAGCAGGGATCGATTAACTATCTGCTTGATCTCAACGATTCTTTCCTGACCGTAACCGGCAAAAACAATCAAAGATCCCATAAACCTTGGTATTGCCTGCTAAAAGAACAATAAAATAACGGCTCACCGCGTCCATGATCGTAAAAACGACCCCGATGGAAAAGAAACCCAGGGTATGCTTGGCTACCGCCCGTATTGTCTTGAGCCGCGGAATATGCAGGGAAACCGTGGACTTACCGTGAAATAGCCCGATCTCACATAACACGGCGTCTTTGCCGAAGCGCGCGACGGTTTCACCGGCCAAACGATGCAGCAACAGACACTCATCGTCCGCCAATAATCCCTTCATGCGGTATGCCTCTTTGAGGATTCCTTTTTGCATTACAGGCTAAAATCCAGGATCGTTGCCTTATTGTGCTGATAGGGATATGCCAGGCGGAACATAATCATATGGGCCAAGGCTGTGATGGCCCATGACAAGGAAAAAGCCAAGGACACTCTGAATAAAGGATCAAAATCTGCAAGTACGACAAACCCTAAAATATTGACTATGGGCTGAATAAGACTGAGCATAAACATGAGCTTCAGGCGTCCCAGAGCCAGAAAAGCTCTATAAAACGGATCGGCAACCGCGAAAAAGGCGATGCCCAGAATCAATACAAATGAAGTGGAAAATAGTTCGGAGGTGCTGTTCTTTAAAAGCAGGGCAAGGATACGTTCTCCAAAAATAAAAAACAAAAAACATCCCAAAACATAGGCTCCTCCCAGCCCCGGGAGAGAACGCTTAAGGATATATTGGATCTCGTGAATCCGCTTTTCGCCGTAATTGACGAATGCACTAAAAAGCGGCGCCACAAAGGCCTGTAAAAAAGTCATGGCAAAAAAAGCGATCTTTAAAGCGATATCAAAAATACCATAACTCGCGGCGCTCCCTCCGAGGGCAACGACCAAATATCGATTGATCGTGTAAGTAATGGTCCAGGGAACTCCTACGGCAAAAAATCCAAAGGCATATTTCACGACCATATGTATGGTCTCCCATTTAGGGACATGAAGCGAAGCGGTGGTCTTAGCTCGAACCGCCGCCCAGTGCAAAAAAACTATAAATACATAAATAGTCGAGGTCGCAATGACAAAATGTTCTGGCTTGGTGGTAAAAAAACTCAAAAGATAAACAAAAATGTAATTTAGCGCCGTAAGAAGGAAAAATCCGATATTCACAATGTGAATCTTAAAAAATGCCTCCAGGACAGACTGATAAAGTGATATGACCAATGTCGAACAGGCGACAACCAATCCGCAAACGAACAATAAACGTCCTAATTCATAGGAAACGGCATTGTTCGTCCCCCATATATTGATTCCGGACCAATATACGATGAGGCCGATTACGGCAACCAGCAAAATCATGAAACCGTTGACAAAAATTCCTGCAGAATACACTTCATTGATATCTTCCTGAAGTTTTTGCCGGGGGATGAAATAAACAATGGATTTCGTCAGACCCAGATCGGCGACCGCCGAAATCCCCATAAAAACAGCCAGAAGCATCCAAACGCCGTAGTTCTCCATGCCAATACGGTGGATAATGAGCGGAATAAAAATGACCGTGATCAGCGCGCTGCCAATTGATTTGGCAAGGCCGGTAAAAGACGCCTTTTTAAAATAGGTACTGAATTTCATGTTTTCTACTTTGTAACAATGCAGAGATAGCCCAACGGCCATTTTTGCGCGTTTTTATGCGGTTTCACGAGATCTGCGGCCTTGTTAAACCCGAAAAACATCAAATAGATCAGGGTGGCAACCGGTCTGACCTTTTGGGTTAATTGGCCCATATACGTCGCAATGGTCAAACCGATTCCTCCATAGGGATGCACTTCAACCCCGGAAAATCCGGTTTGTTTGAGTATCCTCATCAAGGCCTGGTCGGTAAAACGGAAATAGTCATAGGGATGCGGATGGGTGTTGGCGTTGAGTGAGGTCCAAATATACGCCTTGCCGCCTTTTTCAAGAATTTTGTAGATCTCTTTAAGGACGGACTCATAATTAAAAACGAGACATAAAACATTGAACAGCAGCACCGTCTTGAAGTGGCCCTCCGCAAAAGGCAAGGCCTTTTCCAAATCGCAATAAACATCCGCCTGGGGCGTAATATCAGCGAGCAAAACTTTCTGCGGAGTATCATAGGTAAAATATTTAAGATACGTTTGTGATTGGGGGCTCCCTCCCCCCAGATCCACGCAAGGTGCGACGATACGGGCCCTTTTCTCTTCGAGGGCCCGGTGCATCATAAAACGCGAAGGCGTAATGCCTTGGACAATCAACTCTTGAAAATATTTCCTAAACGTCATTTGCCTTCCAATCTTTTAGTGTCGGATATTCCGCAATTTTATGCTTATGACTTCACGCCCATTCTTGCTTCCGGATCGATCCTTTGCAAAAAGGTCTCTATCCCATTTTCCTTAAAATAGGCGTCGACCGCCTTTTGAGAACCTTTCCACGCCCCATAGTCGTCGATGATGATAATACCCTTGGGGGACAACCGCGGATAAAGAAATTTTAGTTCATGATAAGTAGACTCGAACCAGTCCGTATCCAGGCGCAGAAGAGATACGGCCTCCGGTATTATTTGGGGAACAGTTTCTTCGACTTTTCCCTTTACAAAATGAAAGTTATTTTTCGGATATCCGGTTGAATACACATTCCTTTGGACGTCCTCCACCGGGGAGAAAACCCATTGGTTGTACCGATCTTTCTGCAATCTTTTCCATTTTTCCGAAGCCACTATGCCATCAAAGGAAATATCTTGATCCGACGGCTCACTCATGCCCGCGAAGGTGTCATAAAGATATATCTTCCGGTCGGCTACCTTCATTTTATTCAATGTCTGGGCCATCACCATCGCGCTGCCGCCCTTGTAGACGCCGCATTCAACCAGGGCCCCCGGTATCTTCCGCCCAACGATATATCTCGTTGCCATATAAAGTGCGTACATTTTTTCCACACTGGTCTCGGTGAAACCCTTGCATTTTTCATAAATTTCGACAAATTCATCTTCCATGGCCCGATCAAAGAACTGTCCCCTCTTCCTGACGATCTTGTAATTGAACGTGCCGAGGATCTTGTTGATTGTTCTATTTATAATTCTCACCATCGATATTTTTCCCGGTTGAAGACTGCAAAAATTTTCTGATCACTTTACGCGCCATCCGGCTGGGAGAAAAACTCCAGCGCTTGCCGTCCACCAGCGTGATGCCCCCTGCCGCCGTCAAGGTATGGATGCCGATGGGATACAGACCAAGGGAATCGGGTTCGATGACCGCGGCGATCTCTTCCCTGAAATCTGTCTGGCTCAAAACGACTACTCTGTTCAAAATGATGCGGCCTCCGTAGGTTTTGGAGCAATCCTGGGCAGGACGATAAAGAATCCCGCCATGCATAAACGGCGTACCGGCGGGCCGCGCCGAAGCAATGTCCGTTTTAACCGGATTACCGGTATGCGCCTGCCAGGGGCCCAGAAGATCAGGAGCATGCCACACATGCAACTGGGATCCATCCCTTGCCCCCCAAAGCCACCATTGTCCAGCGTGATGAAAAACACTCGGGTCAGAGAGCGGAACGCCGGCTAGAAGCGTCGCTTTCTCCGTAAGCTGCCCTGTATGGCGATTGACGGCAAACAGGACAACTTTATTGCTCCGGGACATCTCCGGCACACAATACAACGCGCCTTGATGCTCAAGAATATAGGGATAAGAAAGATGGACGTCGCCGGACAAGGCGACATCTTCATGCAAAATCCGACGCGCCTTGTCTAGGATGACATGCCGGAGATGGCCTTTATTGCGCGCGAAATTAAACTCTTCGGCGTAAATATGCAACCGGCCGTTGTCCCAAAACCCGAAGGGGTCCGCCGTAAACCCCCCTCGGGAATGCCGTGCGAGCCATTTGATATCATTGACCGTTTGATCCGTGAGAAAACTCTCAATCGGGCGCTCGATAATGCCGATATTCCAGTCTTCATATTGAAAAAATTTTGAGAAAAACGGCATCATTCTTTAAATTCATCTTTAAATCTTCCGGCATCCGCATATGTCCTGTCGATGGCGTCAAGAAATTGGTCGCGCGCCCTATCGATTGTATAATCCGCCAGAATCTTATCCGCCTCTTTGACCATGCCCTCACGCAGTTTTTTGCTGGAAAGCATTGTTTCGATGGCCGAGGCCAATTCCCGGCTGTTGCCTTTTTCAAAGATCAGTCCCGATTTCCCGGGGGCGATCAGGTCGCGCCCCGCCCCCACGCCGGTCGAACAAATGACCGGCACCCCGGCCGCGATCGATTCGTTGACGACCATGCCCCAGATATCCAGATAAGAAGGTAGCACGGTCAAATCGGATAATGCATAATAAAGCGGTAAATTGTCGGGATCAATATATCCGGCAAAATGAAACGGGAATCTTTTTATTTTATTCAACCTATTCCTCAACCCTTCCTTTAGCTGCCCATCCCCGACAAACAACAAACTAAATTGATACTTATGATCGACCAGGTCCAGGGCTTCCATTAAAACTTTGAGCCCTTTCCTTTCGATGAACTGTCCGAAATACGCGACAACGGGACCGGTAAGTCCGAATTTCTTTTTCAATGCACTTTTCTGCTCCTGGGATATGCTCCTGGCTTTGGCGAAAAATTCATTATCGACCACATTATTACAAAAATAAATATTATCGCCCCGGTGGGTAGTTGCCAGGACATATTCTTTCGCCGCACTCCCCGGAACCAAAATCCCGTCTGACACCCGGTTCAAAAGTGCCTTAAGTGTTATTTTGATCCTGGGCATCTCCGCCAAGGAGTCCTTTGTCAACTCCAGCCAGCGTAACTTGGGCAGCCCTTTTAAGCTGGTGTACGATTGCAGCGCCAATTCCGGGATGTTCAAATGGTCGCTTAAAACAACCAGATCGCAATGCTTGGCCAGCATCCTTATATCCTTCAGGAAATAAAGGGTACCTTGGCTAGTGCGCATCTGCTTGGTAGGAAGAATGTCATAATTAAATCCCAGGTCTTTATCGAACTGCCATTTATGTTCATCGATCTGGCGTGAGGAAAAAAGAAATTTGAATTGATACCCCCTGCTTTGGGACAACGCCCGAAAAAGCGGAATGCGATAAGGAGACAAAGTGTTATGAAGCACCAGCACCCGCAAATCATTGCTTTCGCTGAACATTTCCATGATGGTATTGATTCTCTAAACTGGAACTGTTTTTCCCGCTTTCCCCAAGATAGTTTCTAACGTAAAAGCGATGCACAATAAATAAAGCGCCACTATCGGCAACGCGAAACGCGTCAGAATGGGGTATAACGCATATAAGACCGTATAAATCGCAATCAGCAATAAGATAAAAAAAACTGTCTGGATTCTGATGCCCTCTTCGGCGCCAAAATCGAACAGTTTCGAACGATACCGGTACACCCTTACTGTCAAATAGAACAGAGAAAAATAGGTCAACAACGCCAAAACAAATCGAATGCCATTCTTAAAAAGAGCATAATCGAACAAGTGCTTTAGCGGTGCCGGGTAGGCCACGAACCCTATTTGCGCTGATTCCCAAAAAGCCATTTTCAGAGTTTCGATCGCCGTCAAAAAAAAATATTGCAGGGAATTCCTGGAAATTTTCTCAACCGCACGCGAAAGTATTTTCTGGGTCCGTTCCGCTCCCAATACCTCCACTTGATTCTCTTTCAGGAACACAGACAACTCCGTTGACTTGCGAAGGTCCATTCCGGAAAACTCGCAATCTTGGCATATTTCTTCACTGAAAAAAACACGGCATACCCCCCCTCCCGGG
The DNA here is from genome assembly GCA_023247795.1 of Candidatus Omnitrophota bacterium. Taxonomy (GTDB): domain Bacteria; phylum Omnitrophota; class Gorgyraeia; order Zapsychrales; family JANLHA01; genus JAHFFS01. The sequence continues at coordinate 14,610 of JAHFFT010000021.1, forward strand.
ACAGAAGCAAGATGCGCCCAGAACAATGCCGGTGGAAGTGGATCTGTGCGCTGGGCCACGGCGCCAAAAAAATTCTGGTCATATCGGGTCGTGAACTCAAAATTCCCGTTGAAAAACTTGTTCGCATAGCGATAAGAAATAACAGGAAACATGAAAACAGCCGATACAATACCGATAAAAACCGCGGCCTTGAACGTTTTTTTTGTGTTTTTGCGAAATAACGCTTCGATCAAAGGGATCGCAAACGGGATAATAAATATCAAAAAGACATACTGAAAAATCGCCTTTACAAAACTTGCCCAGACAAATGCCAGCGCCACCAACACTGCCCCCGCGATCACCCTGGAAATTCTTTCATAATGGATCGCGCGCCAGCCGTACCACGCTCCAGCGATAATCAGTAAGACCGCAGGATAAGCGGCGATCTCTGAATATAAACTGAATGCCGAATTGACAATGGCAGGCGAAAACCCGAAATACAAGATCGTTGCCGCAATAATCCCGTCACGTATTTTTGCCTGCCTCATAAGCATGATCAGCAAAAGCTGGGACAAAAATAAGATGCCTACCTGTAAGGATTTCTGGATATATTCATACGACACACCCACCGCATCGGCAACACGCATCGAAACGGCGATCATCCAGGGGTACAACGGTTCCCGGTGCGGCCCGGTTTCCAGAAATGTCCGCCATCCCTCTTTATATACCATCATACCGAGATCCCGATAATCGATGGCATCAAACTGGATAAGCATATTTGATGAATGCATTAAATATCCCCAATAAATAAAACAGCATACAAAAATAAAAAGAAAAATTTTATTCTTTTGTACAAAGCCGGTCAACTGTGCAAATCGTTCCTGGCCTGAAGACATAATGGAAACCACTAAATCAGTGCGTGTGCGACCGGCGCTTTTTGTGTTACGCGGTTATAAACGGCCATCAATTCCTCATAATTCCGGCGGGCCGAATATTTTTGTTCGAACGTATCCCGCGCCCGCTTCGCCATTTGCTCCAATTCGTCCCTGTGTCCGATCAACCACCGCGCTTTTTGGGCCAAATCCGATGGATTTCCCGCCTCGAAAAGCATTCCATTGCCCTTATCTTCAATGATCTCTTCCAGACTTCCCAAGCGGCTTGCCAAAACCGGCACGCCATACGCGAAAGCCTCGGCGACGATCCGCGGAAAATTCTCGTAGCAAACCGACGGCACAATCAAAAAACCGGCTTCCCGCATATTGCGCTCATACTCTGCCTGGTCCACATAACCGCGAAGCTCAACGTTCGTCATACTGTGTCTGCGGACATAATCCGCCAAAGAACCCGCCAGCGGCCCATTGCCAATCACCCGCAGAGGGAAATCCGATAATGACCGCCACGCTCCCAGAAGGACATTGACCCCTTTCTCTGTGCTCAACCGACCGACATACAAAGCATATCTTTTGCGCTGACTTGCGACAGCGCGGCCCGGATCAGGATAAACAAAATTTGGCTTCACAGTGATCTTTTGTCCGTCGATCCCCGCGGCGATCAGTTTCTGACGGCCGAACTGAGAAGCGGTAATGTACATATCGACCGTATCTTGCCATGTCCTTTTTTCCCAATGGTCTATCAACATCCGCGCGATCAAAGCGGTCAGCACACGGGAATTCCCGTAACAACCGTGGTAGACCCCTTGCCATAAAGATTTGTTCAAGCAATCTTCGCATATTTTATTCTGGCGGTACAAAAGCCCGTTGGAACACACCAATCGAAAATTATGCTGGCTCTGGACAACAGGAACGCCTTCATCGTGGCAGGCAGAATAGGCCGCCGGCGTCATCACATAAAAAATATTGTGAAAATGCGCCACATCCGGCTTAAACCGCTTGATCATGGTCCTTATGTCCCGGTACGTCTCCGGTGACCAGCCCAGCTGGCGTATATTCCTGAATTTGGTCATGATGGATTTCGAATCCAGCTGCGCGTTGCTGCGCTTATACAAAAGCACATCTACTCCAAAATCCTTCAAAAGACAATATTCCGCCGCGACAACAGCGTCCTCTCCCCCGGGAATTTTATAATGATTATGACCGATCAATATTCTCATCGACTTTAACGGCGGGCCCGATGACTGTCCAGCGTACCCTTAAGACTGCGCTCCAAACTGACTTCTGGAAACCAGCCCGATACAGACCTGAGTTTCATGTTGGAACCGATGACATCAAAACTCGGCGAATGACTGTCTTTACTTTTCCTGATTATGACATTCTTTATCCTGGATAATAACAAAAGACCCCGCAAGGCTTTCCCCATTTCAAGAGGATGACCTGAACACACGTTATAGATCTCACCCGAAGAACCATCCCGGGCAACGGCCCAAAGCCCTGCGCAAATGTCCTTGATATCAAGAAAATCTCTTTTACTCTCCAGATTCTTGGTATCCATCACTTTTTCCTGAAGACCTTGTTCAATCCTTACAATCTGTTCGGCAAATCGGCCTATCGCCAAAGTCGACGGAGTGCCCTCTCCCATCACGTTAAATATCCTGGCGATCACAACATCGCCTCCCTTGCGCGCATAATCCAGCCCCAATTTTGTCTGTTTAAACTTGGCGATACCATACGCTGTCACGGGCATTGCTGTATCTGTCTCTTTAACTTTTCTCCGCGTTCGGCACATCCGGCCATATTCCGCTGCTGATCCCGGAATAATAACCCTCGGACGAATATCAATCTCCTGAATCACATCCAGCAGGCACTGTGTCGTTTCATAATTTGATCTGAACAATATTTTTTTGTCAATCATGCGCCCACCTGCCATGTGAAAAATAAAATCCGGGCGCATTGAAACCAAGACAGCTTTCAACTTGTCCTTTGCGGTTAAATCACAAACAAAAATCCCCGAATCGCACCCATCATCCGTCCTGCTCAAGCCATATATCTGAAAGCCTGTATTTTGCTTTTTCAGGTATCGCCATAATGCGCGACCTAAAAAACCGTTTACGCCGGTAATAAGAATCTTTTTATTTTGCTTCACCAAAGGCGGTTTAATCAAGGAGAAATTTTCTCCGGTATTTCGTAAATGTTTCCTGGGCGGCTTCAAAATCGTCCAGTCTCCCCAGATCCAGCCATAACGCGCTCGTTTTGAAACAATTGACTATCTCACCCGCGGCTTTCATCCGCAGCATCAACTCCGGCATGCCCAATGATTCGTCCTTCCCGATATAATTCCGGCATCTCTTATTCAAAAGATAAATGCCCATACTGACAAAAGAACTGTGCTGGGGTTTTTCATGATATTCCACCAGTTCCCCGCGGGAATTGGTCTCGATGACGCCGAAATCCGTAATGACCTTGCGTTCCTTGATCGTGATGGTGGCGATGTTCTTTTTCCCTTTATGGAACTTCCACAGCGTACCGAAATTCACATCGGTCAGGACGTCTCCGTTGACGACGATAAAATCGTCCACCAGATTGTTTACCAGCCTGACCGCGCCGGCAGTGCCTAGAGGCATATCCTCCCGGACATAACTGATCTTCACGCCCCAGCGTTTTCCGTTACCAAAAAAAGCCTCGATCAGCTCGGCCAGATGACCGGTGGAAATCGCGATATTGGCGATGCCGGCACGCTTGAGTTGGCGTATGATTATTTCCGCGATAGGCATCTCCCCCAATGGCATGAGAGGCTTGGGCAGAACGGTCGTATAGGGACGCAACCGCGACCCCCTTCCTCCCGCCAAAATGATCGCCTGGACTTTAGACATTGTAGATATCCGTTTTATATCGGTTGATATTCTTGCGCAGCCAGGCCAACGTGAGTTTTAACCCTTGCCCCAAAGAGACCCGGCTTTCCCAGCCACATATCGACCGGAGTTTGCCGGCATTGCAAACAAGGCGTTCCACCTCACTCTTGTCTGGACGCAAACGCTCTCGTTCCGTCACGACTTTTATTTTCTTCTTGGTGATGATTTGGATCAAGTTGACCAACTCGCGAATAGATACTTCTGTATTGCTTCCGGCGTTAAATACCTGGCCTACTGATCGATCGGTTTCAGCGACTTTCAGGAACGCCTCGACCGTATCGCTGACATAATTAAAATCACGCGTGGATTCCGTATTGCCAAGTTTAATCGTATTCCGGCCGGCACATATCTGGGACAGGATTGTCGGAATGATCGCTCGCGCGGACTGGCGAGGGCCAAAAGTGTTAAAAGGACGCAACACCACCACCGGTAGATCGAAGGAACGGTAAAATGACAACGCCAGTTCGTCGGCGGCCGATTTCGTGGCCGCGTACGGCGATTGCGGATTGATCGGATGCGACTCATCAATAGGTGTATATTGCGCCGTCCCGTAAACCTCACTCGTTGAGGTATGTACGATCCTTTCCACTCCGGCCTTGCGCGCCGCCTGCAAAACATTGAGCGTTCCCTTGATATTCGTATCCACATAACTATCCGGCGAATGATAGCTAAACGGGATCCCGATCAAGGCGGCAAGATGAAAAACGACATCCGCCTTTTCGGTCGCTTTCAAGACCCCGTTGGGGTCGCGCACGTCGCCGGCAAATACTTCCACTTTGTTCATGGTTTGCCGGGATAAAGTATCCAGCCAGCCCCAGCTGTTGAACGAATTATAATACACAAACGCCTTTACCTTGGCCCCGCGGGCCGCCAAGCGCTCGACCAGATGGCTTCCAATAAAACCGTCAGCCCCGGTGACGAGAATTTTTTTGTTTTGCCAATTCATCTTCAGATGCCTCTTTCTTATAACAATACGCGAATGTTATTCCATAAAGACTCCAGATCGGGATGGCCGTATATGGCAATTCGAGAACCATCAAAAAATTGGCCGCCACAAACCAGTTGATGAGCACACCACAAAGCAATATTCCTATAACTGATCTTGACCTTATAAACTCTCGGATCATGTTAAACAGCCCGACAAAGACCGTTAATAAAAATAATACGCCAACGATTCCTGCTCTATAAATAATATTTAAATAGGAATTATGGGCAGGCATCCAACCCTGTCCTCCCCAATTGGACCATCCCCAACCTAGAATTTCCAGACTAATTGAGCGCAGAGGCTTTCCGAAATCAAACCCAAAGACTGGCTTCTCTTTAGCCAACTCGACCAACATGTCTCTCCATATAAAGAGGCGAAAAACAGCGTTATTCATACCGGTAGAGACCTGATAAGGTTTAATCGGTTCCTGTGCTTGGGCGACACTCTTTTGAGACTGCGACGTTATGCTTTCCACAGGCGTTTGTTCTTGAACCGAGGCCGGCTTGCTAAGAACCGCATCATCACTCATGGGGGTTGAACGAACGGCTTCGGGTACGGCGACGACCTCTTGGACGGTAACTGCCTCAATATCTTTCTGACGGGGATACGGCACGACAGATTCTTTCTCTGGAGTTGGGATCGGTTCAACGGAACTGGTATTATCAGTTGCAGAAGTTGGAAGTTCAAGGGCGGGCTGTCTCTGTTGAGCCAGAGCCCTTTCCCGACTCATCCTGGCAAGTTCCTGCTGTTCCCGCTGCGCCTGAAATGCCTTTAATTTTTCTTCATAGTCCCGGGTCGATAATCTCTCTTCGGGCTGATAGAGTTCAGGCTTTTTAATCTCCGTCATTTTAAAATTACCAATTTCACCCTGCACAATCCTGTCCTTCTCCCGAAAGGTAGCCAATACCTCCTTAAAAGAAATGATGGTTTTGGCCCGCGCGGAATCTGAAAGCGTAAGCATTCCCGCGATAAAAAGGAGTAAACTTAAAATACTCAGAGCAATCTTAATGTTATTTCTAAATCTCAAAATCTGAAAAAAAGCCCAAATTAAATAAAGTACCGCGACTGTATTGCCAACAATCATCATTCTGGATGTCAAAAAAAACCGTGTATAGGGGATCGAAATCAAAAATAATACCCACAATAAATTGCGGGTCCTTTTGTCGGGATAGGCCATTATGAATATCCCGGCCAATAAAACAGTTGAAAAACTCCAGTAAATGACATAAGACTCGGAAATAATCTTGATAAAGGCGAGAATAAAAAGTGGCCCGATAAAAAAGAATTTCTTCCCGGCAAAGAAATCTTTTCTGCAAAAATAGTACCCGAAGACCGCGAACAAGGAATAATACAACAAGGCGGCATCGCGCATGGCCAGCGGCCCGTAACGGTTATATCCGATCCACGTTTTAACGAGGATAAAAAAAACACAGCCCATTAAAAGATAATGCCACTTGTTAAGTTTAAAAGGATCCATTGCGTATCGCACGGTAAACAGGACCAGGCATACAAAAAGCAGGATCTCCCCGATAAATACAGGAAAATTCAAGAACGGCAATTGGATATTAAGCTCCGCGAACTGGGAAGAAAACAGGATGTAACATACAGAAATCAATCCTATGCTTGTCAACCCAAGCAGGTCAATAGTGTGGACTTTTTTAACGGCATTATCTACTTTATCAGCATGCATTGGTCTATAGACTCTGATGATTCAACAAAAGCCGGCTCAATTTTTTGTCCAGTTCTTTTCTGCGAATAAACTTATATAAAAACGGCGTGAACGAAAGCATTAGCCCCATCAGGCTCAAGAAAAGGATCTTAAAATTATAAAAATTCAAAGAGCAAGACTCCCGAAAACAAGCCCGTGCGAAACGAACATCTTTGTCGATCGTAAACCACCCTTCCCGGAAATAAAAATTGGCCTTGGCCCGATTGGCCTCCCGTTCACCGGTCAATCCATCCAAAAGATGTTTATCAATGACATTAAGGGCTTTTTGCAAACGTTGGTTGTCGATATTCGTATTAAGCGTGTGCAAGCGATAAGCCCCCAAAATCCGCGGCAAAAAGACCACTCTGTTATTACGTGCAATTCGCAGCCAAAGGTCAAAATCCTCAGAGCATGTCAAATCCTTGCGCTCATCAAAACATCCGATCTTATCCAGTATATCTTTACGTACAATGACCGATGAACAAACGATAAAATTGTACCGGATCAGTTTATGATAAATATATCCGTTCATCTTAAAATTTTTAGGCCCCATGATCCGTTCCTGAAGTTTCCCGCTGGCATCACTCACCCGGAACTGGCAAAATACCATCTGACAGCGTTTATCCTTTTCCAAAACATCCATTTGTTGCGCAAGTTTATCCACAGACCAAACATCATCGGAATCAAGGAAGGCCATATATCTTCCTCTCCCCTGTTGAATGCCATAATTGCGGGTAGCGGCGATGATACCGATTTTGCCATTATTGAAGAATTTATAATACCGTAACCTCGGATCCCGAAAAGAGGAGATCACTTGTTGCGTGTCGTCCGTGGAATAATTGTCCACAACGATCAGTTCAAGATCTTTCCAGCTTTGATTCAAGACAGAGGTGACGGCTTCACCAATGAACTTGGCCCGATTGTATGTTGGCATGATAACGGATATAAGCGGCTCGGGCATCCTACATTCTCTCACTTCTGGAATCTTCGCACAGCGCAGGGTCTTGGTAATTTCTTGTTCTATATCCCCTGCCAACGGAACCCCATGTGCTTTTATTAAAATAAGGATCCAGCCCCCGGAGGCCCGAAGACGAATCAATATTGATCATATCTAATATCTAAATATGCCTTTTGAGCATCTGCTGTATTGCTTCCACGCTCAAAAAACTGCTTTTATTTGACTTATACATTTTTTCCATTGTTTTCTCTCTTGCGCCTTTATTAAGATGAAAACCATCTGGTTTAAATAACGGGAGGACAAACATATCATCTGTATCACTTACTGTTTCGGCCTCATCATCATTCATCAGCTCCTCAAACATTCTTTCTCCTTCCCGCCGGCCGATAACTTCCATTTCGATATTCCCCGGGGCATAACCATACCTTGGGGCCAGTTCCTTGATTGCGGCCGCAGCCAAATCTTTTATACAGACAGCTGGCATTTTCAATATAAATGTTTCTCCTCCTTTTGACTGTTGTACGGCCTTGAGGACAAGGTTCACCGCATCATCCATCGACATTATAAATCGCGTCATACCTAAATCCGTGATTCTAACGGGTCCTCCCTTTGCAACTTGACTTCGGAAAATAGGCACGACTGAACCTTGTGAATTCAATACATTCCCAAAACGCACACAAGAAAATGTCGTTGTTCGCGCCCCTTTATACAAGTTAGCGGAAACCGTCAAACGCTCTGCGAGGAGCTTCGATGCGCCTAAAACATTGACTGGATTCACCGCTTTATCTGTACTTATAGTAACAAATTTCTCAATCTCCTCATCCATAGCAACTTCTAATAGATTCTTTGTTCCCAACACATTTGTCTGCACAGCTTCAAATGGGTTGCTTTCACAAAATGAAACATGCTTTAGAGCTGCGGCATGAAAAACGATGTCGACATCTTCAATGGCTCGCGCCAATCTTTCTTTATCCCTGATATCCCCAATCAGAATCCTGATTTTATCCGCATTAAGCTCATTCGACAAATTAAATAACCTTGTTTCATTAATGTCCAAGAGCCTTATAATCTTGGGGTTATAATCTAAAATCTTTTTGGCAAGGGCGCTGCCAATCGATCCGGCACCACCCGTTATTAGTATTGTTTTATCTTCATAAACTGTTTTCATGTTCATTCCTCCCAAGAGTTCACGTTCTTTTTATTATGGATATTCCTCAAGCCGCTTGGCAATAATCTCCCACAAAGGCAATTCGGGGGTACCAGGCATCTTGATAAATCTCTCCCTATAAGCCCTGTACTTTTCTTCATTTACAGTCATTTCAAAATTCAAATCGACACGATCTAATGGACCATCGATGTTAATCGGCTTCTTCCCTAACATGCCTGATAATGTCTGGATATGCATCTGCAACGGAGAGACTTGTAACTCCCTTGTCATTGCAAAAATAATTGGCTTGCGATAGAGAACGGCGAAACTGACCGCCGTCGTATTATGGGCGATGACACAGCAAGACCGGGCCACGAGGTCGCGGGTCTCCCCTTTGGATATGGAATACCCCGCGAAGCTTTCCGGGTGCTTGGAGTAATCGGAACGTGGATGCGCTGCCACCTCAACGGTCGCGTTCGTATTTTCTTTGATAAACTCAAAAAACCTGCGCAAGGCCGGATAATACGTTTGCGCCTTGACATAACAATCGATGTTGAACCTGGCGAAATCAGGATGATACGGCAAATACTGATCGATGAAAACGGCCGTTTTACCGTTCAAAGACCGCCGGGGCGTTCCATTGTTAAGGTAAAGGTCATAATCCAGCGCATGGCCGAACAAGATCTCGGTCCGCTTGTCCCTTGGAAAAGGATACCGGGCCATATCCTGCTTATTGGTCGCCACCCATAGGTCCACACCGGGAATGGGGCGTATCCGGTCGATCACACGAGAACAGTTCTTTTCTATCCTTGCTTTTAAAAAAGCAACGGCTCGGCTCGGGTCCCGCAGTTTAGATAGCAGGTTTTTGACGCTCACCGGCGGTAATGGCTGTACATTGGTCGTTAAAATCCCTTGCCGGAGACCACATTGAGACAATAGTCGATAAATAAATTTGCGATTGGGGTCCTCTCCCAATTCATTAAACACAAAAGTCGTTCTGGCATCCAGCTGCGCAAGCGCGCGGGCAACCGACTCTTTATCATTTAAGATCTGTATCCGCCTGTCGGACAAATATCCGCTATACACACTCGTATTGTTCGCGGACGGAGCCAAAATGGACGTCATATCCAATATGCCGACCTTAAACCCGTGCTTCTTTTCCAGGGTATCCACACCGAAACGCTGATGGTCCCTCTCGGTCCACGGTGAACTGACTAAAAAAATCACCTTTTCGATCATTGCCGTTTGCTCTCTTTGTTCAAGTTCGGGTAAAGGCTCCTGATCGCCGTTTTGTTCTGGTATATTTTTTTGATGGAATTATAGATCCCGCGCACGCATGACTCCGGCATATGCGAATATAAAGGAAGGCTCAAGATGTTCTCCGCGATCATATTCGTCTGGGCCAGCGAATGCGCATATTTTTTGTGATAATATTTGGCAAAGGCCCTCTGAGTGTGCACCGGCGGGTAAAAATATTTTTTAACGATGATATTTTCTTGCTTAAGGCATTCCGCCAGCACATCCCGGTCCAAGCCGAACTTTTCCTTATCCACAAGGATCGAAAAATCTTTAAAAGAACTTTGACTATCGGGTTCTATCTTTTGGAAAGAGATCCCGGGGACATCGGCCAACAAACTTTTGTAAAGTGCCACCAGCTTTCTTCGCTTGATCACGTTCTTTTCCAGATCCCCAAGAGATGATATTCCCAACAACGCATGGAACTCGCTCATGCGGGCATTAAATCCGGAAAATTCGCATTCATAGGTCCCCGGATCCCCGTAATTTCTCCCGATACGGATCTTTTGGGCAAGCTGGTCGTCGTTGGTGGCGACGATCCCGCCTTCCCCGGCCGTAAGAAGTTTGGTAGGGCTCAAACTAAAGATCTCCGCCGTTCCGAAACGCCCGAGCCGGGCGCCATGATATTCCGCCCCAAAACCGTGCGCGGCATCGAAAATCAACTTTAAACCGTGCTTCTTCGCGATCTGTTCCAAAGGCTTGATCGAGCACGGATTGCCGAATATATGAACGGCCAATATAGCACAGGTCTGCGGCGTGATCGCTTTTTTGACCTCTTCGCAATTAATAGTGAACGTCTTAGCACCACAGTCAACGAAAACGGGTTTTAATCCCACCCAGACAATCGCGTGCACAGTTGAATGAAAAGTAAAGCTCGGAACGATCACTTCGCCTTTTAACCCCAAGACCTTCATCATCAACATCAGCCCGCTGGTACAGCTGCTAACGGCAACAACATTTCTGACCCCCAGATATTGGGAGAGCTTTTGTTCAAATTCCCTGACATATCCCGCGTTTGTAATGATCCCGCTTTTTAAGATGCGCCCATAAGCGCTTTTGAGGTCTCTGATAGACGGTATCGTTGGCCTGGTAATGGCAACCGGCTTATCAAACATCGGTCGTCCACCCAGAACGGCAGGACTGTTAGTTTGCACTGTGTGACGTTTTCCGTTGCGAGTCATAGATCATCCCTTTATATCGAAGAATTTTTTTGTGCAAATATTCTTCAAATCGTGTTCTTTGATTATTTCTTTGATCTTCTTCGCGGCCTCCCCATTGCCGTAAGGGTTACGCACTGTTTTTAAACTTTTCTGAAATTTCTTGCTGTATAAACGCTTTAATCCCCGCTCAATCGAACTTCTCGTAGGGTCGCAATCGATGATACTTGCGGCCCTTATCCTCCCTTTTTGCCGGTTCCCGATATTGACCGTGGCGACTTTAAGGCTCGGAGCTTCAGAGATCCCGCTGGAAGAATTCCCGATAATAGCATCAACCATCCGCAAAACAGATAAATATTTCAAATGCCCCAAAGATGTAAAAGCCCTCGCCTTCTGATGGTTCGACGCGACATACTGATCGATCATCTGGTTGATCACCCGGGCGTTCGTATCGGCGTTGGACTTGATAAAAATCGCGTTTGTATCTTTGAGTTCGTCAATGACAGAGATCAACTCTTGAAATTGGTTCTTCGGCGCATCGTCACCGTTTAATGTAGCCGGATGAAAAACGATCAAGAAATTGTGCTTGTTAAATTTGATCTTCAAATTATTCTCAAGTTCTTTGCGCGAGAGAAGGTCCGCATTCTTTATTGCATCAACGCCGGGCGCGCCGACGTTGAATACGGTCGCCGGATTTTCCCCCAATTGAATCACCCTTCTTCTATATTTCTCGGTCGCGACAAAATGCAAGTGACTCATCTTTGTGATCGCATGACGCAGCGCCTCATCAAAAGCGCCTTCCGTGACCTCTCCGCCGGCGATATGCGCGACCGGAATCTTGGAGATCAGCGCCGGCACAACCGCGCCAAAGATCTCGAACCTGTCGCCGAGGACGACAATCAGATCCGGCTTCAATCGCTCGTACGCTTCCGGAAAGCGCGTAATGGCCAAACCTATGGATCTTGAAATGCCCGCCGAAGTATCGGAACCCGACAACATCTCGATCTTTTCATCGATGGTAAAACCGTCTTTCTCGATCTCCCGGTAAGTCAAATCGAACTCGGGCGACAGATGCATGCCGGTGGCGATGATCTGCAGCTTCAGGGCGCTGTCATTCTTGATCTCTTCCAGAAGCGGCCTCAAGATCCCGTATTCCGCCCGCGAACCCGTGACTACGCATATCTTTCTTTTTTTCATAGCTCGATCAACTCATCTTCTTTAAAGTTTCGTTTTGCGGCAGCGCCGATGACCCGGTCCCACTGCATGGGGTTGATCCCTGTCCCAGGACGTTTTGCCGTTATGTTTTCCTGCGTGAAAACTTCTCCCTTAAAAATAGCTTTCGCCGCGACGATGCTTTTGCGCGCGACCGATATATTTTTTTGCTCGGATAAAGAGGGCTTTTTGACACCGTCTCCCAAGGCTTTTTCGATATTACGGATGGCTAAAACCATTTGCTTGAATTCTTTCGGTTCCAACGATGCTTTGTGATCCGGACCGGACATATTTTGATCAAGTGTCAGATGTTTCTCAATAACGATCGCGCCCAAGGCCACCGCCGCGATCGGGACCTCAATACCCAAAGTATGGTCGGAATAACCGACTTTGATATCAAACGTGTCCCTGATCGTCAGCATCGCCAGAAGATTAACGTCCGTATAGAGAGTCGGATATTCCGTATTGCAATGCAAAACCGTGATGTCCGTTTTGTTTGTCCCCGACCGCACCAAGATATCCAAAGCTGTCCCTATCTCCGAGAGATCCGACATGCCGGTGGACAGGATTAATCGCTTCTTTAATGCGCCGATTTTCTGCAAATAAGGCAGATTTGTGATCTCGCCGGAAGGTATTTTAAGGGTAGCCAAACCAAGCCGGCCGAGCATGCCGATGCTGTCCAGATCAAAAGGCGCTGACAAAAATGTAATTCCCTTTTTCTGGCAATGATTCACCAGCTTTAAATGAACCTGATAATCTAAGTCCAGTTTCCGGCACATCTCCAACTGCGATTCTTTAGCGTCGGTCGTTTTTTGTTGATATTGTGCCTTGGGCGCATACTTGCTGATTACCTTATCGGCCTTGCCGGTCTGGAATTTCACAACGTCCGCTCCGGCTTCCGCAGCCGCGTCCACCAATTCCAGGGCGATATCGACACTGCCATTATGGTTCGCCCCGGCCTCCGCGATGATCAATGTTCTTTCTTGCATCATGACCCCGAAACCCCAAGCGTGATATACGGCGATAAAGGGATTTCCCTGCTTTTCAGGTCAAAAACGAACAGGAAATCCCCCTGCTTCTTGAAATTTGCCGCTTCGTAAAACCCTGCTGCCGGTGTGTTCTTTTTGGTCGGGATGTATTCTCCGACCAGCTGCTTGCATCCGCTTTCTCTCGCCCTCTCTTGGATATGCGCCAGCATCGATTGTTCAATGGTCAGGCCCAAAACCCGACAGCTCAGTAAAAACGTGTCGATCAAACATTTTTCGCCCTCAATCTTTAAAATAATGACCCCGACAATGCCGTGGTCACCTAATCGATCCTTGACCGAGACATAAAAAACGCTCGAAAGCGGAGACTTCATAAACGATTCGATTTCTGCTTCAAAATAGCGTCTGGTCGTAAGATTCATCTGATTCGTCTTTTGCGTAAGCTGGGCTATTCTGGGAACTGAAAAACTATCGGCCTCTTTGATAGACACAACCACATCCAGCGATTTTAAATATTCCTCTAAACTGGATGCCGCTTGCTGGACCTTCTTTCGTTCGATCTGGGACTGGTATATCTCGCCCTTTTTCTTATCTTCTTCAGTTATGTTTATGTTCTCGACATTAAACAATGCCTGAATAGTGCCAGGGAGTTTATATTTCTTCTCGGGCAATTCAATGACCGTACATTCCGGGTGCAATTGCCTGACAAGTTCACATTCCAGGGGATTATCATCGATGAAGATCATGCTATCGATGCCGATATTAAGCTCTTGTGCCAATTCCTCAAGGTTTGTTGCCTTATCCTTCCAATTAACCCGGTGGGCGGCAAAATGTTTTCTTCTTAGGATCATTCCGGGATGCTTATCAATAACTTCAAAAACTTCCTCTTCATTATTCTTGCTATTGATCGCCAATAATATCCCTCTGTGATAAAGCTTCAGAAGTTCCTTTTGCATATCGCGATAACAAGCTCCGGGATAATCCTCCCCCAATTGTATTCGCTCAAAACCATCTTCTCCGACCACCCCTCCCCAAAGCGCATTATCCAAGTCCAAGACGATACATTTCTTCACTTTTCCCATGGCGGCGGCGAAATAGCGGAACAGATCATTGGCTATTTCAGGATAAGCTGAATATTTAAACGGATTCTTCGATATATACCACATCTTTGGATCATATAATGTTTCATAGCCTTTTCTCGACACAAAGTGGTTGTAATCCCAAACAAATGTATTCGCAATAGGTGTCAGGCGGGCGATCAACGCCCGGTTCAATTCATGTATTAAATGGATCTGATTTTGGGTTCGCTGGGCATCGTAAACTCCCCAATAGAGCAAATCCTCAAAGCCCATATTTTGGACAAGGATTCGTGAGTCCAATTTCTCTCTTATCGCAATGGCGCAGGCGCCTAATTGCTCAACGGTGGATTCCATAATTTGCTGCCATTGGAAAAATGATTTTCCATTATATTCACCATAAAATCCCGGCAATAAATCACCAGACCTTAATAAAAATAGAACTATATCCGGCTTAAACACATATAAAAAACTTTTATCATCCAGTGCCTCTTGGGCATACTGACCATAACCGCCATAGGCGAACTGCGGGTTATATTCCTCCAAAATGAACCGCAGTCGCAAAATCGGCTCCAACGGCTCGACCGTATAGCTGCGAAGCACGGCAATTTTAAGCGGTCGCAGATTCTTTACGCCCTGATTATTCTCGATGTCATTAAGACAATCGATATAATCATTGGTCTTAAACAAAGATAACTTTACTTTTATTTTCTCAAAGTCAGGATGCAATTGAAAACCCGCCGTCTATAATAATAGTTGAACCTGTGATCCATTTAGCCTCACTGCTAAGCAAAAAAGCCACTAAATTAGCAACATCCTCCGGGGTCCCAATGCCTAAAGGGTGAGCGTTGATTATTTTATCGACTGCCTCTTGGGGCAATGTCTTCATCGTATTATCATTCAAAGGTGTTTTTACAAAGCCCGGAGCTACCGAGTTAATGCGTATGTTTTTTGAAGCATATTCGCATGCTAATGACCTTACCGCGCCATCTAAAGCCGCTTTAGAACATCCGTATCCCGATAAAGCCGAAGCCCCCCTTAAAGATGCTACAGAAGAAATCCCTACAATAGAGGCCCCGGCATCATTAACGTTGTTCTTTTTGGTAAAATGTTTAACCAACTCAAAAAAAGCCAGTAAATTTACATCCAACATTTCCTTGAGAGAATCCACTTTCATCGCTTTTAAAGGAAGAATTTTATGTATGCCCGCAAAATGGACTAAGCCATCCAGCTTTCCCATTTCCATGGTTATTCTTTTGAAAGACTCCTCATATTCTTCGAAATTCTTAAGATCCGCTGGCAATATAAAATGATTTTTATTCTTCATCAAAGAAAGGGTTTCTTTAAGTCTTGTTTCATCTCTTCCAATCAGGCATACCTTTGCATTCAAAGCGCTCAGCTTAATCGCCGCGGCCCGACCGAGGCCGGAGGAAGCGCCGGTTACTAGTATTTTCTTTCCATCTAAGTCATACATAATGACCGCCTGCTAAACTTCTATAACGTCCAGATAACGTGTGCTTTGAAGGTTTATATCTACTACTCCCCATGACAATCCCACGCCAAAGCCCGACAACAGGCAGCGCAGGTCCTTTTTATCCCCCAATTTCGAAAAGCAATGGGCCATGGTCAAGGGAATCGACGCCGATGAGGTGTTGCCGTACTTCGATAAACTGTAAGGCACTTTATCGGCGGGAAATCCCAGTTTTTTGGCGATCTTGTCGGTCATAAATTTATTGGCCTGATGAAGCACCAGATAATCCATCCCGTCCACCTGTATATTTTCTTCCGCAATAAATTCCTTGATGGTGCTCACAACGTCGGTTATCGAAAAATTAAAAACTTCCATACCGTTCAAATAAAGATGCTCATGGGACCTTGTTCCGCCATCGGGCTGTTTTTCTATTTTTCTGGTTTTATCATTTGACGGATTCCGAAAACCACCCGCCGGGACGATCAAGCTGTCTTTTTTACTCCCATCGGTCATGAATTTCATTCGTATCGGCGAAGACGAGCCCGGAGCCGATTCAAGGATCGTCGCAGACCCGGCATCGCCTAACAAAAACACCGTATTTTTATCTTGCTCATAACATATCTTCGTCTGGGTATCTCCGGCTAAAAGCAAAACTCTTTTTAAGGAGCCACCCTGAATTAAAGAACATGCAATATAAAGGCCATAAACATAACCGGAGCACCCCAGATTTACATCAAAGGTCACGGCTGCCAAAGGAAGCCCCAGTTTAGCCTGCAAGACGCACGCGGTCGAAGGCGCAACATAATCCGGCGTCATCGTAACAAGAATAAGGCCGTCTACGGTCTTCGGATCAACATTAAGTCCCTTCAAGAGCGCTCGCGCGGCGGCCTCGCACAGATCCGCCGTGGTCTGATCATCGGCTGCTTTCCGGTACTCTTCGACGCCGGTCAACTTTACCGTCTTTTCCCTTTCCTCCAATGGAACAAAAGCATGGTCCCGGAGGTTATTTACAACAGTCCTGGGAACGGCCGCAGAAATTCCCGCAATTTTGATATTCTCAAAAATCATTTATGTGCGATCAAAATTTATGCAGATTTTTTTATAATAAATTCAAAAATGTCTTTTACCGTTTTCATTCCTGCAAAATGATTTGCGTCAATGTTGACCCCGTATTCATCATCGACCATGGACAATATGACTAACAGGGACAATGAGTCCCATTCTTCATATTCTCTGAAATCATCCTCCATCTTAACGCCGACTTCTTTCTCGAGAGCTTCCGCGAATCTTTTCAAAAATAACTCTTCCATAGATGCTCCAACGGGTAAAACGCCTTTCTGAGACATGCGGTTTCCAATCATTTAGTGATTGATTTGGCCATTTTTTGCAATACTATAGATTTAAGGATACCGTACCCCTTATACATCTCGATGATCTCTTCCGGCTCGATATCGATCGCGAATTCTTCCTCAAGCGCAGCGATAAGTGTCAAATGCGTGAGAGAATCCCAATGCTCGGTATCATGAGGCGTCATCTCATTGGAGAGCCCAGCCAGAGGGATCCTCAGGATCTTGGAAACCAGCGCATCTATTTTTTGATCACTCTCGCCGTCCATAAATAACTAGATCCCCTTGACCGTCTTGGCCGGATTCCCGAAGACGGTAATATCAGAACCAACGTTTCTGATAACAACACTTCCCGCCCCGACAACCGTCCTATCGCCTATAGTACACCTGTTGATCACAACAGCCCCTACACCGAAAAAGCATTGCGAACCAACCTTGACCTCACCAGTGATCTCCACCCCGCCATTGATCGAAGTAAAATCACCAATATCTGAATCATGCCCTATAGTTGAATTTGTGTTAAGAGAAATAAAATTGCCGATTTTGCTGTCATTGGCCAGTACGCAATACGGACAGATCACGCATCCCTCGCCTATGCGCACATCATGTCCTATGATCGTATCGGGATGTACCAACGTATAGAATCTGGCCCCGCGTTTGCGCAATTGCTCCACGCATTTTTTTTTAGCTACCGGACCGAATATGCCCATGACCAGCGATTCGTTCCCTTGAGGATGGTAATCCTGAATCGTTCCAACGACCTCATGTGGATACCGCCTTTTATCCAGTTCTTCCTGGGCTTTTGCAACATTATCGTCGAGAAAACCCGCGATCTTATATTTAGGATCGTCTTTAATCGTTTGGGAAAGCCACGTATAGACCTCCCGCCCGAAACCGCCCGCCCCCACAACCAGTAGCAGCTGTTCATGCGTCATTGATTTATGCCCCTCTTGCGTTCAGGAGCGCCGGCGTTGCGGGCTCCACGGTTTCTTCTTCTATATTCATCTTTTCGATCAGCGCGCGCAACCGCTTTTTAGCTTGCCCGTCGCAATGACCGTCGATATGGGCCCTGACATAGACGTCCTGAAAATCCTGGAATTCCTTGTCCGTGCATTGATTGAGCCAATAATCGACATTTTTTTCGAGTTCAGTATAATTGTGCGCGCAAAAACGAGGAAAGGTGTTAATGATAAAAATGTCTTTATTTAATCGTTCCGGAACATAGCATAACGTCCGGACTCCCCCCGCTACGGATTCCATGGGAACACTGGAATGGAACCCGCCTATGACCAGGTCACACGCCCCCATCAAATGATACGCTTGGTAGGCCGGCACCAGCACGCGGGCGTCATAAACCCTCTTGTGCTTGCGCAATTGATCGAATTTTCTTCGAAGATCGCTGCCTTCGGTCAACTGCTCTATCTGTCTATGCGTTAGAACCATGCAAGAATCTTCACGCGATTCCAAAAGGTCATAAACATCAGAAAGCATTTGGTAACCTTCAGCTTCAGTGATAAATCCCGCGTGCCCCATGCCGGGAGCGAAAAATCCGATAATGGTCTTATTCAAGGGAAGTCCCAGCTCTTCTTTGATCTTATTTTTCAAGGCCGGATCTGTCCTGGTCTGATAAACGATATCGGACCAGATGATCCCGCAATCTTCATACCGTTCGACCATGTTCCGGTTCTTTTTAAAATAGTTGTTCGACATGCGGCTGGTGGCCACCGCTGAATAGATCATATAGCCATAGTAGATCTGCGTGAAAGTATCCATTTCTTCCCGCGCCAAACTATCGTATTGCGTGGAATAATAAACAAATACATTCCGGGCTCCGTGTCGTTTCTGCATCAAAGCAGCAGGAATATCGCATGGATCCTGAGCGTAAATAAACGTTTTCGCCTTGCACTTAAAAAGGAACATCTCCCAATAAATATAGGAACGCAGCGCTTTTAGATAGATCTCGGCCAATAATCCATTTGCACCAAGTTCCTTGACCGCTTTCCTCACCCGGGGATAAATTCCGCTCCAATATTCCTTGCGGTTGAAATCCTTGATCACATCTTTGAAATAGCAATACGGATAACCACTTGCCTTGACCCCGCGCAGGCCTTGCGCGCTCATTTTCTGGTCGATAAAATACAAGGTGTTGCCCGTATGGACACCCTGGGGACTTTCCAGAAAATCCATGCGATATTGACATCGGGGACCGTACGATCTGACCCAGCTTTCCCACATGTGGACCGCGTACAAAAACTTTTTTTGGACAACTTTCTTTCCTGACATGCGAAGCGAGATCATGACCGGATAGACGGTCAACGCGAACGAATAAAGCCAATTCTTTGCTCTTTCCAGCCGCCGCATTTTTGTCAAATACCACTGAGGAATAGAAACACCTTGCGGCAACAGCTCCTTCCGGCTGGACAATAATTTATACAGTGAATAGGAAAACGAACTTGGAATAAAATCGAACGTTTGCTCCGAAGCGTATTCATTGCAGAACTTTTCCGCCAAAAGAAAAGAATAAAAGATCCTTGCCAACTCGCGCAGAATATTTTTTTTGATGAACAGACATCCCCGGTCGTCCTCGAACAATTCGTTCAGGACCCGGTCCTCCCCCGGCTTAACGTATTGGGCATAGACCCAATCGATAACCTGGCCGGCTTTGTGGTCCGCCAGAAGACTTTCCGCCAAACTCATAAAATCCGCCGGAAGCTTTTCGGCTCCGGGAAAATTCCCTTCCCACACATGCACCCTCTCATAATCGCGCGGCCTCCAGGCCACGGCCAATCGGGCGGATTCCAGCAATAATAAATTTTTACTTTTCACAATAGTGCATCCTGTTTTTGCTGATATATGCCTCTGCCTTTTCCAGATCCTCTTTGGAATCAACATCCGCAGCAATGGCTTCATCCACCACATACGGGATCATGGTGTCCCTGACCTCGCTGATTCTTCGCATAATCTCTTGCGGACCAAAGTAAATGAACCCGTTCGGAAAATAAAATTGTGGCAGCTCTTGCCGGCGATGTTTCCTCTGGCCGGCATCCAGACTGAATTGAACGTAGCCCGCGCTGTTGCGGTGCATCAGCCATCCCGTTTTAGGCGGGGCTAGGCTCACCGCGATCAAAATATCCTGCTCTGACTTCTTGTGTTCAAAGAAATATTCAATGGCCTGGTCGATGTGCGCCGAGGTCCGCAAGGGCGATGTCGGCTGCAACAAAAGCAAATAATCGTAACTTGTCTTCTCTTTGTCCTTAAGCCATTGGACGCAGTGCTGGATCGCCTCATCGAGCAACGATTCGTCCGTCGCCAATTCTTGGGGACGCGAGAACGGCACATCCGCGCCGGAGGTTCGGGCAACGCGGGCGATCTCCTCGCCGTCGGTGGATACAACAGTCCGGTCAACATACTTTGACCCCAGTGCGGCCTGGATCGTCCAGTCGATGAGCGGCCTGCCGGCAAGATCGATGATATTTTTCCCTTTTAACCCCTTCGAGCCGGCCCGGGCGCCGATAAAAGCCATGATCTTTTTTGATCGGTACATATAAGTCTTACCTTCCCATACGCAAAGGAACCATGGTTTCGCTTCCCTTGAAAGGTTCCTTCAGGTCATTTTCGACGATTTTGCGTAAAGATTTATATTGGATCCCGGGACTCTTCTTGTATAACCGCTTAATATTCACAGCGATATGCTCCCAAAGCATGCCAAAAGCCACGCGAGCGCCCCGTTTTTTCCAGATATCGATAAATTTCAAAGGCACCATAAAGGACCTTAAGCTATAGGTCAACTTTGGATAAAGATCCAGGATAAGACCAAAATCTTTCTTCCTTATCAAAGACCATAGGCCCGGTTTTCCTCCGGGAAACAGAACCTTATAATAATGCGCCATGCCGAAGGCTTTCGCGTAACGATACTTCATCTGGGCTAAAATGATGTTCCGCCAGGAAACCAGCGTTAACCGGGAAAATTCCGTAAAATTCAGTGTTGTTTCATCGTCGCAGGCGTCCCGGTCAGAAATATGCAGCAAATACTTTTCTTCATCATCAATGCTCTCCCCGATCATACCCTTATGCCGCGCGTATTCATAAAGCGGGGTGCCGGGCAGGGCTTGGGCGTAATTGATGCTGACCTCCCGCGGGTTCTGGTATTTGCTTAAGACCATATTACGGGCAATAAACTCGGCGGATTCTTCGATCGTTTCGTGGTTTTCGCCCGGCATACCGATAATGAGCTGCGGGATCGTCTGTAATCCCGCATCAAGAGTCAGCTTAAAGGCCCTTTCGTTATCCTCAATGGATGCCCTTTTTTCCATGATCTCGATCACGCGCGCACTGCCGGTTTCCATCCCGTAGAGGATCCCGCGACAACCGGCATCTTTCATCATTGAAATGATCTCCGGAGTGATCTGCTTGACCCGCATCCCCGCAACGACCCAGATCACATCCAAGGATTTTATCGCTTCACAAAACTTGTAAAGCCATTTCAAGTCAGCGCCAAAACATTCATCCAGAATATTGAATATGCCGACGCCATAGCGCTCCATCAGCAATTTCATCCGGCCCATCAGAATCTCGACCGGGATATACCGGATCCCTTTTTGCCAACGATGACAAAAAGTACACCGCGCCACACATCCTTTCGAACAAGCGAAAATGGCGATCCTTGATTCCAGCTGTTTGGCGCTCACCTGGCCATTGATCCCCGTGTAATAGCGCATGTTCATCGATTTCGGATCGATCTGCTTAAGTTTTCGAAAACTATGATTGAACGATTGTTCATCCCAGACATTCCAATCAATGTCATAAACCTCCTCCATCGGAAGCTGATCGGCATGGCCGGTATTAACGAACTCGCCTTTTCCGCTAAGAAAGCCCAACCCCTTGATTTTATATAATTCATTAAAGGGACGATTCTGCGACAGGTGATCGAATAGAAGTGTACCCGCGATTTCACCTTCTCCCAAAACACAAATATCCACAGCCGTTTTTTTCAGAATTATTTCCGCACTAGCGGCCAGATTACCCCCCAAAATAATTTTCACGTGCGGCAAGCGTTGCCTCACGGCCAAAGAGATCGTCTTGCAATTTTCATAAGCGGTCGAGACCGGAGCGCTGATACACAATAATTCCGGATTATAGGAAACAATATAATCAATGGCCTCCTGATCGCTGGGGCGCAATAAATCGATATTGTACAATTTAATATCCGTATATCCTTTTTTCTTCAAATAGCTCATGACCGTCAAGGCCCCATAAGGAGGAAAGGTCCCCGGCGTATCCCGTTGCGGTAAAGTAACAAACAACGTTTTGTTCTTTTTATGCGCCAAAGAATCCTGTTCTTTTTTCATTTTTATCTGGTCGGCAGTTATCATGATCTCTCCTCTAAAAATGGTTTTATACTTCTGTTGTTTTAACGCTCGTTAGGTCTCCCCCGATGGGAGCTTTAATTTTCTTGTTGACCATATTGAACGACCCCCTGGGTTTGGCCAATGGATTGCTCAAAGCACTGGCACCGCCCCATTGTTTTTCAGTTAGGTCCAGCAAGCGCAAGTTCCGGTCTCTTACAATCTGTTGTAATCCTAAAAGTTGTGCCGGTGAAAAATTATGGGATATCACAGCCGTGATCTTTGAAGCGTCACCCAAGTCTTCAATAAAAGCTTCCAGATCACCATTGTATTGCTCAAGAATGGATTGTTTATATGTGTAATACCACTCTGAACCCGGATAGGGGGTCGCGAAATGCGGCTTGGCGTGAATACCAAGCTTGAGCATGCATTCGATCGTTGTACGCACACTTTGAAATGTCTCATCGGGAAATCCCAGGATGATGTTCGGAATAGGGATGATCCCCGTTTCCATGCATATTCGCGGGGCTTCCAGATTATGTTTCTGGTTCACACCTTTACCCATTCCTTTAAGAATCGTCGGGTCGAAGGACTCTATGCCGTAAACCAACGACGAACAGCCGGCCTTGTACATCAGATGCAGGGTCTCTTGCTGGGCTAGGCTGGCATGACTTGTCCCCGACCAGAAAACACCGCTTTTGTTCTGTTCATCCGGAAGCCCGTCCCGGCGCGAAGAAGGCTGCAATCCTTCCTTGATCCACAGCTCGCAGAGCTCTTTAAGCCAGGTGCGGCCGCTGGCGACATCCATCGTCATAAAATTTTCGTCGATGAAATAGGCGTGATCGACGTTATATTTCTTGACCAGCGTTTTGACCATATCAACGATATAACGGGGCGTGAAATACCGGATGTTGCGTCCATAGGTAAACCGGACATCGTTGGACCCGGCCTCGTCTTTCTCGACCACCATGTCCCCGGTCGTTCCAAGATGCCAGCAGAATTTGCAGACCAGGCTGCACCCCAAACTTCCCATGACATCGATACGCCGCTTGGCCATAAAAGCCGCTTCGCTCAAAAAATTTTTGGAATTCTTGAAATAAATTTCCAGCGGCAAGAGGTCCCACGCCGGGTAAGGAAGAACATTCAAATCCTTGATATTCGGACGGACATTTGTCAAAACCGGCTGCCCGTTCTTGTCCCGGTAACAAACACCCAATGTTTTTGAAAAATCGAAATCTTTCTTGTCGACCTGGGCCAAAACTTCCGGCCAGGTGACGAAGGCCTCGCCAACGATCCCCAAGTCGATTTCTTTTAACCAGTCCATGATCTCACGCGGCATGCTCGTTAGAAAACCTCCGCCGGTGATAATAAAAGTCTCTGGCGCAACTTCTTTCGCGATTCTTAAGATCTTTTTAATCGATCCATAGGTTGTGGTCAACCCCCCGATAGCAATGACGTCCCAATCATCTGCCTGGCAAACCTGGGCGATGACCTTTTCCCCCTTGCGCCAAGCATTTTCGTCATAAAACTGGACCTGATGTCCGTTCTCAAGAGCAACGGCGGCCAACAAGCTTAAACCATAGGGAATATGCTTCGGATCGTCTTCTTCCCGAACGATCGGGTTGATCATCAATATCTTAGCCATGACTGGTCCCTCCATCTAAAAAACCATCAAGACTCGCGCATGGGAGCTGTTCGCTGAACAACGTGCCCCCTTCGGTACAATTGACCGTTTTGCTCGACCCGTTAACCAGAAGTTCCAAAATGTTCTTGCGGTACCAATAATAGGTCGGGTCCGTATAGTAACGCTCCTTCGTCAAAGGAAATTCATATTCCTTAAAGCATTGCCTAATATCGCCAGCATCGCCGATATGGTGCAACAACTCATAATAGGTCTGCGTCATTTCAAAGGGAGTGTCCCGATAATAGCCCAGGTCCATTCCGGTCAAAGCGATATGGGGGAGTTTCAGGATCGAGTTGGCAAATACCCAGGCCGTTGTTCCGACATTTCCCCCAGTATTCATGCACGGCAGTTTATTCATCGCATAAAGTTTGCGCGTCAGGCTTCCATGTTTAGCAGGATTGTCCATCAAAGGATTCCACCAATAGAGATCAAAATTCGCTTCCTTCATCCTGGCCAGAACATTGGCAGGAGCAGAGCTGCCGATAATGCCTTTGCTAAGATGCCCATGTTGATTAACAAGCTCGATATGAAGTTTGTTTTGCTCTATCGAATTGCGGCGAAATTCTACGTTCAGGTCCTGGCGCGTATAATAATCGTCATTTTTGGTATGCGCTTCAAAGTTGTGATCACCGAACCAACGCACCATTCTGGTGGGATTGGGGTCCATGGTCACGAGAAAATCCGGTACCAGTCCCGCCTTTAAACAGGCGACGTAACTGGCATCGATGGCGATGATCGTCCCTTGGTAATCCGATTTAAGGATCCTGCGGATGATATCCCGCTTAAAAAGACTTGGGCCCGCGCTGATGACGATGCCGGAGAGGGCCTTCTTCTCCTTAAGGGGCGGCAGGTCTTTGATTGTCTTCTTGAACTCCGGCGCGTTGGACTTCGCGTGGGCGAAAATCCGGTCGAGATGGTAGCCCAAGCCGATATCAGGGATCTGGCGGACAATATCGTCAAAGATCGATGCTTGCTTGGTCTTCATTTCTCATCTCCATCCCAGGT
>JAHFFT010000050.1 GCA_023247795.1 Candidatus Omnitrophota bacterium
ATTTTACTTTTGCTAAATTTTTAAGTGTTTTGGTTTTGTTTGCTGTGATCAGTTCGTTGTTCAGCATGATTGTGTCGCAGGTTTCCACCGCGCGTTTTGATGGCGGCGGACTTATCGGTTATGTCAGCGCGGATTTTCTGGTGAGGTATTTGGGGCGGACCGGTGCCTATATTGTTCTTTTCACCTTGGGGACATTGACGCTGGTGTTGACCGGAGAATTTTTGGTGTCTCCTATTTTTTTGCGGCTTTTTGAGCTGGGTCGAGCGACCTTGGAAGATGTGAAGGTCGGCTGGGAGGATCGTAAAATGGGCCCCGCGCATCCAGGTGGGAAGTCGAGTTCCAAGCTTCTGGATAAAATTCGCGAGGAGCGACAGCTTTTTAATCAGATCACCGGTCAGGCGACTAAAAAGCAAGGGTTCGAGAACAGGGCCCAAGAAGATAGCGACGAGAATTTTGATGAAAAAGGGTATGAAGATGGGTCCGGTAAACCCAATATCCGGATTGCTAAAACGGAAAAGCAAAATGCCGCTTTGATCAAAAAAGAACCTAAAAAAGTCGGGGAGTACCACTTGCCTGGTCTTGATTTGTTAGATGTGCCACCGGAGGTTTCGAGCAGTCAGATCACGAATGATTTGCAGTTTGGCGCCCGGACACTGGAAGAAACTTTGATGGATTTTGGCGTGGATGCTCGGGTCGCGGATATCGAACGGGGACCGGTCATTACCCGTTACGAATTGGAACCCGCACCTGGTGTTAAGATTCAGAAAATCACCACTCTTTCCGACGACATTGCGCTTGCTATGCGGGCCGCGGCCGTTCGGATTGTGGCCCCTATTCCGGGAAAGAACCGGGTTGGCATCGAGGTGCCCAACAACTCAACCGCGGCGGTTCTTCTGCGGGAGGTCCTTTGCCATCCGGATTTTCAGAATGCTGAGTCAAAGGTGACCTTGGCGATCGGTAAGGACATTTCCGGGATCCCGATCATTGTCGACTTAGCGGAAATGCCGCACCTTTTGATCGCTGGAACAACCGGTGCTGGGAAGACCGTTTGCGTTAATACGCTGATCATGTCGATTTTATTCAATGCCTCACCGTCGGAGGTCAAATTTTTGATGATTGATCCGAAAATGGTGGAATTGGCGCAGTACAGCGGGATTCCGCATATGCTTTGTCCGCCGGTGACCGACGCTAAGAAAGTGACCGGGGCGCTCAATTGGGTTGTTGGAGAAATGGAATCGCGTTATTCGCAGCTTTCGAAAGCCGGGGTGCGCAATATCCAGGCTTACCATAAAAAGGGCAGTGAGATGCCTTATATCGTGGTCGTCATCGATGAGTTTGCCGATTTGATGCAAACTGCTGCCAAGACCATCGAGAGCGCCGTCACCCGTCTGGCGCAGTTATCACGGGCCGTTGGGATTCATTTGGTTTTGGCGACCCAACGTCCGTCGGTGAATGTCATCACCGGTGTCATCAAAGCCAATTTTCCTTCGCGCATTTCATTTAAGGTGGCTTCCAAAGTCGATTCGCGAACGGTTTTGGATACGAATGGGGCCGAGACCCTTTTAGGGAAGGGTGATTTGCTGTTTATGCGGCCCGGGGACGCCAAGCCGATCCGCGGGCAGTGCAGTTTTATGAGCGATGAGGAAGTCCGCCGCGTGATTGATTTTATTAAGAGCCAAGGAGAACCGGAATACGATGATATGATGATCAAGAACCAATCCGCTTCTGCCATCGGCGGAACAGATCAGAAAGATGAGCTTTATGATGAGGCGGTCCGTTTGGTGATTGAAACCAATCAGGCCTCGGTGTCCATTTTGCAGCGACGGATGCGGCTGGGTTACACCCGGGCGGCGCGATTGATTGACATGATGGAACAAAACGGTTTGGTGGGACCTTATTGCGGCAGTAAACCGCGCGATATCCTGGTCGATCGAGAGGAATGGCTGCTCAAAAACATGAATCAAGAAGGGAAAGAAAAGGAAAATGGAACAACCTAGCCAAAACACCGCTGAGATCCTCAAAAGAGCACGGGAAGCCAAGGGGTTGTCCATTGAGCGTTTGCATGAATTGACAAAGATTCCGTTGGATGTCGTCAAGGCCATTGAAGAAGGTTATAAAGTCCGGTCTGTTTCGGAATTTTATTTGAAAGGATTTATCAAGATGTATGCCCAACTGGTGGGAGTCGATGTCCATCAGGTCCTGAAGGATTATTCGACGGAAAAATTGCCTGAACCGATTCATCAGCAGCCCGAAGGCCAGATTGAGCAGAAGTTTAATCAATTCTTAAATCGTCAGCGACAACAATTGATTGTTAAAATTGTTGCGGCCGTTTTGGTGCTTTTGTTTGTTGTGAAGTTGATCAGTTGCGTGGGGCAAGAAATTTCTGGCGGAGGTAAACAAAAAAAGCTCGAGAAGATGGTCAAAACCGAAGAGATGAGAAAAGTTGAACTCAAGAGTTTGAAAAAAGAACGGCAACAAGAACTTGCCGTTCCTAAGCCAGTGCAGATCAAGCCGACTGCTGCTGTGGCGACACCGCCGCAGGAAAAATTGCTGTCAGGGGTTAGTCTGTCGATCAAGGCCAAAGAACAAAGCTGGATTCAGGTTAAAGTTGATGGGAATCTCGTATTCCAATCCATTTTAAAGCCGGGTGTTGCCGAAACCTGGCAGGGGCAGAAGTTGATTGAGTTATCCGGAAAAAATATTCACGAAATGGAATATGTGGTGAACGGTAAGACAGTACAGCCAGTGATCGAAGCTGATGGTCCCGCCCGCCGAGTCATTATCACTCCTGAAGGGTTGAGCGCGAAACAATCAAGAAAAAGTGAATAGTGAAGGGTAAGGAATGAAAAGGGACTTGAAGGTCTTTCAAGATTTCCATCAAGAGCGGCTTGCTCAAGGTCAGAAGGTCGGTGTGATCAATCTTGGCTGCAGCCGCAATCTTGTGGACTCGCAGGCGATTTTGGGGCGTCTCAAAAAGAACGGGCACCGGATTGTTGATATCGGCAAGGCGGATGTGGCGATTGTCAATACCTGCTCTTTCATCGACGAGGCCAAACAAGAGTCGATCGATACCATTTGCGATCTCTTGGAGTTGAAAAAGCAGGGAAAGCTTAAAAAGGTGATTGTTTCGGGGTGTTTAGCGCAGCGATACGGTAAGGAGTTGGCCCAGGAATTCAAAGAGCTTGACGCGATCATCGGAACTCCGGCTTTCGCGAAAGATGAGATCCCGGAACATTATTCTCTGACACCACCGCATTTTGCTTATGTCAAGATTTGCGAGAGCTGCTACAATCGCTGCAGTTTTTGCGCCATTCCAAAGATCAAGGGTAAGTTTCGTTCCCGTACGATCGAATCGGTTTTGGCAGAGATTGTGAAGCTGGACCGTCAGGGGGTCAAAGAGATCAACCTCATTGGTCAGGACATCACGGCGTATGGGATGGATCTGTATCATGAGTTCCGTCTGGCCAAACTGTTGAAGGAAATGACAAAGGTCATCCAGAATATCCAATGGATCCGTCTTTTGTACGCCTTCCCGGCGCACGTCACCGATGAGCTGGTTGAAATCATCGGCCAAGAGACAAAAATTTGCAATTATATCGATATGCCGCTTCAGCATATCAGCGACCCAATCTTAAAAGCCATGAATCGTAATATCACGACGGCGCAGACGCGCGCGTTGGTCAAAAAAATCCGTTCACGAATTCCCCGAGGGAGTTTGCGGACGACTTTTATTGTTGGGCTGCCTGGCGAGACCGAAGAGAATTTTGAGGAGTTATTAGAATTTGTGAAGACGGCGCGGTTTGAGAAAATGGGGGTCTTTGTCTATTCTCAGGAAGAGGGCACCGATGCCTTTTCAATGTCCAATCAAGTCAAAGAAGCGGTCAAAAAACAGCGACGGGATATCCTGATGAAGGAACAGCAAAGGATTTCTTCTGAAGTCCAAAAGCGGTTTATCGGACGTACCCTGAAGGTTATTATTGAAGAGGGGAAGGTTATTATCGAAGAGGGGAAGGCGCTGACTGAAGAGGCGCAAAAAGGGGAAGAATACACCTTTATCGGCCGTACGGAATACGACGCCCCGGATGTCGACGGTGTTATTTATGTCCACTCAAGTAAAAAGATGAACCCAGGGGATTTTGTGGATGTTCAAGTGACCGACACCCTTGAATACGATATGGTCGCGGTTGCCAAATGAATCTTCCCAATATTTTAACGATAGGTAGAATTGTTTTGGCCTTAGGGTTCATTTTTATGATGAACCAAGAAGGATGGCCGGCTCTTGTGGCAGCGCTGTTTTTGTTTTCACTGGCGGCGTTGACGGATTACTTCGACGGGCATTTTGCCAGAAAGCACCAATTGATCAGTGATTTTGGTAAGCTGATGGATCCGCTGGCAGACAAATTTTTGATATTAGCCGCTTTTTTCATTTTTGTTCGAATGGGGATTTTTCCGACTTGGGCCTTTGTGGTGATCGCTTCGCGTGAAATCATTGTTACGGCGTTTCGGCTGTGGGCGGCGGCCGCGGGAAAAGTTCTTAGCGCCGAACGTTTTGGAAAATGGAAGACGGCTTTACAAATCACAACGGTCATTGTCATTCTTTTATTTCTGATTGGGCAAAGAACTGGCCAGGTCCCGCCATTCCTCTTGTATGGTGGCAGTGAGCTGATTTATGGCTTGATCTTGGGTTCGGTCGTACTAACCTTATCATCGGGTATCACGTTCTTGAGGGGACTTTATAGGGGACTGTCCCAACGCTAAAATATGCAATTTTTTACGATCCTGGTCTCAACTTTTTTTTACATTGGCTATTTTCCCCTGGCACCTGGGAGCATGGCCACTTTGTTGACGGTAGGAATTTGTTATTTTTTACGTTCGCATGGGGGTATCCAAATTGGTTTATTTTTATTGGTGACTGTGTTAGGATATCTTTTAAGCGGGCGGATGGAAAAGATAACGGGCAAGAAAGATCCGTCCTGTGTCGTGATAGACGAGGTGGCCGGCTGTTTCATGGCGTTTTTTCTTTTGCCTTTCACCCCGGCTGTTTTGTGGTCGACATTTTTCCTATTTCGCGCTTTTGACATGTTTAAGATTTATCCGGCCAACAAATTAGAAAGTCTGAAGGGCGGTTTAGGGATTATGAGTGATGATTTGGTCGCCGGAGCATACACAAATTTAATCATGCAAGTGGCACTTCGAATAACACATATCAATTAACAGGAGGAATAAGATGGAATCGGGTAATCCAGTTTTAAGATCAAGAACTTTTGAGCAAGAGCGTGCTTATGGCACTGAAGCCATGACCGTCTCGGGAGCCGTGAACAAATGCTTTCTGCTCCTGGTTTTGTTGGTTATGTCGGCTTCGTGGGTATGGAGCCGTATGGTTCAGCCGACGTCAGCGTTTGGTCAGGAGCTTGCGGCCGGACAGAATGTAGCCTCGATGCTACCTTACGCCTTTGGCGGAGGCATTGCTGCTTTTATTTTAGGGCTCGTCACGACGTTCAAGCGTGATTGGGCCAAGGTGACGGCCCCGTTATATGCCTTATGTAACGGCTTGTTCATTGGCGGGATCTCTGCTATTTTTGAGATGAGATATCCGGGGATTGTTATTCAGGCCGTGAGTTTGACCTTTGGAACGCTATTTTGTATGTTGGCCATTTATAAATCTGGTGTCATCAAAGTCAACGACAAATTTATTTTTGGCGTTGCTTCGGCGACCGGAGCCATATTTTTGGTTTACGTTGTCAATTGGATCATGGGTTTCTTTGGTCTGCAGATGGGTTTTATCCAAGGCAGCGGGATGTTTGGTATCATTTTTAGTGTTGTTGTCGTCGGGGTTGCGGCATTGAATCTGGTCCTTGATTTTCATTTGATTGAAGAAGGCGCTCAATACGGATTGAACAAACACATGGAATGGTATTGCGCATGGGCGCTGATTGTAACGTTGGTTTGGCTTTACATTGAAATGTTAAAGTTGTTAGCCAAATTGCGCGATCGACGATAGGAAATTCGATTGATTAAAGACAAAACCCGTAGGTTGGCTTTTGCCAACCTACGGGGTTAATCATTTAAGGTTGCTGCAAACCTGCATCGGGGTGGTGTTATTCTAGAGATTTTATAAGGATGGTAAGGGCCTGATCAACTGCCGATTGGCGGATTTTGTCGCGCGAACCCTTAAAATGGCATCGGACACAAAAAGTTGCTGATGACGTGCTTAGCGCAATGAATGTCAAACCAACCGGTTTTGCTTTTGTGCCTCCTCCTGGCCCAGCAATACCGGTAATGCCGATACCGAAATCCGTATCTAAAATTTGTCGTACCTTGCTGGCCAGCAGTTTGGCAACGGGTTCGCTGACGGCACCAGGGTCCTTCAGCATTTTCTCCGGGATTTTTAAAAGGGACTGTTTGGCATCGTTGCTGTAAGCCACAATGCCGAGTTTAAAGAACTGAGAGCTGCCAGGAATATCAGTCAAGCGTTTTGCCAAGAGCCCTCCGGTGCAAGACTCAGCCACACTTAAGGTTTTACGATGTTTTGAAAGCAGCTGGGCGATCGATTTTTCTAAAGACATAAAGTTATTATAGGCAAGTTTGGCAGGCTTGACAAGATTTTTAAATATTTCCTAACATTATGAATTGCATAGAGATAGGAGTTAGATAAAAATCTTGACAACGGTAAGCGATTCCAATATAGTACAGAATACTAAAGTTGACAAAATTCAGGTTCATTTCTATTTTTTGCCATTTGACCTATTTTAGGAGATCGCATGTTTGATTCCATTGAAGAAGTCATCAAAGATTTACGTTCCGGTAAAATGGTTGTGGTCATGGATGATGAGGGCCGTGAGAATGAAGGCGATCTTTTATGCGCGGCCGAACACATCACTCCGGAGACCATCAATTTTATGGCCAGATACGCCCGCGGTTTGATATGTGTCCCGATGGAGGAAAGCCGGTTGGATGAACTGGGCCTGCATCCCATGAAAAACAAACATATCAATGATCAGCATCAGCAGAGTAACACGGGCTGGTCGATTTCGGTCGACGCTGCGAAAGGAATCACCACCGGTATTTCAGCTTTCGACCGGTCGCATACGGTTAAGGTCCTGATTGATCCTAATACGAAACCGGCTGACCTGGAAACCCCGGGCCATCTTTTTCCCTTGAGGGCCCGCCCTGGCGGTGTGCTGGTACGCGCCGGGCATACCGAGGCCTCAGTTGATTTGATGCGGATGGCCGGGCTTTATCCCGCCGGTGTGATCTGCGAGATCATGAATGAAGACGGCACCATGGCCAGAACCCAGGAGTTGATTGATTTTGCCAAGAGGCATAAGATCAAGAGTTGTACGATTGACAGCCTCATTGAATATCGTCGTCGTTCGGAAAAACTTGTTGAGAAGATTTTGGACACAGCGGTATCGACGGTGTATGGAGAATTTCGGATGGCGGTTTATAAATCCAAGATTGACGACCAAATGCACATGGCTTTGATTAAGGGGAAGGTGGATGGTTCGCTTCCGGAATTGGTCCGTGTTCAGTCGGAATGTTTGGTGAGCGATGTTTTTGGCATTCACCGCAAAGACGGAAACTCACAATTGCAGACCGCCTTTCAGATCATTCATCAGAATCAGTCCGGGGTTTTGTTGTATATGCGCCAGGCTAGCGGAGGTTTGGGATTAGAGAAGATTTTGCAGGATCAGCGTCAGGACCAAAAGGTCGATGAGAACACCGCCGTGAATATTTCCGCTGATTTTCGGGACTACGGCATTGGCGCGCAAATCTTGGCCGATTTAGGGATCAAACAAATCCGGTTGTTGACCAATAATCCACGAAAGATCGTCGGGTTGGAAGGATATGGTTTGAAAGTCGTTGAGCGCGTTCCAATTGATCTCCAGACAAGTCATAAATCCGTTTGAGCCGTTGACTCACCGGTTTTCAATCATGATGTTGCAATCCTAGGTAGTTTAAAGATGGTCCCAAAAAAAAATCGTGTTCTTAAAGAAGCCCAACGGTTCGGCGTTGTCGTCGCTCGGTTCAATGAGTTTATTACACAACGATTATTGTCCGGGTGTCTAGAAGAATTGAGGCGCCGGAAAGTTTCTGACAAAGATATTGTTTTGGTTTGGGTCCCTGGGTCTTTTGAGCTTCCGGTGGCCGCTTTGAAATTGGCGAAGAAGAAAAATATCGACGCTGTGATTTGTTTGGGATGTGTGATCCGGGGCGAGACCATTCATTTTGAGCTGGTGGCCCAAAACGCGGCGAGCGGTATCGGTCAGGTCGGTCTTGAATCGGGTAAACCGGTGATTTTCGGAGTACTGACGACGAACACGGTCAAACAAGCTTATGCCCGTTCGAAAGCCAAAGGAGACAATAAAGGCCGTGATTCTGCCGCGGCAGCGCTTGATATGATTGAAGCGCTGCGAGGAATTTGATCTTTTCCATTTTGACCGGTGTGTCAGCTTGCGAAAACGGCCGGTTCGATAAAGAGAGTGAATGATGCGAAAACGAACGATTGCCCGAGAACACGCTTTGAAAATTTGCTACCAAAAAGAGCTGACCAAACGCCAGCCGCAGGAGAGCATTCGTTATTATTGGGAAGACCAGGAGGGTGTGGCCCAAGAAGTAAGAGAGTTCGCGAACCGTTTGGTCGCCGGTGTTGTTGAACATCAGATTGCTATCGACGAGAAAGTTTCGCAATACGCCACCAACTGGCAGCTCAAGCGCATGGCCGCCATTGATCGTAACATCCTTCGACTGGGAGTTTTCGAACTCCTCTATGCTTCTGATATCCCGCCCAAAGTGGCCATTAACGAGGCTATTGAATTAGCAAAAAAATACGGGGATTTGGAATCCAGTAAATTCGTTAACGGCATTCTTGATAAAATCCATAAAACCGAATTACAAAAACCTGAATCAGTTTGAGTACTTACGCGGATTTGCATACGCATACCTTTTTTTCTGATGGGACGCAGTCGCCGCAAGAGGTTGTGCAAGAGGCGGCCGCGAAAGGGTTGTGCTGCGTTTCGATAACAGATCATGATTCGCTGGAGGCGATTGTTCCAGCGTTAGCCGCGGCAAAAGCCGCTGGCATCGAATGTCTGCCTGGGATTGAACTTTCCAGTGAATACGAGGGCAAGGAAATTCACGTTCTCGGGTATGGGTTTGATTTTCAGCAAAAAGAGTTGCGCGGTTATCTCGAGGATGTTCGCGAATTGCGGCGCCAGCGGATGAAAGCCATGGTTCAGCGATTGCATGATCTGGGAATCTCGTCGATCGAATGGAGTGATATCAAAACCGAGCGGCCAAGCACTTCGCTCGGGCGGCCGCATCTGGCGGCCGTGTTGGTGCAAAAAGGGATCGTCAAGAACATGACACAGGCCTTTGATCAATATTTGGCGGAAGGGGCACCCGCCTATGTTTCCAAACCGAAGTTCAGTCCTTTCGCGGCCATCGATTTGATTAAGAAGGCGGGTGGGGCAGCGG
Source organism: Candidatus Omnitrophota bacterium (assembly GCA_023247795.1). Taxonomy (GTDB): domain Bacteria; phylum Omnitrophota; class Gorgyraeia; order Zapsychrales; family JANLHA01; genus JAHFFS01. The sequence continues at coordinate 9,478 of JAHFFT010000050.1, forward strand.
TCCTGGCCCATCCAATGCTGAATCAAAAAGATGAGATCATACCGCGATTGGTTGGTCACGGTCTCGACGGGTTGGAGGTCTATTATCCGGGTTGTTCCCACTCGATTCGACAGCACTATGAAGGATTGGCTAAGAAGCATAAACTGCTCATGACCGGCGGGTCTGATGCCCATGGGGACATGAAGCCGCATACGTTTGTTGGGAAGGTCAAAATTCCTTACACGTTGGTTGAAGAGTTGAAGGCGAGATTGCAAAAATGAAAAAAAACAAATTGCCTTTTGTGACTGCCAAATGTGCCCAGACCCTGGATGGGAAGATCGCGACTTCGACGGGGAGTTCCCAATGGATCACTTCGGCGCGAACGCGGCAATGGGCCCGAGCAGAGCGAAAAAAATTTGATGCTATCCTGGTCGGGATCGAGACCGTTCTTAAAGATGATCCGCGCTTGAACGCGCAAGGCCGGAGCACTCCGATCAAAAAAGTGGTTTTGGATTCGCGGTTGCGCATTCCTTTCAAAGCCAGATTATTTCACCGGGTTGATCCGCAAAATTGCATTTTAGCGACGACAAAAAAAGCCGGGGCAAAAAAAATACAAACCTTACGCACGAAGGGGATGGTTGTCCTCATCTGTCCGACGCGAGATGGAAAAATCAAAATGGATTTTGTCCTTAAAAGTTTGTATGAATTGGGTGTCCACTCGGTTTTGATCGAGGGGGGAGCTAAGGTGATTGGCAGTGCCCTCAAAGAAAAGGTTGTGGACCAGATGAAGATTTATCTGGCTCCCAAACTGCTTGGTGATGAAACCGCCCTGAGTTCGATTGCTGGACGAAGGGTCGCGTCGATCAACCAGTGTTTATCGTTAAGAAATATCAAGCTAAAACGGATGGGACCGGATTTTTTGATAGAAGGGGAAGTGGTTTACTAAAATGTTTACCGGGATCATTGAAGAAATCGGGATTATCAAACAAATGAGAACAGCCAAGAATCTTACTGTCGTGGATGTCCAGGCCAAAAAGATTTTGTCAGGTGTCAAGCCGGGAGACAGTGTGGCGGTTAATGGAGTGTGCTTGACGGTCACAAAATGTGGGAAGCAGACGCTATCGTTTGATCTGATGAAGGAAACATTGTCGGCAACAAGCCTGGGAGAATGTCAAAAGGGAGATCTTGTTAATCTTGAACGGGCGATGAAATGGGGTGATCGGCTCGGCGGACATTTTGTCACTGGACACGTTGATGGTGTATTAAGGATCAAAAGGATCGTTAAGGAAAAAAATTATGTTGAGTTTCAATTTGATTTGAACGGCAAGATGAAAAAACATGTGGTCGTAAAGGGTTCTATCAGCATCGACGGTGTCAGTTTGACGATCGGCCGGGTCACTAAAAGGTATTTCTCAGTTTACTTGATACCGTTTACTTTACGGAACAGCAATTTGGGGATGAGAAGTGTTGGGGATCGGGTGAATGTCGAGACCGATATTTTAGCCAAATATGGCAGAAGAATTCCGACTAAGTTTGGCAGAAGATAACATGGGTTCTTGTTTGAAAATGGGAATTGGGATAAAATGACGTTATGAACAAACGGATTGTCATCACCGGGGTCGGGGTCCTAGCCAGCAATGGCGAGGGGAAAGACGTTTATTGGCAGGCCTTAAGAGCGGGAAAGGTGGGCTATAAGCCTGTTACTCTTTTTGATGCAGGTGAGTTCCATACGAATATTGGCGGCGAGATCAGCGAATTTGACGCTAAGGTGTATATGGGACCCAAGGGATTGCGTTTGCTCGACCGCAGCACCAAGTTATTGGTCTCGTCGGCAAAATTGGCCATTGATCACGCGAAGCTCGTGATCACCGAGGAAAATACCGATGATGCCGGGGTTTCTGTGGGGACAACGTTAGGCAGCATCAAAAGCATTGCCGAATTCGATGAGGTCACGTTAAAGGAAGGGCCGCGGGCTGTGAATCCCGGGCTTTTTCCGAATACCGTCATCAATTCTCCGGCGAGCCAGGTCTCCATCTGGCACAAGATCAAAGGATTCAATACCACCATCTCAACCGGGTTCACCGCGAGTATGGATGCGTTGGAATACGCGTATAATTTTTTGCAATGGGACCGGGCTTCGGTCATTCTCGCCGGTGGTGTTGAGGAGATGTGCTATCACACTTTTTTTGGTTTTCATGAGATCGGTTTTATGTCGGGTTCGAAAAAGGGGCAGGAGTTTATCAATTGTCCGTTTGATCGACGCCGCAATGGCATGACCTTTGCGGAAGGGGCGTGTCTGTTGGTGATGGAAAGTTTGGAACATGCCAAGAAACGCAAAGCACCCATTTTGGCGGAGATTGTGTGCTTTGGTTATAGTTTCGATCCTTTTCGGATCAACAAGTACAACCCCCGCGGGACCGGATTGAAGATCGCGGTCTTGGATGCCTTGAAAAACGCGGACATGGCTCCTTCGGACATCGATTATATCTGCGCGAATGCCAACTCAACCATCGCTGATAAAATTGAAAGTCAGATCATCAATGAGGTCTTTGGCGAGTATGCGCAAAAGATCCCGGTCAGTGCCATCAAATCGATGATCGGCGAGACCTTCAGTGTTTCCGGGGCCATGGCGGTCGCGGCGAGTGTGGGGTCACTGTTGGAAGGGTTCATTCCTCCGACGGTGAATTGCCTTGATCAGGACCCGGACTGCAAGGTCAATGTGGTGACAGGCAAAGCCCTGAAAGCGGATTTGAAAAATGTCATGATCATCAATTTTGGTCCTAACGGCAGCAACACGATCATGATTTTAAGAAAGTATGAGAAATGATGGAAGAGCAATTCTTGAAAAATAAAGTAGCGGTTGTTTCCGGTGGAGCGCGCGGGATAGGCCGAGCGATTGTCAAAAAGCTCGCCCAGCAGGGATGCCATGTGACCTTCAACTATTTGGTCAGCGAACAACTGGCAAAGGACTTGGAAAAGGAAGTTTTGAATACGGGGGTGCGTTGCCGGGCGGTCAAAGTGGATGTTAAGGATTTTTCGGGTGTCAAGGCGTGGATGGACCAGATCGAGCGGGATTGGGAAAAAGTTGATATCTTGATCAACAATGCCGGCATCATTGCTGATAAAGCGCTTATGATGATGTCACAACAGGACTGGAAGTCGGTCATTGACACGAATCTCAACGGGATGTTTCATATGGCGCGCAGTTGCATCGTTAAGTTTATGAAGCAGCGACGAGGAGATATTGTTAATATCTCCTCGGTCAGCGGTTTGATTGGTTTGCCGCGGCAGACCAATTATTCAGCGACGAAGGGGGCGATGAACGCGTTTACCAAGGCCTTGGCCAAAGAGGTGGCTGGGTATGGCGTTCGTGTCAACGCGGTTGCCCCGGGGTTCATTGAAACCGATATCTTGGCGGGCTTGAGCGATGAATTCCGTCAGGAAATTTTAAAGACCATTCCCTTGGGGCGCATCGGTGACGTAGAAGACGTTGCCAATTGCGTCAAATTTTTGTTGAGTCCGGCGGCGGCATACATGACTGGACAGATCATCCAGGTCGATGGTGGTTTGGCGATAAGATAACGAAGTAAAGGCGCATCCTAAAAAGTGTTTAGAATGCGTTATTGACTATTTTTACCAAATAGGTTACATTTGTCATAATCGTGATTAACCGTCTAATACTGCATAAGTTACGAGAAGAATTGACCCAACCGGAAGTGCTCATCCTGTTGGGGCCACGGCAAGTTGGTAAGACAACCCTGCTTAAAATGCTCCAAGAAGATGCTCAACGGAAAGGTTATCAAACAGCCTTTTTTGATTTGGAGCAGCCGCAAACCCTCGCTGATTTTAACCTTTCCGATCAAGCGATCATCCAAAAGATTGTCAAGGCCGGGCAGATCATATTCATTGATGAATTTCAGTATGTCGCGAACATCTCAAAAATTTTTAAAGCCGTTTTCGATTTACGGAAAAAAATCAAAATCATTTGTTCCGGCTCGTCTTCTTT
>JAHFFT010000003.1 GCA_023247795.1 Candidatus Omnitrophota bacterium
AATGCGCAGGATACGGATGTTGATGGCGACGGGAAAGACAATGCCCATGACGCTGATGTCGATGGTGATGGAACGTCTAATGCGCAGGATACCGATGTCGATGGCGATGGAACGTCTAATGCGCAGGATACCGATGTCGATGGTGATGGAACGTCTAATGCGCAGGATACCGATGTCGATGGTGATGGAACTCGTAATATTAATGATAGTAGTGCAGGAGGTGACACCTCAGATGCTGGCGATCAAGGTGGCGGTGATCAAGGCGGCGGTGATCAAGGCGGTGGTGATCAAGGAGGCGGTGATCAAGGTGGTGGCGATCAAGGCGGTGGCGATCAAGGCGGCGGTGATCAAGGTGGTGGCGATCAAGGTGGCGGCGATCAAGGTGGCGGCGATCAGGGCGGCGGTGATCAAGGTGGTGGCGATCAAGGCGGCGGTGCAGCGGCTGAAGAATAAAGTTGTCGTCTCGAGTACTTTATTGAGTTAGCAAGTGAGCCCGAAGGCTGAATGCAGCGAGGGATTGTCATGAATTTAATAACAACAGTCTTCTCTTAAAGAAAAAGAAGTTTGTTTTTTAGCGATATGCACAAGATTAAAAATTTACAATTTTTTGTTACTGCTTTTTTCGGCTTATGTTTATTGCTTTCTCCTTTGTTTAGCTATGCTAATGAACCAGCCGTTACTCAACCCCATCAAAAAAAAGTTATCAAAAAAGTCTCCAAGAAACCCAAAAAACCAAAATCGAAATGGTCTGGAAATTTTTCTGCAGGGTATCAATATAATTCAAACGCTACGTCAGAAGCCGTAAAACGGCCGAAGCCTACTGAACAGAGTGGCTTTAAATATCCCATTTCGTTTGGGGTTAATTATGAAATCTTTAAGCATGGTCCCTGGGCGTTAAAGGCCTCTTATAGTCAATCGCACTCGCTCTACGACAAGTTATTAGATAATCTTACGACAGCCACTTATTCGCCGAGTTTTACACTTACGCACAAGAAAGAGTTGGCTGATAAGCGATCCTTGACCACACAATTGAAGTCGGGTTTTAGTTATACGATTCTGGATCATAAATATTATAATAAAGTTTTTACCGAGCAGTTAACCCTCACCTATCCGTTTACCGATTGGTATAAGCTTAAATTTGCTGAAAAGTTAAATTTTGATTTATATAAAAGTGAAGGATCTAAAGAAACGGTTACCTCTAAGCAAGGGTTTGGTAATACGAGCACCATCACCAACTATTTTTATATGAATAAGAAAAAGACAAAATATATTGAAGCTGGATTTGTTTATGATAGGGATAATCCTGAGGGCGCCAACTTTACTAAGAACGAATATGATTCAGATACGGCCTTTAATTTTCCCGTTCTTAAGGATTGGACCGGGGATGTTGGTTTTAAATTCAAGTATGCAGAATATCCGAAAACAACAGCTAGGATTGGACGTATTGATCGGAAATATATTCCCTCCACCTCCCTGACCATTCCTCTCATTGACAAGTGGAAGCTAAAGATTGAATACGAGTATACCGACGATGACAGCAATGATCCTGCCTTTAAGCACGACAATCACACCGCTGGGATGGTTCTTTCTAAAAGCTTTTAGCTTTTTTGGGGATAAAATATTTTTGGGGCTAATTCGAATGTGGGTTGGATATGTTGTATCCCTAAAATAAAAATGTCCTAATCTGTTAAGGGTTTCATAATGCAAGAAGGAGGCGTTATAAGTGATTCACCGGTCGCGAGGATGTGAAGGGCGGCAGGTGATAGCGGCTGGGCTGCGGGAAAAGATTTTGGAGTGCATCATCAACAATGTTTTTCAAGTGCCGATTTCTTTAAAGATGATGGGAATAATAATATTCCCCTCGGCCTGTGGAAAAATTCATTTGGTACGGGTAATGTGAGCTGCGTGAGTAATTGCAATTGATTGAGGTTGCATTTTATTTGAATTTATAATAGTATTTTACAACCCCCACTTGATCGGTTGGGGGTTTTATTTTACACTGTTGGAGGAGAGAGAGAACATCATGAGAACGAATATCGTTCTGATCGGGTTTATGGGGGCTGGGAAAACCTCTGTGGCAAAATTGTTGGCCCGGAAATTGGAGAAAAAAGTCGTTTCTTCGGATCAAGAGATCGTGAAAAAGACTGGCAAATCCATTGCCACGATTTTCACCGTCGAAGGCGAGAAGCATTTCCGGGATTTGGAAAAACAGACAATCGCTAAAATCAGTCAGCGAAACAATTGCATCATCGATTGCGGCGGAGGCGTTGTTTTGAATGAGGAGAACATCGCCCTTTTAAAAGAAAAGGGGACCGTGGTTTATCTTGAAACAAGTCCGGAAGAGATTTATGAGCGCCTCAAATCAGAGACCCAGCGGCCCTTGTTGAACACCGCAGAGCCAAAGCAGCAGATTAAAAAATTGTTCAAAGATCGACGAGGATTATATGAAAAGGCCGCGGACGCAACAATTGTGACCGACCGAAAAAGTTTACAAATGATTGTCGAAGAGATTGAACAGTTTTTAACACGGAGAATCTCATGAGTGAACAAGAAGCGTTGATGATTTTAAACGCGGTTCCAGGAATCGGAAACGCAACGATCCATAAAATCATTGGATTTTTGGGCAGTGCCGCAAGATTTTTGTCCCACACTAACGAGCAATTGGCGAATTTGAAGGCCCTTCCTTCTAAGGTCCTTGAGCAGATCGCCCAATTCGAGAGGGATGAATTCTTAAGAACCGAACGTCGATTGCTGCAAGAGAATGGTGTGAATGTTGTCACGTTAGTGGATCAAGAATATCCGCAGGATTTAAGGAACATTGCTGATGCGCCAACGGTTCTTTATTGGAAGGGCAAGCCGCTTTTCGGCCCATCTTTGGGTCATGAGATGAAGATTGCCATTGTCGGATCTCGTCGGGCTTCTGTTTACGGATTGACGACGGCTGAGCAGTTTTCAGCCCAATTGGCCGGGCGTGGAATAACGATTATTTCTGGTATGGCCCGTGGCATTGACACGGCCGGCCATCGAGGATGTTTGCGGGTCAAAGGAAACACCGTAGCGGTATTGGGTTGTGGGTTGGCGCAATGTTATCCACCGGAAAATCAAGACTTGATGAAGGAAATCGCTCTTAATGGTACTCTGATTTCGGAATTTCCAATGACCATGCCGCCTTTGGCAGTGAATTTTCCACGCCGTAATCGAATCATCAGCGGGTTAGCGCAAGGGGTATTGGTCGTCGAAGCCGCCCAAAAAAGCGGGGCCTTGATCACGGCCGAGTTTGCTTTGGACCAAGGTAAGGATGTTTTCGCGATCCCTGGTATGGTGGGGCAAGGCAGCGCTCAAGGAACGAATCGTCTGATTCAGCAGGGGGCGAAGCTGGTCTTGTCCATCGAGGATATCTTGGAAGAGTATTCTGATCTTGCTTTTCCCGTTCCCCCGGTTAATCGAATCAAACTTGCTGAAGGGGTGGGGACTGATTTGCCACCGGAAGAACAGCAAATTTATGAATCAATCATGGAGCGGCCGGTGCATCTGGATATGTTGGCCAATAAAACCCAGTTTGCGGTGGCCGAACTGTTGCCTAAACTTTTGCAATTAGAATTCAAGCGTTTGATCCGGCAACTGCCGGGAAAATTTTTTGTTCGACTTACTAAATGAGGGAGTGAGTTGTTATGGCTAAAAATAAACCGCTGGTGATTGTTGAGTCCCCGACGAAAATCAAAACCATTGGCAAGATTTTAGGGGACAACTATAAGGTCACCTCTTCCATGGGGCATTTGATTGACCTTCCCAAATCAACCCTTGGTGTTGATGTCGACGGTGATTTTACTCCTAAGTTGATTGTGGTGCGCAATAAACAAAAGATTTTAACAAAACTCAAAAAAGAGGCGGCCGGAAAAAAAGAGATTTATGTGGCGACCGATCCTGACCGTGAAGGAGAGGCGATCGGTTGGAATTTGATGGCTCAGCTTGGGGCCGATAAAAAATACTATCGGGTGACTTTCCAAGAGATCACCAAAGAGGCGGTTTTAAAGGCCTTCGCGCATCCGCGGGAATTCGACGAGAAGAAGATCAACGCCCAGATTGCCCGTCGGATTTTGGACCGGATCGTCGGTTATCAAATCAGTCCGGTCTTGTGGAAAAAAGTGGGTTCACGTCTGAGCGCCGGACGCGTGCAATCGGTCGCCTTACGACTGATCGTTGACCGCGAACGGGAGATCAAAAATTTTATCCCTCAGGAGTATTGGCAGATCGTGGCCGATCTGCAAGGCCAAGGACGCAGTGATATTTTGACGGCGCAATTGGAAAAGATTGACGGTGAGAAGGTCGACCTCAAGAACAAAAAACAAACCGACTCCATCATTGAGCAGATCAAAAAGGAAACGTTTGTTGTTGCCAAAGTGGGCAGAAGAGAAGTCAAACGCAATCCTTTGCCGCCTTTCATCACAAGCACCCTGCAGCAGGAGGCGTTTCATAAACTCAATTTCAATGCCAATCGAACGATGATGATCGCCCAGCAATTGTATGAAGGGATTGAAGTGGGGGATGAAACGGTTGGTTTGATCACGTACATGCGTACCGACTCGGTCAATATTTCACAGGAAGCGGTTAACAAGGTGCGCGGTTTTATCCAGAAAAATTTTGGCGCGAAGTATCTGCCGAAAACACCCAACACTTATCGCTCAAAAAAATCAGCTCAAGAAGCGCACGAGGCGATCCGTCCCTCTGATCTTGAACACCGGCCGAGCGATCTAGAAAAATATTTAAGCCCAGAGCAGTACAAACTTTATGAATTGATCTGGAATCGTTTTGTCGCCTGTCAAATGATGCCCGCGGTTTTTGAGAATGTGAAGATTGAAATCCAGGCCGGCCGCTTCCAATTCGGGGTCTCGGGTTCGACATTGGTTTTTGATGGTTTTCTCAAAGTCTATCCTGAGAAAAAAGAGGAGGATTCGAAACTTGAGCTCTTATCCTATCAGCAGAAGGACAAATTGAACTTAGTCGCGCTCAAACCCACACAGCATTTCACCAAACCACCGCCCAGATATTCGGATGCTAGTTTGGTCAAGGCGCTCGAGGAAGATGGGATCGGCCGGCCCAGCACTTATGCCGCGATCATCCATACGCTTGTCTACCGAAATTATGTGGTCCGTGACCGCGGCTATTTTACCGCGACCGAATTGGGGATGAAAATCTGCGATCTCTTGGTTGAGTATTTTGCCAAGATCATGGATATCGGGTTTACGGCGAGGATGGAAGAGAATCTCGACCTGGTCGAAGAAGGGCAATTGGATTACCGTCGGCTTTTACAGGAATTTTATCATCCCTTTAAGGTCGACGTTGATTACGCGATGGACACGATCCAGAAGACGGAAATTTTTGTCGATAAAAATTGTCCAACCTGTGGGGCAAAACTCGCGATCAAATGGGGAAGGAAGGGCAAATTTTTAAGTTGTTCGAAGTATCCAGAATGCAAACACGCGGAACCCTTGACCACGGGTGTCAAATGCCCGCGGGAGGGCTGCGCCGGCGAGCTTGTCGAACGCCGTTCCCAGCGGGGAAAATTTTATGGCTGCAGCAAATATCCGAATTGCACATTTACCGCCAACACCCTTCCGGCTGACACAAAAGGGCTGACGCCTTGAGGTTGTCATGAAGCGGCTGCTCGAAAAATTTTTTTCCTATCTGGAAGTAGAAAAAAATTATTCGACGCACACGGTCTTGAATTATCGGGTTGATTTAGAGGAATTTGAAAGTTTTAGCGCCGGTGCTGCAATTTTAAGCATTGATTACCTGCATTTGCGCAATTTTTTAGCCCATTTGAAGGAGCGAAACTTAAAATCCCGAAGTTTAGCGCGCAAACTTTCCAGTCTGCGAAGTTTTTTTCGGTTCCTTCATCGGGAAGGGCATATCAAAGAAAATCCTTCCCTTTTGCTGCTAACTCCGAAGATAAATAAATCCCTGCCAAAATTTTTAAGTGAAGAAGAAATGGTGCAGCTCATCGAAGCTCCGAATTTTCATAAGATCGCCGGAAAAAGGGACCGGGCCATTCTCGAGACCCTTTACAGCACGGGATTACGGGTGAGCGAACTGGTAGGTTTGAACTTAAATGATGTGGATTTGATCAGTAACATCGTGAAGGCGCGCGGAAAGGGAAAAAAAGAGCGGCTGGTACCAATCGGAGAAAAAGCAGTCCAGGCGCTGCGGACCTATTTGCAGGGCCGTAAGGTCAACGCCCAGGCGATCTTTCTTAATAAATCCGGGACGCGCTTATCGGGCCGCGGCATCCGTAACATCATCAATAAATGCATTCTCTCGACGAGTGTTAAGATGAACGTTTCTCCGCATGTCTTAAGGCATTCCTTTGCCACCCATTTGCTCAATCGGGGTGCGGATTTGCGCTGTGTCCAGGAGTTGCTCGGACACGTGAACTTATCAACCACACAGATTTACACGCACGTGACAACCGAACGGCTTAAGAATGTTTATGATCAATCCCATCCGCGAGCTTAAAGATGCTGATCCTCTATGACATCATTTACTTTTTTTTTGTTCTGACCGCGATCCCCATCTTGATTTTTAAGGGCAAATGGCGACGGGAACTCTTAAGCCGTTTTGGCTTTTTTCCGTCGGAATTCATGGCGAAATGTCAGACGTCGAAGGTCATTTGGTTGCACGCGGTCAGCGTTGGGGAAATCTTAGCGGCAGAGAATTTGATTCAAAAAATGAGTGGGGCGTTGCCGGGATATCATTTGGTTTTGACGACGGTGACCAATACCGGTTTTGATCTGGCCCGGCAACGTTTTGTCCCGATGGGAATAGCGGTCATTTATGCCCCGTTGGATTTCCGTTTTGTTGTGAAGAAATATATCAACGCCATTGGTCCAAAGATGTACATCACCGCCGAGACTGAAATCTGGCCCAATCTTTTTCGCGCTCTGCAAAAGCAGCAAGTCCCTATTGTGCAGGTCAATGGCAGGATATCAGAAGCGGCCTTTCAGAAATATCAAAGGGTCAAATTCCTTTTCAAAAATGTTCTCAAGGCCGTTTCCGTGTTTTGCATGCAGAGTTCTTTCGACGCTGACCGCATCAAAACGCTGGGGGCAGTGGCCGATAAGATCAGGATCGTTGGTAATATGAAATTCGATCAGCTCGTGCCGGAAAAGATCGTCCATCGTTCTGATTTCGGATATTCTGACCAGGAACTGATTTGGGTGGCGGGAAGCACCCATCCTGGTGAAGAAAGGATCGTTCTTAACATTTATCGGCATTTGAAATCGGAATTCTCAAATCTGCGCTTGATCTTGGCCCCCCGCCACGTTGAGCGGGTAGATGAAATCAGCCGTCTTTTATCGACTTTTGTTTTGCCAAATGTTCGATATTCGCAATGGTTTGACCGTGGAATAGGGGGAAGTGACGTGTTGTTGGTGGACACGATCGGTGAGTTGCGATCACTTTACCAGATTGCCGATCTTGTTTTTGTTGGGAAAAGTATCATTGGCAAAGGAGGGCAGAACGTGATCGAACCGGCCGCTTATGGGAAGCCGGTGTTGGTAGGGCCGCATGTTGAAAATTTTCGTCAGATTGTTCAGATTTTTTTAGATGCAGAGGCCATGGTGCAAGTTAAGGATGAAGAGGGGCTGTTGGAGCAGATGGGATTTTGGTTAAGGAATTTAGAAAGTGCCAGGGCCGTGGGCCAGCGGGCGAGGGACGTGGTTTTGAGCAATCAAGGAGCGACACAAAGGACGTTGGAAGAAATCAAGCACTTGTTGAATTGACAACATCAAGGATTGGGGATTTTAAAAATTTTTTCAATTGCCGAAAAATTTAATCCACATCTTGGGCATGTTGGTTTCGCGGACGATTTTTAGATAATTTACTGGCACCGACTAGAAAATGTTATAATCACTTCCGAAATTTTTTAGAGGATGATTTTTATCCTAATCGTTAATCAAGGAACAACTCAATTGAACGCGGCGTACCATTCGTGGAAAAAAACTGTTCATAGTCTCATGACCGATGAGCGAACCGGATTTGCTGGCACAGTGGTTGACTGTATTTTATGGATGATGTCGGGGATTTATGGAGTGGCCCTTGTTTTCGTCCGGTGTTTCCAGCAAAATTTTTCGCAAAAGAAATTGCGCTGTCCGGTTGTTAGTGTTGGAAATATTACCGTCGGTGGTGTTGGCAAGACTCCAATGGTGATGGCGCTGATTCAGCTTTTTAAGCAGCAGGGTGTGTCAGCTGGGGTTTTAGCGCGTGGGTATCAGGGAGTCATTGATAAAAAAACCGGTGGCATCAAAAATGATGAAGTCTTGCTTTTGCAGCAAGAGTTTCCCCGATTGCCGCTTGGTGTCCACAAAAATCGAAGCCATTCGGCTGCCCAGGTGCTCGCGTTTTATCCCGCGGTCCAAGTCCTGATTATGGACGACGGATTTCAGCAGTTTGGGATTCATCGCGATTTGAATATTGTTCTCATTGATACGACCAATCCCTTCGGCAACGGATCTTTGCTTCCGCGCGGAATCCTTCGTGAACCATTGAGCGCTCTGGCTAGGGCTGATGTGGTGGTTTTGACAAAGGTGGATTTTTCTCCATCGACGGTAGAGGCGCTGCAAAGGAGTGTTAGGCAAATCCATCCCTTGGCCTTGATTGTGGAAGCGGTTCACGAACCTTTGGATTTTGTTGAGGTTTTTTCAGGACAGCGACGAGGATTTGATTTTCTAAAACGAAAAAATGTTTGTGCCATGAGCGGCATTGCCGATCCCAAAAGTTTTGTCCGCAGTCTTGAGCTCCTGGAAGTGAAAATAACACAGAATTTTTCGTTCCCCGACCACCATTGGTATACGGTTGAAGAGTTGGAACAAATAAATGCGTATATGAAAGATTCGGGGGTGGAGTGTCTGGTGATGACGCAGAAGGACGCTGTAAAATTAAAAAATTTTCAAAAATATTTTTTTGACCCAGCGCAAGTTTTTGCTTTAAGGATCGGTATGAAAATCATCACAAATCAGAAGGAATTTTATGATCGAGTCTTGTCTGTATTATCTCGTTAAAGGATTTGCGGGCTTTGTGCGGATCCTGCCGATTTCCGTGGCCATTGGGCTCGGACGGTCGGTCGGCATGATTGTTTATTTTGTCGATGTGAAACATAAAAATCAAGCCATCGCCAATTTGAAGACGGCCTTTGCCGAAACGAAATCCCCATGGGAAATCCGCAGGATCACCAAACAGCTTTTTCGCAATTATGGGCAGAATTTGATTGAACTGCTACGGCTGCCGCTCATGAATCAAGAACGTTTTAAGCAATGTGTTTCCTTAGAAGGGATGGATCACATTCAAGAGGTTTTGAAACAGAATAAGGGACTGATCCTTTTAGCGATGCATTTTGGCAGTTGGGAAATGGCCAGCTTGACCTGTTCGATGCTTGATCAGCCGTATAAAGTGATTGTCAAGCCGCAAAAGCGATTTTCGAAATTGGATGAGCTTTTGAATTCATATCGGGAATGCGGTGGATCAGTCACGATTGAGCGGGGCATGGGCATGCGCGAGTTTGTTAAGAGTTTGAAAAATAACGAGGTGGTCGGTATGGTGGTTGATCAGGGTGGGCGTGATGGCATGCTGATTCCATTTTTCAACCGCCAGGCCAGCATGTCGGTGGGGGCCATCCGGATGGGGCTTAAAATGGAGGTGCCGATCTGCTTTGCCATCATCATCCGGGAAAAGGGTTTTCGTCATCGGGTGATTGTTCATCCGCCGCTGAAACTCCATCACAGCAACGATCCTGAGCAGGATTTGAAGAGCAATCTTGAGCAAGTCGTTAGGTTGATGGAAGATTACATCCGGCAGTATCCAGCGGAGTACATGTGGTTTTATAAAATTTGGAAATATTCGAAAGAATCGACAACATTGATTTTGCATGACGGACGCACCGGGCATTTGCGCCAGTCGCAGGCCGTGAGCCAGCTCATTGACAAGGCCTTGGCGGATAGGGAGATTGATTCGCAGATTAAGATTGTCGACGTAAAATACCGTGATTCTCTGCGTAAGTCGCTTTTATCCGTTTTGACTTTGCTTTTCAACGGGTATGTGTTTCAGGGAAGATTGGGATTGCTGCAATGGTTTTTGGCTCCGAAGAGTTATCAAGAGATCATTTCGTCCAAAGCGGATTTCATTGTTTCCTGTGGTTCAGGCAATGCCGCTTTGAATTTTCTTTTAGCCAATGATCACGAGGCTAAAAGTGTTGTTGTCTTAAAGCCGGGCCTTTTAGGGTATCATCGATTTGATTTATGCGTTTTGCCTGAACATGACCTTCCCCGACGGATAGCAAAGAGCGCTCCGGTCCTGATCACCAAGGGTGCTGCCAATTTGGTGACACCGGAATATTTAGCGGAGCAAGGAACTGCCCTGTGTAAGCGTTTTACGCAGCTTCGACACAACGGTGGTCCGCGGATAGGGCTCCTGATTGGCGGCGATACCAAGGGGTACACTTTGAACGAACGAAAAATTTCCGTCGTGATCCATCAATTGAAAGAGATCACTGAAGAGTTTCATGCCGAGATATTGGTCACCGCTTCCCGACGGACAACAGCGGCTATTGAAAAAATCCTTTTCCGTGAACTAAAAAATTTTAAGCGTTGTCCACTCTTGGTGATTCCTAATGAAAAAGATATTCCCGAGGCCTTTGGCGGGATCCTTTCGTTATCGGACATTTTGGTTGTTTCCGGTGACAGCCTTTCGATGATTTGCGAAGCCGCCTCGTCAGGAAAAAATACCATTGTTTTTACCGTGCAAGAAGAAACCCTTCGTCATCGGCAAGCGCAAAAGCATCAGAAAGTGATTGATTGTTTGAGTGAAGAGGGCTTTGTTTTGTCCTCGCAGCCGCAGGGGATCAAGGACGCGGTTACCCAGCTGATTAAGAAAAAAGTACAACTCAATATTTTGAATGACCGCGACAGTATTTTTGATGCAATCAAAAGGATCATTTGAATGAGAATATTGCAAATTCTTCCGGAACTCAATGTCGGCGGTGTCGAGACCGGCACCATCGACTTAGCGAAGTATTTATTGGAACACGGTCATTACTCCGTGGTGGTCTCCAACGGTGGGGAATTGGTGAAACGGCTGGACGCGGCCGGGATCAAGCATTATGCCCTGCCTGTTCACGAAAAATCGATTTTTACGGTCATAAAATGTGTAGCCGTTTTGAAAAAAATCATCGATGATGAGAACATTGATATTGTCCACGCGCGCTCACGGGTTCCGGCGTGGATTGCCTATTTTGCCACCCGTCAAACCCGTGCCGAGTTTTTAACCACCTGCCACGGATATTATTCCCAGAATGTCTTTAGCCGGGTGATGGGGTGGGCAAAACTTCTGATCGTTCCCAGCAACGTGATCGGCCGGCACATGATTGAACATTTTGGAGTTGCCCCTGATCGCATCCGCACCATTCCCCGCAGCGTCGATCTTAACAGGTTTGCCTTTGCGGAGTATCAAAAAAAGGACAGTCAGCGTTTCATCATTTCGATGGTCGGGCGGATGACTCCCCTCAAGGGGCACGAGTATTTTTTAAGGGCGGTCGCGAAGGTTGTACGTTCAATGTCGTTGGTTAAGGTCTGGATCATCGGTGATGCCCCTGCCAATAAAGTCCATTACCGTCAGGAACTCGAATTGCTGGTTGAGCGTTTGGGATTGAAACAGAATGTGGAATTCCTTGGCAATCGTCAGGACATCCCCCGGCTCTTGGCCAAATCGCATCTCTTGGTGTTTCCGTCAACGGTTCCGGAATCGTTTGGGAGGGTGATCATTGAAGCGCAGGCCGTTGGCGTGCCGGTCGTCGCTACCCAGGTGGGTGGTGTGGTTGACATCATCAAGCATGAAGAGACCGGACTGCTGGTTGATCCTAAAGATGTGGAGCAAATGGTACAAGCGATCTTGCGGGTAATCAACGAACCGACCTTGGTCAAGAACATGATCCAGGCCGGCCGCAAAAGGGTTGAAGAGTGTTACACGTTGGATCAGATGGCCGGGCAAACCATTAAGGTTTACGAGGAGCTTATGGCTTCAAAACGGATTTTGGTCATTAAGCTCAGCGCCTTGGGAGATGTTATCTTAGCCACGGCCGCGTTTAAGGCGTTGAGAAAAGAATTTCCGCAGTCAAAGATTTATTGTTTGGTTGGTAAGGAGTGTCGTCGGGTCATTTATCGTTGTCCGTATTTGGACGGGGTCATCGTGGCTGATCCTAAAAATCAAGAACGCTCATTTTGGGGGATTCTGCGGTTTTCAAAAAAACTCCGGGAGTATCAATTTGAAAAAGTCATTGATCTGCAAAACAATTGGCGCAGTCATCTTTTTGCCTTTCTTTCATTTTCGAAAATGAGTTTTGGTTACAAGAATAAAAAGGGGGGATTTTTGTTGTCTCATCCGGTGGTCAATCCCGAGCAGGACCTTAACCCCGTTGATCATCAATTTCAGGTTTTACGTTCGGCAGGATTGAGCAATGATCACGAAAAGATATTGGAACTTTGGCCGTCACCAGCGGACCAGCGAAAGGTGCAGGAACTTTTGGACGGTGAGTGGCTGCGGGAGGAAATGCCGTTGGTCGGGATCAACATCGCCGCATCTGAGAAATGGGTGACTAAGAATTGGCCGGTCGATCATATTGCTCGGGTTTGTGATCTTTTAGCAGTCAAGAATATTCGTGTCCTTGTCACCGGGACACAGAAGGATAAACTGTTGGTCGAGGAATTGCTCAAAAGGACAAAAAGCAAGCCAGTGGTCTTGGTGGGCAAGACCAATGTCATGGAGCTGGCGGTCCTGATTAAAAAGTGCCGGGTTTTCATTACCCCGGATTCCGCGCCGATGCACATTGCCGCGGCGATGAAAACCCCTTTCATTGCCTTTTTTGGGCCAACCAGTTCGGTCCGACATCTTCCACCGGCGGATTCCTTTGTTGTCTTGGAACAAAAGCCCCTTTGCGCACCGTGTTACAGCGCCCAATGCAAAATTTTAACTCACGCCTGCATGAAAGAGATCAAGCCAGAAGAGGTCGTCAAGCGGGTTTATCAATTGATGGAGAGGTAGGATGCGAATTTTATTTTTAACAACACACTTCAACTCCGGAGGGATTACCCGTTACATCCTGACTTTGGGAAAGGGTTTGGTTGATCATGGCCACCAGGTCAGTGTGGTCTCGTGCGGCGGGGATTGTGTGGATCAATGCCGAGACGCCGGAATTGTTCATCACACTTTCAACATCTGCACAAAATCAGAACTGAACCCAAAAATTTATTTGGCCTTAATAAGGTTAGGGCAGTTGATCAAAAAAGAAAAGATCGATGTTATCCATGCCAACACGCGCGTGACTCAGGTGATGGCCGCTTGTGTCAGTCGGTTGACGCGGGTTCCTTATGTTTCAACCGGACATGGCTATTTTCGGCCGCATTTTTTCCGTCGATCCATTCCTTGCTGGGGCAAACGGGTGATCGCGATCAGCTCGGCGGTCGTTGAGCATTTAGAAAATGATTTTGGTGTTCCCGCCCATCGGATCACGTTGGTCCCGACGGGTGTAGAGTTTGATCGATTCGCGTTGGTGACACAGCAGATGAGAGAGCAGACGCGCCAATTGCTTGGGATCAATAAACGGCAGGTGATCGGAATCATTGCACGATTATCCGAAGAAAAAGGACATGACACTTTGATCAAAGCCCATCAGAAAATTTTAAAACGGTTTCCCGATGCGTTGCTGATTATCGTTGGTGAAGGGCGGTGCGAACGACGGTTGAAGCAGCTCGTGCAGGATTTGAATCTGGATGGGGCTGTTCAATTTTACCCGCAGGTTAATCAAACAGCAAAATTTTTGCCCATCTTTGACGTTTTTGTTTTGCCATCGATCAAAGAGGGCCTTGGGCTCTCGGCCCTAGAGGCCCAGGCCGCCGGTCTTCCTGTGATTGCCTCGAGAGTGGGGGGGCTCGTGAATTTGATAGAAGACGGTAAAACCGGTTTGCTGGTCGAGCCGGGCGACGACGCGCTTTTGGCGCAATCTATTTCTTTTTGTTTAGGCAATCCGTTAGAGGCAAACGCGATGGGGTTACGGGCCAGAGAATTTGTGCAGAAAAACTTTTCCGTTCAGCAGATGGTGGAGAAGGTCGTGAAGGTTTATGAGGAAGTGAATGGCAAATTATGAAAAAACGATTCCTCGTCGTCAATGTTAATTGGTTGGGAGATGTGGTTTTTTCAACACCGATCTTCCGGGCCATCAAGGAACATGATCCGGATTGTCACTTAGCGTGTCTGGCGGTGCCGCGGGTGAAAGAGGTTTTGGAGTGTTGTCCATTTCTTGACGAAGTGATTTTGTATGACGAGCGGGGAAAAGACCGTGGGTTGTTTCCAAAGCTGCGTTTGATTTGGCAGTTGCGTACGGGAAAGTTTGATGCCGTATTCCTGTTGCATCGTTCTTGGACCAGGTCGCTGTTGGTTTTTTTGGCCGGAATTCCGCGACGGGTCGGGTACCCAGATAAAGGACGAGGGTGGTTATTAACCGATCGTATCAGCCGCTCTTTGCGGCCTATGCACCGCAGTGACCAATATCTGAAAATCATTGAGGATTTTGGGATAGCGGTGAGAGATCGTCACTATCAGTTGAATGTGGATGAGACGGCTAAAATGGCTGTTCAATCGATCCTGCGTCAGCAGCAGATCACTGATCGGGAGCGTCTCATCGTGATCCATCCCGGTGGCAACTGGGATTTGAAGCGATGGCCGGTTGCTCATTACCGCGATTTGATCAGTCAGCTGACAGCAGAATCTTACTTTGTGATTTTGACGGGAGCGAAAAAGGAGCAAACTCTGGTAGAGCAAATCGTTAAAGATTTGCCTCAGTCACCGCTTGTTTTGACCGGAAAGATTTCTTTGAAAGAGACAATTGCGTTAATGCAGCAGGCGAAGCTTGTCATCAGCGGTGACTCCGGACCTTTGCATTTAGCGTCGGCGGTGGGAACCCGAACGATCGGGATTTTCGGCCCCACTCGTCCGGAACTGACCGGCGCCCGGGGCATGGGGGAGGCGACCGTTTTACAAAGGGATGTCGGTTGCAACCGCGCTTCCTGTTATTACCTCGACTGCCCGGACAACGTTTGCATGCAGGCCATCAAGCCAGCCGACGTCTTGATGCAGGTAAGAAAATTTGTGGGCCAGCAAGCACGCAGTAATGTTTGAATTTTGATGCTAATGATTTCCGGCGAGAATGAGGTCGTAGAGTTCAATTCGTCGGAGATGATTTTCAACCCGTGGACGTTATGATCAAAGACTCCGCAAAAATTAAAAATATTTTAGTCGTATCGCTCACCAACATCGGCGATGTGGTCTTGACTTTTCCAGTCATCGATGTTTTAAAGCAGGATTTTCCGCAAGCGAAGTTGTCGGTCATCATCGGGCCGAAGGGGGCGCCGTTGTTGGCTCATAATTCCATGATTCATAAAATTTATATTTACGATAAAAAAGTTTCGTTCTATAAGACCGTGGCCTGGTTCTTAAATTTGCGCAAAGAAAAATTTGACCTCATCATCGATCTGCGCAATACCGCGCTGCCGTTTTTTCTTTTTGCCCATCAACGCACCTCACCATTCCTCAAACGGAATTTTCAGGAACATATGCGTCTGCAGCACCTGAAACGGTTAGCATCGATCTATCCATATCAACGAGAAGCGGCTCATCGTTTCGCGCTCAATTTGGATCAGCGGGATAAAAAATACATCCATGATTTGTTAACCCCGCATTTGGGCCCTGATCCTTTGTATGTTGTTGTCAGCCCGGGCGCGGCCGATGACGCTAAGCGATGGAGTGAAGAAGGTTTTGCCAAGGTTTGCGAGCAGATCAGCGAACGGTATTTCTTAAAGATTGTTTTGGCGGGAGATGAAAAGGATAGAATTGTTGGTGAAAAAATCGCGGCAAAGATGAAAATTCAGCCGCTCAATCTCTGCGGCAAAACCAGTTTAGCGCAGCTGGCTTGTTTGTTGCAACGTTCGCAGTGGGCGCTGGTGAATGACAGCGGAATTATGCATCTGGCCAGTTATTTGGATGTTCCGGTCATCGCTCTTTTTGGCCCGACCGACCCTCATCGCTACGGCCCCTGGAGTTCGCAAAGTCAGGTGATTGAAAAGCGTTCGAGTTGTGAAGAAAAAAATGTTCCCATCCGCGAATGGATCCACGCCATTGAGCCAAAGGATGTTTTAACGGCTGTTGAGGATCTCATGCGGCAAAAAAATTTTGTTAGCAATCATGAAAAAAAACTATTCTAACATTTTGGTCGTTCGCACCGACCGCATCGGTGATCTGGTCTTGACCACTCCCGCGATTCAGGCCATTGCTGAGGCCTTCCCACAAAGCAAACTGACGGTCTTGGTTGCCAAAGACAATCTGGCGCTCGTCCAAGGCAATCCATTTATCGACGAGATTATGCTTGAGGATCGCAAAAATGAACATCGGGGCGTTTTTGGGTTTTGGCGGCTGGTTGGTGAAGTCAAAAAAAGAATATTTGACTGCGCCGTGATTTTTCATACCAAGCGTCGTACGAATTTGTTGTGCTTTTTGGCCGGCATTCCTGAGCGAGTCGGGTATCATTTTTATAAATTGGGATTTTTGCTCACGAAGAAAATTCCGGATACCAGGCACCAAGGCTTGAAGCACGAAGCGCAATATTGCTTGGATGTCCTTAAAATTTTAGGGGTCGATGCTGATTTGAAAAGGCCGTTTTTGCCTCTTCAACCTAAGGCCGAAGAATGGGCTTGCCAGTTTCTCGCCAAAGCAAAAGTTGATCCCGGTAAAAAGATTTTTGCGATTCATCCAGGTGCCAGCTGCCAGACGAGACGTTGGCCGCCTCAGCGCTTCCGGGAATTGATTCAGTTGTTGATACCCCGATTTGACTGTCAGTTCTTTTTGATTGGTTCTTCGGAATTCGGGCCGATTGCGAAGGCGATTCAGTCCCAACTCGATCATCCGATGATTGATCTAATCGGTCAGACCAGTGTCGCTCAATTAGTGAGTCTGCTTAAGCGCTGTGCTCTGTTAGTTTCGGTCGATTCCGGGCCAGTCCATGTTGCTGACGCGTTGGGAATACCGGTGGTATGCCTTTTTACCCGTAATCAGCCCGGTATCAATCCCGAACGTTGGCGGCCTTTGGGAGAGAAATCGCGGATCGTTGTCACCCCTTTTACGGGTAAGATGTCCTTTGCCAAGAGTCAGCCAGTGGATTCTCAATACTTAGAGCTTATTAAGGCCGAACAAGTCTTGCAAGCTGTTGACGCCTTATTTAAACTGTGTTAGAATTATCAACTTGTGTGCTTTAATTCATAAAATTCATCATTATTCCCTAACATGAATGCTCTCAAGAAGATAGTCTCCAAGTTCAAAGGCAGAAATATTCTGGTTATTGGCGATCTGATTTTAGATCAGTATATCCGCGGCAGTGTTTCGCGGATCTCTCCTGAGGCGCCGGTTCCGATTGTCCTTCAGGAAGAGGAACCGATTTTTACCCCCGGAGGCGCTTCAAACGTAGCCAAAAATTTGCAAAGTTTGGGTGCTAAAGTAACGATCATTGGAAAAGTTGGGAAGGATGCCGAGGGGAAAGTCCTCTTGGGCGGATTAAAAAAGCAGGGAATTTCTACCAGTGAAATTTTCGTCGATCCCCTTTCGCCAACCATTTTAAAGACCCGGATCATTGCCCGCCATCAGCAAGTTTTGCGGATTGACCGCGAAAAAATCCAAGAAAGCCTGAGCGAGAGTTTGTTAAAAAAAGTTTTGCGGTTTGCAGAAGTCCATATGCGGTCTTTTGACGCTGTGATCCTTTCTGATTATGGAAAAGGAATGGTGACGCCGCAGATCATTGAAGGGGTTTGTGGCCTGGCAAAAGCTTTGGGCAAGATTGTCACCGTTGATCCTAAAGTAGGGCATTTCGCTTATTATCGTTCGGTGACCGCCATTACCCCCAATAAGAGCGAAGCGGAAAACGCTATTCGCAATATCAAGGTCACTCAATCGGATGGTGGGAAATTGTTAGTTGATACCGACCGGCTGCGCGATATGCACGACGTCAAACAGGCTGGCGAGCAACTATTGAAATTTTTAGATTTGGAATCGGTCTTGATCACCCTCGGAGAAGAGGGGATGTGTTTGTTCGTCAAAGATCAAAAGCCGGTTCATATTCCGACGAAGGCGCAGGATGTTTTTGATGTGACTGGTGCTGGGGATACGGTCATCGCGGTTTATACGATAGGGTTGAGTGCTGGAGCGACCAAACTGCAAGCTGCTGAGTTGGCCAATTACGCCGCCGGGATTGTGGTCGGTAAGATGGGCGCGGTCGCGGTATCAGCTCAGGAACTGATCGCGAGCCTCAAGGGATGAAAACCATTGGTGTCATACCGGCCCGTTGGGGCTCAAAGCGGTTTGAAGGTAAAGTTTTAGCCAAGATTCTTGGCAAGCCCATGATCCAGCACGTTTGGGAACGGGCCCGGCAGAGTTCTTTGTTAGAAGAAGTGATCATTGCCTGCGACGATCAGCGCATCCAGGCGCAGGCCGAGCGATTTTCGGCCCAAGTGGTGATGACCTCGAAAGACCATCCATCGGGGACCGAGCGGATCATTGAGGCGGTTAAGGATATTGAATGTGAGATCGTGGTCAACATTCAAGGCGATGAACCGCTGATCCATCCAAAGACCATTGATGCCTTGGTACGGGCTTTGCTCGTCGATAAATCCTGTCTGATGGCAACCGCGATTTTTCCACTTAAGGACAAAAAATTGGTTCAAGACCCAAATGTGGTGAAAGTGGTCATTGACCGTTTGGGTTATGCCCTCTATTTTTCTCGGGCCGTTGTTCCTTTTCCCCGTGATTCTGACCTCGCGGGTCAGAAATATTATAAACATATCGGTCTTTACGCTTATCGCAAATCATTTTTAATGACCTATCAAAATTTGCCGGCTTCTTCATTAGAATCGACGGAAAAATTAGAACAGCTGCGGGTGCTGGAGGCTGGGTTTCGCATCAAGACCATTGAAACAGCCCACGATTCTTGTGGCGTTGATACGCCGGAAGATTTAAAATCCATCGAGAAACAGCTGTCGTAAGGATCGGGGAGAAGTCCTCACAGAAAATGTCATGATGAAAATTGTCCGTATCGGAAAAGTTAGCATTGGCCATCAGCAGCCACTGGCGTTGATCGCCGGGCCCTGTGTGATTGAGTCGAGGGCGACAACGTTAAAAATCGCCCAGGAGCTTAAAAAAATCGCTCAGCGTTTGAAAGTCCCTTTGATTTTTAAGGCCAGTTATGATAAAGCCAATCGCACGTCGATCAAATCGTTTCGCGGGCTGGGTCGCGCTGAAGGGTTGGCGATTTTAGCTGAGGTCAAAAAACTGACTGGATTACCGGTTTTAAGCGACGTGCACACAGTTGAAGAAATTTCAGAGGCAGCGTCGGTGCTTGATGTCTTGCAGATACCGGCCTTTTTGTGCCGTCAGACTGATTTGATTGTGGCGGCAGCCAAGACGGGTAAGCCAGTCAATATCAAAAAGGGGCAATTTTTAGCGCCATGGGATATGAAGGCGGTGTTGGATAAAGCAGTGGCTGCAGGCAATCATAATTGTTTGCTTACGGAACGCGGCGTCAGTTTTGGTTATAACACCTTAGTCAGTGATTTTCGATCTTTGGCAATCATGCGGAATTGGGGTTATCCGGTCGTGTTTGACGCGACCCACAGTGTGCAGCAGCCCGGTGGGTTAGGGAATGCTTCCGGGGGAGAACGCGAGTTCATTCCCTTATTGAGCCGTTGCGCCGTTGCCGCAGGCTGCGATGCGGTTTTTATGGAAGTCCATACCAATCCCGACAAGGCGTTTTCCGACGGGCCGAACATGCTAGCGATCAAACAGGTGGAACCTTTGCTCAAACAATTGATCGCGATCCATCAAACAGTAAGCGACCATTGACATGACGATTCAGAAAGCCAAAGAAGTCATTGCCATTGAGGCGCAGGCGATCAAAGATTTGGCCTTGCGGCTTGATAAAAATTTTTTAAAGGCCATTGACCTGATGGCCCGCTGCCCATCGCGTGTGATCGTGACCGGCATGGGCAAGACCGGAATCATCGGCCGTAAAATTGCCGCAACCTTATCATCAACGGGGACCCCGAGCATTTATATGCACAGTGCCGAGGCGGTCCACGGCGATTTGGGACAAGTGACCAAACAGGATGTGCTGATGATCATCTCTTACAGCGGTGAGACTGAGGAGACGACCCGTCTACTTCCGCTCATTAAAAAAATTGGGGTCAAAACCATTGCCTTGACTGGCAATCCAAAGTCCAGTCTGGCGAAGTACAGCGACGTGATCATCAATGTGCAAGTCAAGAAAGAAGGATGTCCGTTGGGGTTGGCGCCGATGGCGTCGACGACCGCAACCTTGGTGATGGGTGATGCCATGGCCGCTTGTTTGATTGAGCGCAAGGGATTTCAAAAAGAAGATTTCGCCTTTTTTCATCCCGGGGGAGCGATCGGCCTGCGATTGTTGTTAAAGGTTGAAGATATCATGCGCAAGGGCTATCATTACCCGCGTGTTCAATTGAGCGATAAGGTCAAGAAGGTGCTTTTGGCCATCACCAAAACACGTTGTGGTTCGGCCTGTGTTGTTGACGGTAAGGGTCGATTGGTTGGGATTTTTACCGACGGTGATTTGCGTCGGCATGTCGAGAGTGATCAAGGACTGTTGAATAAAAAGGTCCAAGAGGTCATGACCAAGACGCCAACGTCGATCTTACAAAGCAAATTGGCGGTCGAGGCTTTTGCTCTTTTAAAAGAAAAAAAGATCGATGAACTTCCGGTGGTCGACCAAAAGGGGAAGTCGGTGGGGTTGCTTGATATTCAGGATTTGCTGAAAGCGGGATTATTCTAGATGACGGACATTGAACGGAAATTGAAAAAGATAAAAGTTTTAGCGCTGGATGTTGACGGGGTGTTGACCGACGGGAAAATCATTGTTGACAGTGCGGGCAAAGAGATCAAGAATTTTGATGTCAAAGATGGGTACGCGATTGTGTTGTTCCGTAAGGCCGGGTATCAAACCGCGATCATTTCGGCCCGTAAGGCAATCCCGGTGACGGCCCGAGCCAAAGATTTGCTGATTGATAGGGTTTATCAGAATGCTTATCCGAAGATCGATTTTTATCAGAAGCTGTTGAAGGATTTGCGCGTGAAAGATGACGAAGTTTGTTTTGTCGGCGACGATCTGCCGGATTTGCAAGTGATCAAGCAGGCGGGTTTGGGGGTTGCGGTGAATGACGCGGTATTGGAAGTCAAACGCGCGGCTGATTATGTGACGAGGAAAAAGGGTGGGCGAGGCGCGGTGAGGGAAGTGATTGAACTGATCTTAAAAGCGCAGGGCAAGTGGGAACACATAGTGAAGAGTGCGTAGTGAAGAAGGAATGGAGATGTTGGTTTTGTCTCCGCAATGTCGTACAGAAGTTATTGATAAGCATTTCCGGCGATGAGAATTTTATGACCTGATTCGCCATCGTTTGTCGAGGCACAACTCATTCGTGTCAAGGAGCCTTCGGCTCCAATTCCACTCATGAGCTGTGCCTCGACCGGCACCATTTGGTGAGGCTTTATAGTGGAGATTAAAGCAGTAGTAACAGTTGATGATTATTATAAGTTTCTTGAATTTTGTGGGAAAAGAGTCATGAGCGTTAAGCCGAAATTTTGGAAAAGATTGAAAACCCTTCTTTTATATCTGTTATCGGGAGGTGTATTAGAAGTGATAATGGCATTTGCCAAAATTCCTATCCATTTACCAAGTGTTTTCTTAGGAGGGTTTATTTTTATTTGGACATGGATGTATATGCGAATCAGTAATATAGAGAAAATTTAAGGCCAGTTTATCTGTCGATAGCAGTGGAATCATGCTTGGTGAGAAAGTTGTGAAAATATCACCAGAATCGATCGAGGTGTCGACTCATGGTCACCAATCGATTACAGAATGGAGAGTTGTTAAATCCATTGAAGAGACCTCAGCATATTTTTTTGTTTTTATTGATAACCTTTTAGCTTACATTATTCCGAAAAATTCATTTAAGGATAAAGACGGATTGGAACAATTTAAAAATTTGATGTTTGAACTTGATTTATAAAAAGTGAGATTCCTCTCCCTTGATGGGAGAGGTTAGGTGAGGGTGGTGGAATCATGAAGAAAATAAATGTATCAATAATGCTCGTGAGTTTGGTGTTGATTTTTGTCGGTCCAGGGATGGCCGAGGACGTTCCGCAGAAACTCGATAAATTCAATCTCCAAGGATACGCTGACAACGGGGACAAGGCTTGGGATGTCAACGGGGATCATGCCAACATCGAAGGGAACAACATCGATATCACCAACGTTGATGCCAACCATTTTGGTAACCAAGACATCAATTTGAAAGCGAAAAAGGGCACGATCGATAAGGCCTCGGGGAAAATCCATTTGGAGAAAGATGTTGTTATCACCAGCGAAAGCGGCAGTACGATGAAGACCGATTCTCTGGACTGGGAAAAGGAAAAAGATTTGGTCAGCACCGACGATCTGGTTGTGATCACTGATAAAGGTATGCAGGCGGTTGGCAAGGGGTTGACCGCGCACCCTGGTCAGCAGACCGCGCAGATGCACAATGATGTGACGGTCAAGGTCAATACCGAACCGGAAAAACTTTTGGATGGACGGATCGTGACCGTTACCTGCGACGGGCCCATGGAAGTGGACCAGGCTAAAAATATGGCGGTGTTTAACGACAATGTGGTTGCCGTGCAAAGTGATCGCACGCTGAAAGCGGATATAATGGAACTTTATTTTGATCCGACGACCAAAAAGATCAAGCAAACGATTTGCATTGGTCACGTGGTCATCGTGCAGGGCGAAAATAAGACTTACGCGGACAAGGCGGTTTATGATGGGCCATCGCAGAAACTGACCCTTACGGGCCGGCCGAAATTGATCATGCTCACCGAAGGGGAAGGGTCGATTGGCTCTTTCAAACAATAAGGACTGATTTCTTGAATCTCTTAGAAACAAAAGGTTTGGTCAAAGCGTACGGCGGCCGCCGGGTGGTTGACGGTTTGAGCATCTCAGTCAACCGGTCCGAGATCGTCGGTATTTTGGGCCCCAACGGCGCAGGTAAGACGACATCCTTTTACATGATTGTGGGGATCATTGCTGCCGATGAGGGGCAGATTTTTTTTGATCAAATGGACATCACCAAAAAACCGATTCATGATCGTTGCCGTTTGGGGATCGGTTATCTCGCCCAGGAAACCTCCATCTTTCGCAAATTGACCGTCGAGGAAAACATCATGGCGATTTTAGAAACCCTCGCGATCAGTCCACGGGAACGTCATCGTCGTTTAGAATCCCTTCTTGAGGAGTTGAACATCACCCATTTGGCCAAGAGCAAGGCCTATACGTTATCGGGTGGTGAACGCCGCAGGCTAGAAATCACTCGGGCGCTGGTGACCAATCCCTCTTTCCTTTTATTGGATGAGCCGTTTTCTGGAATCGACCCGATCGTGGTGGCAGAGGCGCAGGAGATCATCAGAGATTTAAAGAAACGGGGCTTAGGGATTTTATTGACCGACCATAATGTGCGTGAGACCCTGGCCATTACTGATCGTTCTTATCTGGTCGCTGACGGCCGGCTTTTGGTTTCGGGGACGTCGGAAGAGCTGATCAACGACCCCAAGGCCAAACGGATTTATCTGGGTGAAAAGTTCAAAATGTAAATAAAAATGCGACAAGTTTCAGGTCGCAAGTTGCAAGCAAAAATTACTTGAGACGGGAGACTTGCGACAGGCCACTTTTAAAAGGGACTTGAGACTTGTCACTTGTTGCTGTTAAAGAAAGTGAGTTCGTATGAAAGTCGTTGTCAAAAAATTGGATTCATTAAGGCGAGAGCTGTCTTTTGAAATTCCCAAGGAACGTGTTTCACTAAAGCTCGAGGAGGTTTATAAAGATCTCAGTAAAGTTGCCAAAGTCAAAGGTTTTCGCGAAGGCAAAGCCCCGCGGCAGGTCATTGAAAGGCAGCACGGTGAGTTAGCCAAAGAAGAAACCGTTAAAAAATTGATTCCGGAAGTTTATCATGAGGGGATCAAGCAGGAAAACATCGCCCCTTTGGACCTGCCGGAGATCCACGACGTGAATTTTAAAGATGGGATCATCACTTTCAAGGCGCAGATTGATTTAAAGCCCGAGGTCAAAATCAAAAGTTATAAAGGAATCAAAGTGCAGCGCAAGAGTGCTAAGGTCACTGACGAAGAAATCAATAAGACGTTGGATTATTTCAAGAAGAGCACGGGGCAGGACGAAAGTTTGGCGATTGATGATAAATTCGCTAAGGGGTTAGGTTATCCCAGTCTCAACGCTTTCAAGGAATCGATCTCCCGGCAAATGGAGATGGATAAAGACCGTCATAATCGCCTTGATGTTGAAAACCAGATCGTCGATCATTTGATCAAGGAGTCAAAACTCGATGTTCCTAAGTCGATGATTAAACGCCAACTTGAGCATCGTCTGCAGGAATCCAAGAAACGGATGAAGCAGCAAGGTGTCGCTGAAGACGAAATCAAGAAAAAGGAACCAGAAGTGATTGAGGAACTGGAACCCATTGTTGAAAAAGATGTTAAAATTTATTTAATTTTTGATAAAATAGCCGAGCTCGAAAGCATCACGGCCAAAGAAGGCGAGCCGTTCACGCAAAAGGTCATGGAATTTTTGTTGAAGGAAGCCGAGTGGCGGGAAGAACAGAGTGTCAAATAACAAGTCGCAAGTGACAAGTTGTTGATCAAATTTGTAATAAATTCAAAAACTGTTAGCAAAGGAGAATCGCGTCATGCAGCCTCAATCACAAACATTAGTTCCTATGGTCGTCGAGAAATCCGGACATTCCGAGCGGGCTTATGATATTTATTCCCGCTTGCTCAAAGACCGGATCATTTTTATCGGGACTCCGATCGACGATAATGTGGCCAATTTGATCATTGCCCAAATGCTCTTTTTGCAGAGCGAAGACGCCAACAAAGATATCAACGTTTATGTCAATTCTCCGGGTGGATCGGTTACGGCGGGATTGGCGATTTATGATACGATGCAGTACATCAAACCCGATATCCGAACATATTGCCTGGGGCAGGCCGCGAGCATGGGAGCGGTTCTTTTAGCGGCCGGCAGCAAGGGTAAGCGTTATGCCCTTCCTTATTCAAGGATCATGATCCATCAACCCTGGGGCGGGGCGCGCGGATCAGCGAGCGATATCTCCATCCAGGCCAAAGAAATTTTACGCATGAAAGATGATTTGAACAAACTGCTGGCTCGGCATACCAAACAGCCGCTTGAGAAGATCGAAAACGACACTGACCGTGATTATTTCATGTCGGCCGCCGAAGCCAAGGATTACGGTTTGGTCGACGAGGTTTTAGAGTTTAAGAAAGGAAAGTAGTTTATGAAACGCAATTTGTTATTGACGCCCGGACCAACCCAGGTTCCGGCGAGGGTCTGCGAGGCGTTGAGCCGTCCGATCATCCATCACCGAACTCCACAGTTCCAGGTTTTTTTAAAAGAAGCGATCGAGGGTTTGAAAGAAATCTATCAAACCAAAAACGATGTCTATATCTTGGCCTCCTCGGGAACCGGGGCCATGGAGGCCAGTGTTTGTTCTTTATTGTCTCCTGGTGACAAGGTGATGATTGTTGAAGGCGGAAAATTCGGTGAACGCTGGACAGAGATCTGCCAGGCTTATGGGATCCAAACGCAAGTCATCAAGGCTGAGTGGGGGAAGGTCGTTGATCCGAAAATGGTTGAGGCGGCGCTCAAAAAAGATAAAACGATCAAGGCGGTTTTTACCACTTTGGCGGAGACATCGACGGGTGTGACATTTGACATCAAAAGTTTGGGGAAGGTGGTCAAGGAAACTCCCGCGGTTTTGGTCGTTGACGCGGTCAGTGGATTAGGTGTTGAAGACTTGAAGACCGATGCTTGGGGTGTTGATGTTGTGGCATCAGCTTCACATAAGGGGTTGATGTTGCCACCGGGGCTAGGATTTGTTTCCTTGAGTGCAAAGGCCAAAGCCTTGATGGTCCATTCCAAATGTCCAAAGTATTATTTTGATTTGCGAGCTTATGAGAAAGCCCTTGCAAGCGTTGACACTCCTTACACGCCGGCGATTGGTTTGGTCGTGGCGTTGCTTGAGAGCCTGAAGATGATTAAGGAAGCGGGGCTGGATAACCGATTCGCTCATTACCGGCGGCTGGCACAGGCCACCCGTAAGGGTGCTTTGGGGCTGGGGTTGAAACTTTACGCGGATGAATCTTGCGCCTCCAATGTTTTGACGTCCATTTGCGTCCCGAAAGGGATCGACGGAGAAAAGCTGGTCAAGATCATGCGCGATCAACATGGTGTCAGCATTGCCGGCGGTCAGGCCGAACTTAAGGGCAAGGTCATTCGGATCGCGCATATGGGCTGTCTTGACGAATACGATCTTTTAACCGGGATCGCTTGTTTGGAAAAAGTATTGCGAGAGCTCGGGTACCGATTTGAACTGGGCGCCGGCGTTGCTAGCGCGCAGAAATTTTTAAATGGGGGACTGTCCCTTTAGGGGCTGTCCGCCAAAAAAGAAAGAGGTTGTTTTCATGAAGATTCTCATCAGCGATTCGCTGGCGCAGGAAGGGATCGCAATTTTAACCGCGACTCCGGGGTTCCAGGTTGACTGCAAATTTGGATTGAAGCCCAATGAACTCAAGGCCATCATTAAAAATTATGATGCCCTGATTGTCCGCAGCGGGACCAATGTGACCGCTGATATTATCGAGGCAGCATCGAGTTTGAAAGTCATTGGACGGGCTGGTGTTGGTATGGATAACGTGGATTTGAAAGCCGCGACCAGAAAAGGTGTTGTGGCCATGAACACCCCATCGGGTAATACCACGTCGACCGCCGAACATACCATGAGTTTGATTTTGGCCCTGGCCCGCAATATCCCGCAGGCTTGCTCGTCGCTGAAAAGCGGATTGTGGGAACGTTCCAAATTCAGTGGTGTCGAACTTTACGGCAAGACATTAGGGATCATCGGTCTGGGCCGGATCGGATCAACTGTCGCCAAGATGGCGAAGGGGTTCGGTATGAAGATCATTGCCTATGACCCTTATCTCACCAAGGATGTGGCGGATAAGATGGAAATTGCCATGGTCTCTTTTGAAGGATTGCTTGAGCACTCCGATTTTATTACGATCCATATCCCCAAAGCCTCTGACAATAAGAGCCTGATTTCTGATATCGAACTTGACATGATGAAACCTTCGGTCCGTTTGATCAACTGTGCCCGAGGAGGAATTGTCGACGAGCAAGCCCTTGTGCGCGCGCTGAAAGCGAAAAGGATTGCCGGATGCGCCGTGGACGTTTTTGAACAAGAACCGCTGCCGGCGGGTTCGGAATTGTTAAAGTTAGATAATTGTGTGCTGACCCCGCATTTGGGGGCAGCCACGTCGGAAGCGCAAATCAATGTGGCGATCGAGATCGCGGAAGCGGTGCGCAATGCTTTGTTAGGTAAGGGAATCGTTAACGCGGCGAATTTTCCGTCGGTCACGGCCGAGGCCTATAAAATCCTTGAGCCATATATTGATTTGGCGGAACGGATGGGGAAATTTTCCGGACAACTCGTCGAGGGCGCGATCTCCCATATCAAAATCATTTACAGCGGTGAGATGACAAAACACAAAATCACTCCGGTCACCATGGCCTTTGTCAACGGCATTTTATCACCCATCTTGGGGGACACCGTCAATTCGATCAACGCGGTTGATATCGCCCGCGAGCGCGGGATTAATGTTCAAGAAATCTTGTCGAATAAAGAAGAAGAATTTGTGAATTTGGTCAACGTCGAAATCAAAAGTGAGAAAGAGGATTTCACGATCTGGGGGACGCTGTCAGGAAATTCGCAGCCGCGCATTGTTAAAGTCAACAACGTTTACGTTGAGGCCAGCCCACACGGGAACGTGATTTTTATTAACAACAATGACAAGCCCGGCATCGTCGGTGCCGTGGGGATGATCCTTGCCGAGAATAAAATCAATATCGCGGGGATTACTTTTGGCCGGGAAGCCCCGGGTGGATTAGCGGTCAGTGTGGTCAACGTGGATAGTGATGTCTCTGCGGCGACGATCGAAAAAATCAAGAAAACCAAAGATATTTTGTTTGCCAAATTGATCAAGATTTGAGCGCGCGGCTATGAATCTGAGCTGGGGTGAATGGATGCGTTTTGCTGCTCTTCCGGCCTTGCGGGCGGGATTAGCTGATAGTGTCAATCCGGGAGGGCTGTTGGCCCTGCTGCTTTTTATTTGTTTTCTTTATTTTGTATCAATGGTGGGGGGCAGGATTTTTTATTCCGGCTGTGTTTTTTTAGTGGCCGCCGTCATCTTGACCACTGTTCTTAATACGGGACTGTTTGATGGGTTTTTGATTTGCAAGATCTATGATCGTTTTTTGCACTGGAGTTTGGTATTTTTTGTGACGTTTGATTTTATCATTGGCATCATTCTTTTGCGGGACTGGTGGATTTATCTGAGATCTCATCGGGAAGAGCGGTTGCTGGTGCCGTTCCCCTTTCTTGATCAAGCGCGAGATGTCGTCAAGTCTAAGAGCCATTTGCAGAATAGAGCGGTCCTCTTGCTTTTGTCGTTGCTGACCGCGGGGGTCACCATGCTTTTGGCCGTTGCCTGGCCTCCCAACATCTATGTCACCATTATTCTCTATCAGTTGACATTGCCGGGATATTTGTTGAGGGCAGGATTTTTGTTGTTGCTTTATAGTTTGGGAACGATCGTGCCGATGTTAACCGTCTTGCTGATCCTTGATCGGATCTTCATTTCCAGGATGAGAGTTATCCGTTTGCAAAATGTTCTCAGTAAGGTCCAAATCATCTCGGCAGCGGTTTTTTTATCCTATGCCATTTCGTTCATTTTCTTCTATATATGGTGAGGTGATCCAAATGAATACTGTTGTTGTCGGTGCGCAGTGGGGAGATGAGGGCAAAGGAAAACTCATCGACTTCCTTTCGAAAGATGTTGATATCACCGTGCGCTATCAGGGGGGAAACAATGCTGGCCACACGGTTGTGGTTGGAACCGAAGAGTACATTTTTCATCTGTTGCCGTCCGCCATTCTGCACAGTGATAAGGTCTGCGTGATCGGCAATGGTGTTGTCGTCGATCCTCCGGCACTGCTCAGTGAACTCAAAGACCTTAAGAAGCGCGGCATTACGGTAACACCAAAACAATTGAAGATCTCCGGGTTTTGTCATGTGGTGATGCCGTATCATCGGATTCTCGACAGTCTGCGGGAATCGGTCCGTAAAAACAAAATTGGCACGACTGGCCGCGGCATTGGTCCTTGCTATGCCGATAAGGTGGCCCGCTGCGGGATCCGCATGATTGATCTTTTAAATCCGCGGATTTTAAAGTCAAAACTGGAAGACAACTTGGCCGAAAAGAACCAGATTTTTAAGAAAGGATTTGGTGCCAAAGAGTTTGTTTTCGACGAGGTCTATCGCGATTACCTCGCTTACGGCCGCAGAATCAAACCCTTTATTTTTGATACGGCGATTTATTTGAACCGGGCCATTGATCAGAAAAAATCCATTTTGTTTGAAGGGGCGCAAGGGACTTTTCTCGACATTGATTTTGGAACGTATCCTTTTGTCACATCCTCCAATTCGATCGTAGGAGGAGTGTCTCCTGGCAGCGGCGTGCCGCCGATGAAGATTGATAAGGCTGTGGCCGCGGTCAAGGCCTATACGACGAGGGTGGGGGAGGGGCCGTTCCCAACCGAATTTTCCACTCGCCTGAAAGACATCGTACAGAAGGCCGGAAAAGAATTCGGAGCGACAACCGGCCGGCCTCGACGCTGCGGCTGGTTTGACAGCGTCTTGGTGCGCTATTCGCTAATGATCAACGGGATTTCGGAGCTGGCGATTATGAAGCTCGACGTGTTGGATATTTTAGAAAACATTAAGATCTGTACTGCGTATCAGTATCGGGGTAAGACCTTTAAAGAATTTCCAATGGATTTTGAAGTGTTATGCAAAGCCAAGCCGGTTTATGAAACGCTGCCGGGATGGAAATGGCCTACCAAGGCGGTGGAGGAGTATAGCAAACTTCCTGGCAATGCTCGTCGTTATTTGGAGCGGCTTGAGGAGCTGTTAAAAGTCAAAATCCGTTATGTCTCAACTGGTTCCAAGCGACATGAAACAATTATCCGATATTAGCTTGACTTTAAAAAAGTGCTATGATAATGTGAAAAATATCTAAGGAGGAAGACATGTCAAAAATTTTTCGCGCGATAACCCTTTTAACAGGACTCATCTTCATATCCATCAATTTAGCTGGTTGTACGGTGATCTTTCAAAAAGGGCGCCGGAAAGATGTTGAAAGGATTTCTGCGTTAAAACAGGAACTTTCGGAGTTGGAGCGGGCCAAACAAGAGCTGGAAAATCGTCTACGAAACGAAATCAATGATAAAGAAGTTTCGGTACAAATGGCGGAACGGGGTTTGGTCATCACCTTTGTTGCCGAGGTTCTTTTTGATTCAGGAAAAGCGGAATTGCGTCAAGAAGCGTTTGAAAGGTTGGATAAGGTCTCCAGCGTCCTGCAGACAACCGTCAGGGATCTGAGTGTTGGGATTGAAGGGCACACCGATAACGTCCCCATTAAGGTTTCCAATTGGAAGTCCAATTGGGAATTGTCTTCAGCCCGGGCCATGAGTGTTTTGCATTATTTGATTGAAAATCATCAAATCGATCCGGCCCGTCTGGCCGCGACCGGTTATGGAGAATTTCGTCCGGTGGATACCAATGACACAGTTGAAGGCCGTCAGAAAAATCGACGGGTTGAAATTGTGATCCTGCCCAAGACAGCGAAGACGGCGGGACAGGAACCGGAAGTTGCTCCATCGTCGGAAAACCTCAAATGATTTTAAAAAGGATTGAACGCAAGCAAGGAGGAGAACCCGTGAAAAGTAGAGCGTTGCCGGTAGCTGTTGCTGTAGCGATCATCGGATGTGTTTTGGCGGTCAGTGCCAATGTCACCACCAGTAAGATGCAGGATCAATTGATGCAGGAGCGTTATTTACGGATGGTGGCGGAACGAAATTTAGAAAAGGCCAAAGGACAGATTCAAGGCCTGGAATCGGATTTGGCGGATGCCAAAAATAAGATCGATAATATTCAAGGGATTTTAACTCAAGGAAAATCGGCGAGTGTCCAAATGAATTCCGAATTGAGTTCTTTGCGTCAAGAAAGTCAGACATTGCGACAGCAGGTCGTTAATCTTCAGCAGGAACTTCAGCAGGAAATGGATAAGCAGCAGCAAGCCGCGAGTACCAATTAGCCTTCGACGTTTTTGCTATTGTGTCGATCGTATGTCGTCGCGATAGTCCTTTCATAGATGCCCCGCCTCGGCGGGGCTAATTTTTTAATCCCGCTTCGCGGAAATTTTGGACGTCAATCATGACGCATGAGGATGATGTTAACAGCGAATTTGCCGAGACACATTGCTATCATTATGGATGGGAACGGGCGTTGGGCCAAGCAACGGGGGTTGCCGCGTTTTCAAGGGCATTTGGAAGGGGTTAAGCGGGTTGAAGAAATTGTGGAGAGCGCCAGCCGTTTGGGGATCAAGGTCTTGACCCTTTTTACTTTCTCGACGGAAAATTGGAAGCGCCCGCCGACGGAAGTCGCGATGCTGATGAAGACCTTCAGTTCGGCCTTGGAAAGCAAGATGAAGCGAATGATGGACGGGAACGTGCGGCTTAGCATGATTGGGCAGCATGAGGGGATCCCGGCCGACGTCCATGAACGATTGCAGAGGGCGACAGAGTTAACGAAAAAAAATTCCGGGTTGATTTTAAATTTGGCGTTCAATTATGGTTCCCGACTGGAAATCATTCAGGCGGTCCGTGTTCTCGCGCAAAAGGTTCAAGATGGAAAATTGCAGCCCAGTGCTATTGATGATGAAATGTTGAGCGCGCATCTTTATACCAGCGCTCTGCCGGATCCGGATCTTTTGATTCGCACGTCAGGAGAGCAGCGGATCAGTAATTTTTTATTGTGGCAGTTGTCTTATACTGAATTTTATTTTACGCAAACCCATTGGCCGGACTTCAATGAAGAGGAATTCAAAAAGGCCTTAGAGGTTTATCAACAACGGGAACGCCGTTACGGGCAAGTGACAACGTCTCCTCAAAAGTAAAAGGAATGCCCTAAACCGATGTCCTTTAACCGACTGGTGAGTTCAACGATCTTGATTGCCATGACGACGATCGCGGTCATCAATCAATGGATTTTTCTGATTGTTGTTTTGTCCTTGACCCTCGGTGGATTATACGAGTTTTTTTATATGGTCAAGAAAAAAAATATCCCCATTTACAGTTATGTGGGGATTTTCATCGGGGTCTTGATCCCCTTGTCCATTTTTTTTCGTTTTGAACCGACCAAGAATTGGGAACTGTTGTTCATTGTTCTCGCCTTTTTGACCATTTTGTTTTTACAATTCGCCCGTCATGACAATAGCAATGCCATCATCGGCATTTCCACCACGATGTTTGGCGTGTTTTATGTTTCTTGGGCTTTCAGTTTTTTGATCAAGATACGTTTCCTTTTGCCTGGCACCGATGGGGTAAAATTGTTGGCGTTCATTCTTTTGGTCACCAAATGCGGTGATATGGGTGCTCTATTGATTGGTTCGTGGCTGGGCAAACATCCTTTGTTCCCGCGGATCAGTCCGAATAAGTCGGTGGAAGGAAGTGTTGGCAGTTTTGTTTTTAGCATTGGGTCGGCCTTGATCTTCAGTTCATTTTTGCCAGGTGACATTGCTTTTCCGCTATGGCACGTGGTGCTGATCGGAGCCTTTTTTGGCGGCATTGGACAGGTGGGAGATTTATCCGAATCGCTCATCAAACGCGATTGCAACGTGAAAGATTCCGGAAAATTCCTGCCGTCGCAGGGAGGGGTGCTGGATATCATCGACAGTCTGCTTTTTTCCGCACCAGCATTTTACCTTTACATGAGTTCGGTTTTGAAGACCGTTTAAGAATTTTGGATTGGATCGGACCTTAAGCGCGTGCTATGAAGCAAAAGGATTTTAAAAAAGTTGTTATTTTAGGTTCCACTGGTTCGATTGGCATCAGCACCTTAAAG
Source organism: Candidatus Omnitrophota bacterium (assembly GCA_023247795.1). Taxonomy (GTDB): domain Bacteria; phylum Omnitrophota; class Gorgyraeia; order Zapsychrales; family JANLHA01; genus JAHFFS01. The sequence goes on from JAHFFT010000003.1 coordinate 33,252, forward strand.
GTCATTGCCCGTTATTCAGAACAATTTAAGATTGTTGGGTTGACCGCGTACAACAACATTGACATTTTACTAAGGCAGGTCAAAAATTTTCAGCCCCGTTATGTGGCTGTTCCTCGAGCGGGACAGGCTAAGCTTAAAGCAGGCCTGAACGGTTTTTTGGTAAAGATTCTCGATGTGAATTGTGATCTCCCCGAACTGGTAAGCCGGCGGGAAGTGGATATCGTGGTGATTGGTATGCGGGGCAGTGAGGCCTTAATCCCGTTTCTGAGCGCTGTGCGCGCTGGGAAGACCGTTGCCCCGGCCAACAAAGAAGCCCTGGTGGTGGCTGGTGATCTCCTGATGAAGGAGGCGCAAAAGCACGGGGCCAAGATCATTCCTGTTGACAGCGAGCAGAGCGCGATTTTTCAGTGTCTGGAGGGGCGTCCGCACAAAGAAATCAAACGCGTTTATCTGACGGCTTCTGGAGGGGCCTTACGCAAGGTTCCCCAGCGAAAATTCGCTGAGTTGACGGTGAAGGAAGTTTTAAATCATCCTCGCTGGCGGATGGGAAAAAAAATCACTGTGGATTCAGCGCTTTTGATGAATAAGGGTTTTGAGGTCATTGAAGCAAAGCGGCTGTTCCAGCTTGACGTCAATCAGATTGAAGTGGTGCTTCATCCCGAGGCGATCATTCACTCAATGGTCGGTTTTAAAGACGGATCGGTTTTGGCGCAATTGGGGGTGACTGACATGCGCCTGCCGATCCAATATGCCTTGACTTATCCGCGGCGTTTGCCGACCGGACTTAAAGATTTGAATTTTTTTGAATTGAAATCTTTGACTTTCGAACGGCCAGACATTAAAAAGTTTCCAGCGCTTTCGTTGTGCCTGGAGGTGGCAAAAGCGGACGGTACGCTGCCCAGTGTTCTCAATGCCGCTGATGAGGTGGCGGTCGAGGCCTTTTTAGACCTGCAGATTTCATTCTCGCGGATTTATCCGTTGGTTGAAAAGGTCGTGCGTCGGCATAAGAATTGCCGCCATCCCCAATTGAACGACATTCGCAATGCCGATCTGTGGGCGCGAGAAGAGACCAAAAGATTATTAAATTGAAAAGGAAAACCCGATGAGTTTGATTATTTTTTTAACTGTTTTGAGCATTTTGATCATTGTGCATGAGTGGGGGCATTATATCGCCGCCAAAAAGGTGGGGGTAACGGTTGAGAAATTTTCCGTCGGGTTTGGTCCAAAATTATTTTCAAAAAATTTTCAAGGGACCGAGTTCATGGTTTCGGCGATTCCCTTGGGCGGATTTGTTAAGTTGGCTGGAGATGAGCGTAGTCAATGCAAAGGCGATCCGAGAGAATTCTATTCTCATCCAGTGTGGCATCGGGCCTTGATTGTCTTGATGGGCCCGGTGATCAATGTGGTCTTTGCTTATCTTTGTTTTTATTGCATTTTTTTGACCGGGTTTCCGATGCTTTCGACAACCATCGGCAAGGTGATGGACGGATATCCGGCCGCGGAAGCGGAGTTACGAGAGGGAGATAAAATCCTGCAGATCAATCATGTCCCGATTCTCGGTTGGGACGACGTGCAAAAGATGGTCCGCTCGTCGAATGGAACGATGAATGTTGTTTTTGAGCGCAACGGTCAAGAGTTGACGAAGGTGATTGAGCCGCAAGTCAGCGAGGTCCCCAATATTTTTGGTCAAAAGCAAAAATTGCACGTGATTGGAATCCAACCGACCGAGCAAATCGTTTTTTTGAAATACGGCCCTGTTCAATCCATCGGCAAAGCTTATCAGCAGATTGTGGATTTGACCACGATGACAGTGAAATCGCTTTATTATGTTTTTGTCGGTGCTTTGCCGGCCAAAGACGCCTTGGCCGGTCCCATTCGGATTTTTGACGTGATTAAGAATGCCGCGGACAAGGGATTGCCGTATTTGATTTATATCATGGCCGTGATCAGCCTCAGTCTGGCGATTTTTAATTTGTTTCCGATCCCGGTCTTAGACGGCGGCCATCTGTTTTTGTTGGCCGTCGAAAAAGTCAGGGGCCGGCCGCTTTCGGTCAAGATGGAAGAGGGGTTGACGCGGGCGGGGTTCAGCTTGATCCTGTGTTTGATGGTTTTTGTCCTTTATAATGATGTGGTGCAGGTCGGCTGGGTCGACGCTGTTAAAGGGTTTTTTCATAAGTTGTAAATTACTGACTTTTTCAAAAGTAAGAATTTTTATTGTAGTCAGTATAACGACCTTCGTTTTTTAAAAATTTTGTTCTATTAGCTGTACGAAGGTCAATGAACGAAAGGATGATCCATGAATGAGAAGGAACTCAGAGCGCTTGTTCATCGGTATTTGATTGAACGCACCGATTTTTTAATTAAAAAAGATAAAATGTCGGATGATCAAATGCGGACATTTATTGACCGGGCGATTACCGATTTGTGTTATGAAAAAGAAATTGAACTGCCAACGGAGCTGCGGATTTCTTTGATCCGGGACATCGTGAGTGCTATGGTCAGTTTGGGGCCGATCCGTTCACTCATTGAAGATAAGGACGTGACCGAGATCATGATCAATGGCGCGAATTATGTTTATGTTCAGCGCCAGGGTGTCATCGAACGGACCAATGTGAAGTTTAACAGCAATCAGGAACTGACGCATACGATTCAAAAGCTATTGTCGAATTCCGGCTCCAACCGTCGGGTTGATGAATCATCCCCTTATGTTGATTTTTCGCTGGCGGATGGTTCGCGGGTCAATGTGATTTTGCCGCCGGTTTCTTTATCTGGACCAGTCATGACCATTCGTAAATTCGCATCGGATATCACCACCATCGACGATCTTTTGACTAAACAGATGTTGAATAAGGAAATGGCGGTTTTATTGATCTCGGCGATGAAGGCGAAACTCAACGTTGTTTTCTGCGGGGCCACGGGTACGGGAAAGACGACCGCGCTCAACGTTTTGTCGCGGCATATCCCGGAAAAGGAACGGATCATTACCATTGAAGATACCCCGGAATTGCGGCTTTTGCAGGAACATGTGGTGTCTTTGCAGGCCAAACCCGCCAACATCGAGGGCAAGGGCACGATCAGCATTCGAGACCTTTTCATCAATTCGCTGCGGATGCGTCCGGATCGGATCATCCTCGGTGAGGTGAGAGGCCTGGAAATGTTGGATTTGATCCAATCGATCAGCAGCGGACACGCGGGATCGCTGGCGATTGTGCATGCTGAATCGCCGGAAGACTGTTTTAACCGGATGGTCACGATGATGCTCATGTCCGGGATCCAATTGGGAACCCAGGAAATCCAAAAACAGATTGCCCGCGCCATTGATCTGATCGCGCATATCGAGTTGTTTCCAGACGGAGTTCGTCGCATTACGAATTTGACCGATATCCGTTTCGATAAAGCGATCCAAAAAACGGTCCTGGAGGATGTTTTCTCTTTTAAACAGCAAAATGTTTTAGAAGACGGCCGGATCGTTGGTCAATGGATCAAAAACAGCCGCTGCCCGTCTTTTTATAAGAAATTCGCGAAACGATTTGTTAAACTTCCCGATGGGTTTTTCAGCGCGGACGTCATCAGCGAGGACAGTTAAGACGTGTATTGGAGCAAATATTTCATACCCACTTTGAAGGAAACGCCGGGAGGGACCGAGGCCATCAGTCATCAGTTGTTGTTGCGGGCTGGTCTGGTCAATATGCTTACGTCGGGGGTGTATTCTTATTTGCCTTTGGGCTTGCGGGTCTTGCGTCGGATCGAAACCATCATCCGCGAGGAGATGGAGATCATCGGCGCGCGAGAATTGTTCTTGCCGTGTCTGCAGCCGATTGAGTTATGGCACACCACCGGCCGTGACCAGACGTTCAAAGAAGTGATGATCCGGTTTGAAGACAAACGCGGTCGTCCGATGTGCTTGGGGCCAACGCATGAGGAAGTGATCACGGATTTGGTTAAGCAATACGTTCAATCTTATCGGCAGCTGCCGGTGACCTTGTATCAAATCCAGACGAAATTTCGCGACGAGATCCGACCACGTTTTGGGATCGTTCGCGCCTGTGAGTTTATGATGAAGGACGCTTATAGCTTTGATCGTGATCAGGCCGGCCTGCAAAAAAATTATGATTTGATGTTCGTGGCATATAAAAAAATTTTTAGACGATGTGGTTTAGATGTCGTGATCATCGAGGCGGATTCGGGAGCCATGGGTGGAAGTCTGTCGCATGAATTCCTTGTTCCCGCCCCTATCGGTGAGGATGAGGTGGTCATTAAAAAAGAAGGGAAAGAAGAACGCCAGGTCGCGATTGAATTGGGGCATATTTTTCAGCTGGGTACGAAATACAGCCAGGCCCAGCAGGCGTTGTTCCTCGATGAAGACGGTAAGCGCAAACCTTTGATCATGGGTTGTTACGGGATTGGCGTGAGCCGTTTGATCGCGGCGGTCATTGAAAAAAATCATGATCCGGCGGGAATCGTCTGGCCGCGGGAAGTCTCGCCCTTTGATGTCCAGATATTGCCTGTGCAAGTTAAAGAAAAGGAGTTATTGCAGGTCAGTGAAGAGATCTATCGAGAGTTAGAAAAACAGGGTTTTCAGGTCCTCTTGGATGACCGGGATGAAAGCGCCGGCCGCAAGTTCAACGATGCTGATCTGATTGGGATTCCTTATCGGATTGTGCTAGGAAAGCATTTCCTTAAGGAAGGGAAGCTGGAGATAAAAGATCGTCGGTCCGGAACCACGGAAATGGTTGACAAAGCCGGGCTGATTGCTACAATGCACCATCTCCTGAAGAACCGGCAAGTGAGTTGAGGACGGCCATGACGTTAATCGATGAGCTGAAAGAGAAAGTTCAGGATTGTGTCGTTACGATTTTAGTGGGTTCAGAGATTGATTTGGTGCATTTGCGGGTTAAGCGCAGGAACCGGGATTTTCTCATTGAGGTCTTTGTTGACAAACCTCTGGGGGGGATCACACTCCAGCAGTGCGCGGAATTGAATAAAATCATTATTCAGAAGATTGATGAAGGAAATTTGGTCGCCGGAATCGCGGGAAATTATTTTTTAGAGGTCTGTTCGCCCGGGATTGATTGGCCGATGAAGACAGAAAAGGATTTCTTACGGGCCTTGAACCGTCGGGTTCGTGTGTTTTTGAATGAACCGGTTGATCGTCATCTCGAATTTGAGGGAGTCGTTCAAGCCGTTAGCCACGAAGATGTTTCGATGGGCATGAAACAGGGCGTTATGGCCATCCCCTTTTCAAATATTAGGAAGGGTATACAAGTTGTCTGAAGAATAAAATTGAGTCCCGAATCCAATATCCTGTGTAACCCAGTTATTTTGTGTGAAGGTATTCATAAAGTGGGAATCTTTTTACGAACTGGGAATCTGGGTATCGGGGACGTTGGGTAACTATTAAGGAGAGGAAAGATGGATAATCGAGAATTATTGGGAATTTTAGAGCAATTGGAAAGAGATAAAGGCATCAATAAAGAGGTGCTCATTCAGGCGGTTGAGGCCGCGGTTGCTTCAGCGGCGAGAAAAGTCGCAACGGTTGGCAAAGAGGAAGATGTTCGCGCGGTCTTTGATCTTGCCACCGGACAGCTTAAGGCTTTCGCCGGAAATCATGAGATCCGTTCCAGTGAATTTGGCCGGATTGCGGCACAGACGGCGAAACAGGTGGTCATTCAGAAAATCCGTGAAGCGGAAAAGGACGTGGTGTATCACGAATACAATGCCCGTATTGGGACCATTATCAGCGGCAGCGTCTATCGTTTTGAGCGCGGTAACATCATTGTGGATTTAGGAAAGACCGAAGGATTCATTCCGCGAAGCGAGCAATCCCCGAAAGAAGAGTTTCGTCAGGGCGATCGTGTTCGCGCGTATGTCTTGGACGTCAACCGCGAGAACCGCGGGGCGCAGATCGTGCTTTCGCGTTCCAATCCGCAGTTTGTCCGCAAGCTGTTTGAGTTGGAAGTTCCGGAAATTTATGAGGGGATTGTTGAGGTCAAAGCGATCGCGCGCGAAGTCGGCGAGCGAACCAAGATCGCGGTTTATTCCAAGGACGAGAAGGTGGACTGCGTTGGGGCCTGTGTGGGGATGCGCGGTTCACGGGTTAAAAATATTGTTTCCGAGCTGCAAGGAGAAAAGATTGATATTGTCCGTTACTCCGATGATATCAAGGAATACATTCAAGCAGCGCTTTCCCCGGCGGAAATTTCACAGATTCAAATCGATTCCGATGACAAACGGGCCAATCTTATTGTCGCTGAGGACCAGCTGTCGCTGGCGATCGGCAGAAGGGGCCAGAATGTCCGTTTGGCCAGTGAGCTGGTGGCCTGGGAACTTAACATCTTCACGGCCAAACAATGGGAAGAAAATCAAAAGGAAGCGAATCAAAACGCTGCTGACGAAAGTGCCAAGGCGGCGACAAAGGCCAAGAAAAAAGTATCCGCGGACAAGCCGGCAAAAAAGTCAGAGGCTTCTGAATTGCGGAAGTTGAAACGAGTTGGCGTAAAAACGATAAAGGCTTTGCAGGAAAAGGGTTTTGATTCTTTAAAAAAGATCGCTGAGGCCTCTGCTGATGATTTGGCACAGGTTGAGGGGCTGGCGAAGACCAAAGCTGAGAAGTTGATTGAGCAAGCAAAGAAATTTTAGTAAGGAATAAAGAAATATGAAAGTTTCAGAATTAGCTAAAGAATTGAAGACGACCAACGCAGCGGTTCTCGAGCAGCTTAAGGCCTTGAAATTAAAAGCCAAGGACGGCAATCAGGAATTGAATGGTGCGGTCTTGAGTGTTTTGCGCAGTGCTTTGGCAAAACGGCCGAAAGCGCCTGCTCAGGAAGAACCGCAGAGTCCTCCCGAGAAGGTCGTGGCTGAGAAAGAGAAGAAAGTCAGTACGAAAAAGAAGACATCGATAAAAGCTGTTTCTAAAAAATCGGAAGAATCCGCCGCGTCCAAAAAGAAAGAAGTTGCAGCAGCGACGGTGATCAAGGATAAAACTAAAGCAACGACTAAGGAAGTTGACCGGGACGTCAAGGCGAAGCCGAGGATCAGCCCGCAGCCTTTTGTCGCGCTCAAACCTTTTGCCAAGCGCAAACGAAAAACGCTTGGTAGGGGGGGGAGGGATGAATCTACTTCGGAAACACCTGGGGTGTTGAGAAAAGACAGTGAAGACTTTCCCAGACCCATCGGGGATAGCGCTTCGCTTCAGTCTAACGCCGGAGTGCCGACAATCGCCTCGGAACAATTGCAGGAAATTGAGATCAATGTTCCCATTTCGGTCGGTGATTTCGCGGTTAAGGTCAAGCAGAAACCCAATGTTGTTTTGAAAAAACTTTTATTGATGGGGTTCTTTGCCAACATCAATCAGAATCTCGATCAAGACGTGGTTCAGCGGCTGGCGCAAGATTTCGGATTCAGTCTGGCAAAGGTGCGAACGCAGGAAGAGCAGATTGTTGAAGAGCATAAGTTTGAAGGAGAGCAGGAAGAGCTTTTGGAGACACGAGCACCAGTCATCACTTTTATGGGACACGTTGATCATGGCAAGACCTCGCTTTTGGATCAGTTTCGCAAAAGTCGTTTGGTTGATGATGAGCACGGCGGGATTACTCAGCACATCGGCGCATATTCCATCAATCTGCCAAAGGGCAGGATCACATTTTTAGATACGCCAGGTCATGAGGCTTTTACAGCGATGCGGGCGCGCGGAGCGTACATCACGGATTTGGTTGTTTTGGTGATTGCCGCCGACGAGGGGATCATGCCGCAGACCGAAGAAGCCATCAACCATGCCCGGGCCGCTCAGGTACCGATTGTTGTCGCGTTGAACAAGATTGATCGGCCGGGAGCCGATATCGACCGGGTTAAAAAACAGTTGAGCGATCACGATTTAAGCCCGGAAGATTGGGGAGGAAAAACGATCTGTGTCGGCGTTTCCGCCAAGACCGGAGAAGGATTGGATCGGCTTTTGGAAATGATCCTTTTGGAGTCGGAACTTTTGGAATTGCGGGCCAATTCGCAAAAGAAAGCATCTGGCATTGTCGTCGAGGCGCATTTGAGTCAAGGACGCGGACCGGTTGCCAGTCTCATTGTTCAAAGCGGAACGCTTCGTCCCAATGATTTTGTGGTGGTCGGACCGTATTATGGCAAGGCGAAAGCCATGTTTGATGATTTGGAGCGGCCGATTTCCGAGGCCGGGCCTTCCACACCCGTCGAGATTCTGGGATTGCCCGGGGTGCCCGAGGCCGGTGAAATGTTTTATGTGGTGAAAGATGAAAAGCAGGCCAAGGAAATCACGGGAAAGCGTCAAGAGAAATTGAAAGACCAAAAAATGGGCGCTTATAAAAAGATGATCACCCTGGAAGATATTTATACCCGCATTCAAGAAGGGAAATTGAAGGAATTGAGCATCATCATCAAAGCGGATGTGCAGGGATCGCTTGAGGCCCTCAAAGATTCTTTGGAAAAGATCCCCAGCGACGAGGTCAAACTCAAATTGATCCACGGCGGGATCGGTGATGTCAACGCCTCCGACGTGATTTTGGCCAACGCCTCTTCGGCGATCATCATTGCCTTTCATGTCGATGTCGATCATCGGGCCGTGCAGGAAATGGAAAAGCAACCGGTGGATGTCCGCCAATACCGCATCATTTATGATGCCGTCAACGATGTGCGTAAGGCCATGGAAGGGCTGCTTGATCCCACCAAGAAACGTAAATTTTTGGCGAAGGTTGAAGTGCGCCAGGTTTTCAAATTGAGCAAGTCTGGTATCGTGGCTGGCTGTTTTGTCACCAAGGGCAAAATCACTAGGAAGGCGCGTATCGACGTGAAACGCAACGGCGAAGTTGTTTTCAACGGCACGATTTCTTCGGTGAAACGTTTTAAAGACGACGTGAAAGAAGTTTTGGAAGGGTTTGAATGTGGGATTACCATCGATAAGTTCAATGCCTTTGAACCCGGCGACATTTTGGAGGCTTACGAAGAGGAAACGATTGCCAGAACGTTGCAGGCAGTGAAGAGTGAAAAGTGAATGGTGAATGGTAAAAAGCGTTTATTCTTCGATCTTGTGAAACGATCCTCAAGCTCCGCATAACCGCATGATCGTTAGAACAGCGAGGAACACCTCCCTTGAAGAAAAATAATCCAAAGGAAAAACGTGTTTTCAGTGCCATGCGTCCGACGGGCAAGCTGCATTTGGGCCATTGGGTGGGTGCTCTACAAAGTTGGCTCTTGCTTCAGGAGCAGCATGAATGCATTTTTAGCATCGTGGACTGGCATGCCTATATGGGAGAGTATGCGCAGAGTCACGAGATATCGGAACATATCATCGATATGGCTGCGGACTGGCTCGCTTGCGGGATCGATCCGGACCGCTCGGTCCTTTTTGTCCAATCGGAAGTGCCCGAACACCTCGAACTTTATATGATCCTTTCCTGCATCACTCCGCTCGGCTGGCTCGAGCGCAATCCAACGTATAAGGAGCAGTTGAGAGAAATCAAATCCCGGGATTTGCAGACCTTTGGATTTTTAGGATATCCGGTTCTTCAGGCCGCTGATATATTGCTTTATAAAGCCAATGTCGTCCCGATTGGCGAAGATCAACTCCCGCATCTGGAATTGGCCCGCGAGATTGCCCGTCGGTTTAACAGCATTTACAAGACGGATATTTTTCCGGATTGCGAACCGGTCCTCACCAAGACGCCGCGGCTTTTGGGCGTCGATGGCCGTAAGATGAGTAAGAGTTATGACAACGCGATCAATCTCGCTGATTCCCCACACGAGATCCAGAAAAAAGTCAGCCGCATGTTTACCGATCCAAAGCGGATCAAAATAACCGATCACGGTCACCCCGAGGCCTGCAATGTCTACAGCTATTATCAAGTTTTTGCCCAGCAAGAATCCAAGGCCGTGTATGATTGGTGCACAGGAGCAAAAAAGGGGTGTACTGAGTGCAAGGCCTTCCTCGCGCAGTCGATTCTGATGCAGCTCGCTCTCTTACAGGAAAAAAGAGAAACATTAATGAAGAACAAAGACCGGATTCGTGATATTTTAAATATGGGGCGGAAGAAGGCCCAGGCCATGGCCCGCCAGACGCTCGAGGAAATCAAAGAAATCATTTTTTAACCCACTTCCCCATGAGTTATAAATTGCAACTTGACATTTTTGAAGGCCCGCTCGATCTTCTGCTGTATTTGATCAAGAAGAATGATATCGATATTTACGATATCCCGATCGTCAAAGTCACTGAGCAGTACATGCAGCACATCGAGATGATGAAGCTGTTGGATTTGGAAGTTGTGGGAGATTTTTTGGTGATGGCCGCCACCCTCATCCAGATCAAATCGAGGATGCTGCTCCCGCCAGACCCGAACGAACAGGAAGACGCGCAATTGGACCCGAGAGAAGAGTTGGTGAAGCGGTTGCTCGAATATAAAGTTTACAAAGAAGTTGCCGAAGAGTTGAAGGTGCGGGCGGCACAATGGCAGAATTATTTTCCCCGCAATCCCGACGAGGAACGAATGCAGGAGATCAAAGCCGATGCCACGGAAATCCATTTTGAGGCCAATCTCTTCGATCTCATCAACGCCTTTACCAAAGCGCTCAAGCGGTTTGCCGACAATCCGATTCATGAGGTGATGCATGAAGAATTCACCGTTGAAGATAAGATCCATGAAATTCTGCATCAGATGCTCAAACGTCCGCGGATGATGATTTCGGAATTTTTCGCCGCGGCCCGCAGCAAAACCGAAATGGTCGTCTTATTTATGGCCATGCTGGAATTGATCCGGCTGAAGGAAATCAAGGTTGTGCAAAAGCGTATGTTTGCCGATATCGAAGTCATGCAAAATAAGGAAAAGATGTCGGCCGTAACCGAAGAATGATGGAAGAACGCCGTAAGTTGGTATTCAATCAGGAGTCCGAAGAAGACAAAATCGTCAGCCTTTCTTTGCGTCCTTCCCGGCTGGCCGAGTTCATTGGTCAGAAAGATCTCGTTGAAAATCTCAAAGTGGCACTCACCGCCGCGAAACAGCGCAACGAACCCTTAGAACACATGCTTTTTTCCGGCCCGCCCGGGCTGGGTAAGACCTCTTTAGCGTACATCATTTCCCATGAGATGGGTTCTCGCATCACCATCACGTCTGGGCCGGCCATTGAACGGGCCGGGGACTTGATTGGCATCTTGACGAATCTGGAACAGGGCGATATCTTGTTCATCGACGAGATCCATCGCCTGTCAAAGACCGTGGAAGAATTTTTATATCCGGCCATGGAAAATTTCAAGATCGATTTCATCGTCGATAAAGGCCCTTACGCGCGGACCATCAATTTCAATCTCAAACCGTTCACCATCATCGGTGCCACGACCCGCAGTGGTCTTTTGGCTTCTCCGCTCCGTGACCGATTTGGGATTTTTCACCATTTGGATTTTTATTCTCCGGAGGATTTGAGCGTGATTGTCCAGCATTCCGCGCAAAAGCTCAGTGTCGACGTTGATGCCGAGGCTGCGGCGGAAATCGCCCAACGTGCCCGCGGGACGCCGCGGATCGCGAACCGGCTTTTACGACGGGTCAGGGATTATGCCCAGGTCAAAACCAAGACCGCAAAAATTTTCAAGGCGGTTGTTGTGCAGGCCATGCAGTCGCTGGGCATTGACAGCGAAGGGCTTGATGACGTTGATCGCCGGATCCTCAAGGTGATCCAAGAACATTACAAAGGTGGCCCAGTTGGGATCGAAGCGCTGGCGGCGACTTTGAATGAAGAAATCGATACGATCGTCGATGTGGTGGAACCGTTCTTGCTCAAACGCGGGTTCCTGAAACGGACCGCCCGCGGCCGGGAAATCACGGAACGGGCTTTAGCGCATCTTAATATTTCTTTAGCCAGCCGGGTCGCTCCATCGGAATTATTTTCGAAAGGACAATGATGGCCGAGCTTGGGAAAATATTGTTGGTTACGGGGTTGCTCTTGGCCGGTTTGGGACTGCTTTTTATGGCGCTCAACAAATTTCCCAGCGGATGGAGGGTGCCGGGAGATATTTTCATTAAGAAGGAAAATTTCAGTTTCTATTTCCCCTTAGGGACCTGCATTCTTTTAAGCCTGTTGCTGAGTTTTATTTTTCAGCTATTTCATCGTCGATAATTAAAATGACCATGCATTCTAAACTGTTTCAACGAACCTGTAGGTTTCTACTTTTTATTTTTATCGTGTTATGTTCTTCGCGACTCGTTATGGGTGACGAACTGTCACGACCGATTTTGGTCCGCGTTGCTGTTTTGCAAAACGCTCTGGAGGTCAAATTCAATATTCGGGGACGGGCTGACATCATGGATGTCAACAGTGGACAGTTGCTGGATCAGGCTGGCCGTGCCAGCCTTCTGGCTGTTAAAGTGAATGAACAAGGAAACATTGTCTTTGGTGATCGGACATTTTCGACAAGCCATATCCGGATCCATCCTGACCGGGATTTGGAGTTGTCCGTCGAAGGGAAAGAGCAGATGTATCGAGGAGACATTGATTTGCGTAAGACCGAAGACAATAAGCTCCTGGTGATCAATGTTTTGGATTTGGAAGAATACATTCGCGGAGTGCTTTACCATGAAGTTTCCCATCGTTGGCCCATGGCGGCCTTAAAAGCGCAGGCGGTGGCCGCGCGCTCTTACGCGCTTTATCAAATTCAAAACAATTCGGCCAAGCCTTTTGATGTGACCAATGATGTTTATTCCCAGGTTTACGGCGGGCGATTGTCGGAACGCTATCGGACAAATTTGGCCGTCAGTGAAACAAGGGGAGAGGTCATGCTCTATCAAAACAAAGTACTGCCCGCGTACTATTCTTCCAATTGCGGCGATTATACCGAAGACAGCCGCGAGGTCTGGAATTCGCAAGAGTTGATTCCGCCCTTACAGGGTGGCCGCTGCATTTACAGCCGCTTTGCCCCGCATTATAACTGGAAGAAAAATATGCGTCTGGCAGATATTCAAGAAACCTTAAACGCGAACGGCTACGCGCTGGGGACAATCAAAGAGATCAATGTCGTTGAACGCAATAACAGTTATCGCGTCCGGACCCTTGCTTTCATTACCAGCGACGGAAAAGAAACGCAAATCACGGGAAAAAGATTTCGTGAAATCATGGGCGCGAATTTGATTAAAAGCAACAACTATGAGGTCGTAATGAAAGGGTATTATTGCGATTTTTTAGGCAAAGGGTGGGGGCATGGGGTTGGGATGTCGCAATGGGGGGCGTATGTCATGTCACGGCACCGGTTTCGTTACCAGGACATTCTTCTCTATTATTACCCGGGTGTGAATTTCGTGGACGATCAAACGCTGGAGTAGTCCTTAATGCGGCCCACCGAATTAGCATTTTATGATTATCAGCTTCCGGATGACCTGATTGCCCAGACGCCCCTAAAGTCGCGGCAAGACGCGCGCTTGTTGATCGTCGACCGAAAGACCAAAAGTCTTTGCCATGATCAATTTAAGAGTTTAGCTAAGTATCTTCCTCCGTCGAGTTTTTTGGTGCTGAATAACAGCAAGGTGGTCCCGGCGCGTTTATTGGGAACGAAGTCCCGCACTGGCGGGAAGGTGGAAATCCTTTTGTTGAAACGGCGATCTCGGCCGGATACCTATGAAGCGTTGCTACGTCCTTTTCGCAGAATCCAACCCGGCGAAGAGATCATTTTTAGTAACAGTTCGTTACGGGCTACGGTTGTTGATCCGCAACAGCGTCTGATCCGATTTAACCGGAAAGATGTGACCAAAGATCTTAAGAAAATTGGGCACATGCCGCTTCCCCCGTATATCAAACGGGCGGATGACTCCGAAGATCGGGAATTTTATCAAACTGTTTACGCCCGTTATGCCGGCTCAGTTGCCGCACCGACGGCAGGGCTGCATTTTACTGAACAGCATATCCAGGAATTGAAAGGGCAGGGGTATGAATTTGGCCAGGCCACGTTGCATATCAATCACGCGACCTTCAAACTGATCACGGCATCAGACATCCGTCAGCATCTTATGCATACCGAGCAGTTTTCAATGTCCCAACCGGTTTATCAAAAAGTCAAACAAGCAAAGCAGCAGAAACGAAAGATCGTGGCCGTGGGCACGACCAGCTGCCGCGTTTTAGAAACCGTAGGCCTTCAAGGTAAGTTCCGAGGAGAAACGAATCTTTTCATTTTTCCTGGATATGATTTTCGATTGACCGATTGCTTATTGACCAATTTTCATTTACCCTTAAGTTCGTTGTTGATGTTGGTTTATGCCTTTGGTTCGTCGGATTTGATCAAGCAGGCCTATCAAGAGGCGATTCAACAGAAGTACCGTTTTTACAGTTATGGCGATGCGATGTTGATCGTATGATACCAAACTTCGGTCTAATCCCTGCGAGTTCGAAACGTTCAAAGAGAGCCACATGCATTTTCAATTATTAAAAACAGATCACAAAACTAAAGCACGGCTGGGTATTTTGACCACGTCCCATGGCAAATTGGAAACACCATTTTTTATGCCCGTCGGTACTAACGCGACGGTCAAAGGTTTGTCCAGTTTGGATTTGAAGGAAATGGGGTCGGGGATTGTACTTTCTAACACCTATCATCTTTATCTGCGTCCAGGTATGGAGGTCATCAAGCATTACGGAGGGCTGCACGGATTTATGAATTGGGACCGGGTGATCTTGACGGACAGCGGCGGGTATCAGGTTTTCAGTTTATCAAAATTGAGAAAAATGAGTGATCAAGGTGTTGAGTTCCAATCCCATATCGACGGGAGCAAGCATTTGTTTACGCCAGAAAAGGTGATGGAGATTGAGAATATTTTGGGTTCGGACATGATCATGCCGCTCGATGAATGCGCGCCGTTCCCTTGTGATCGCGAAATGGCTGAAGAGTCGGTAAGACGGACAACCCAATGGGCGATGCGTTCCAAAGAGGCCTTTGCTGGTCTGCCGGATCGCGGTCAGCTTTTGTTTGGGATCATTCAGGGTTCGACATACGCGGATCTTCGTGAACTGTCGGCCCGGCAGATCACAGGAATAGGGTTTTCCGGATACGCCATCGGCGGTGTCAGTGTTGGAGAATCGGTGCCATTGATGTTTACAGCGATTGACCAGACCATGCCTTATCTGCCAGCAGATCATCCACGCTATTTGATGGGGATCGGTTTACCTGATCAGATTGTGCGCGCCGTTGGTGAGGGCATCGATATGTTTGATACAGTGATCCCGACGCGTTACGGACGTCATGGCTCAGCCTTTACAAGGAAGGGCAGAATCATTATACTGAACGCGGAATTCACAAAAGACCTTCGGCCGCTTGATGAACAGTGCGGTTGTCAGGTTTGTCAGAATTTTTCTCGTGGCTATTTACGGCATTTGATTAAGGCCGGTGAAATTCTAGGATTGCGATTGGTTTCCTATCACAATGTGCATTTTTACATCCAACTGTTAGTGGATATCCGTAAAGCGATCAAGGCCGGCAGCTTTGCGGAGTTTCAGAAGGATTTTTTAGCGGCGTATCGTAACGAACCGCTTAACACCGAAGGACAAAAAGTTTCATCATAATATGTTACGTTTTGATATTGTCACCATATTCCCAGCGATGTTCGCCCCGATTCTTGATGAATCGATTTTGAAGCGCGCTCAGGAAAATAAAAAAATAGCGATCAGGGTTCATGATTTGCGGGATTTCACTTTGGACAAACACCGAAAAGTCGATGATCGTCCGTTTGGCGGCGGGCCAGGCATGGTGATGATGCCGCAGCCTTTTTTTTCCGCGGTTAAAAAGATCAAAGGCCGCCGCAAGGCCAAGGTGATTTTGACCAGCCCGTCGGGTGAGCCGTTGACACAAAAAAAAGCCAAGCAATTGGCCAAATTGAAAGATATCATTCTGCTTTGCGGCCATTACGAAGGGGTCGACGAGCGGGTGCAGAGCAAATTGGCAGATGAGATCATTTCCATCGGTGATTATGTGCTGACCGGCGGCGAGCTAGCGGCGATGGTGATTGTTGATTGTGTGGCCCGTCTGGTGCCAGGGGTCCTTGGCAAGGCGGCATCATTAAAAGATGAATCTTTTGAGGAAAATCTTTTAGAGTATCCGCAATATACCCGTCCGGCTGATTTTCAAGGGATGAAAGTCCCGAAAGAACTCCTGACCGGCCATCACCAGGACATCGAACGCTGGCGGCAAGCCCAGTCTATGGCGCGAACCAAGAAATCTCGTCCCGATTTGTTGAGAAAAGCGGCTTGATGCAACAGGTGAAAAATCCCAGTTGACAGGACGGTCTTTCTAGGGTAGAATTCAACCCTCGTCAGAAGAATTTGCAATTCAGGAGAACAAAACAGTGGATACTGGAAAATTAATCAGCGAACTTGAAGTCAAATACCTACGCAGTGATCTTCCCAAGATTGAAGTTGGCGACGAGATCAAGATGCGTGTTAAGGTTGCGGAAGCAGATAAAATACGTGTTCATCCCTTTGAAGGAACGGTCATCTGCAAATCCGGAACCGGCATGCGCGAGACGTTTACGATCAGAAAAATTTCTTTCGGTGAAGGAGTGGAGAGGACATTCCCGATTCATTCTCCGGTCATTGAAAAGATTACGGTTGTCAGTCAAGGTCAAGTCAATCGAGCCAAACTTTACTATTTGCGGGACCGGGTTGGGAAAAAGACCCGTGTCCAAAGAAGTGGTCTGCAAGTCAATCAAAACCCCAAAGCATAACATCAATATTCGGTGACAGCGGCCAAACCAAGCCAAGTCACGCTCAACCATGAACTTGAGGCTGAGCGTAAAGGGTTTCGTCTCATTTTAGGCATTGATGAGGCGGGTCGCGGGCCGCTGGCTGGTCCGGTTGTGGCTGCGGCGGTTGCTTTGAAAAGTTCCCAATTTTCGATCCCCGTTGACGATTCCAAAAAATTAACTCCCCAAAAACGCGAGTCATTATTTCAGGAAATTCTGGCCCAGGCTTATGTGGGAGTCGGAGTTATGAACGAAAACGTGATTGATGAATACAATATTTTGCGGGCCACTTTTATGGCGATGGAAACCGCAGTATATCAATTGTTGAGCAAACTTCCCCCAGATGACTTTAAGGCAGAGGATTTCTCAAAACAGATTTGTCTTTTGATTGACGGCAACCAGTTTAAGACCGAACTGCCCTATGTTTATGAAACGATTGTTGCCGGGGATTCTTTGAGTCTTTCGATTGCCTGCGCTTCAATCATTGCCAAGGTGACGCGCGATCGGATATTGAAAGTTTACGATCGGATTTTTCCCCAATACGGATTCGCCCAGCACAAAGGATATGGCACGCTGCAACACCGGCAAGCCATCCAGCGCCACGGCCTTTCCTCAATCCATCGTCGGAGTTTTGTCGAGAATTTTTTGGCCACGGCCTAGGTAAGGTTTTTAATCGTTTGAACATTTCTATTATTGGGGAACATCATTTCATTTTCATAAGATGACTTTTTTTCGACAACAGCTTGGCCGGCAAGGAGAAAAGCTGGCCCAGGATCATTTGAAATCGTTAGGGTTTCGAATTTTGGCGGTCAATTATCGGACTGTCAACGGCGAAATTGATATCATTGCCCAAAAGCGTAAATGGTTGTGTTTCATTGAAGTCAAAACCCGGCGCAACGATACGTATGGGCTTCCCCGCGAATCGGTCCACAGGAACAAACAGCAAAAAATGATTCGTGCCGCGGAATTTTTTCTCAGCAAAAATCAATTCGAAGATCATGATCTGCGTTTTGATGTGATTGAAGTCTATCTTGAAAACGAAACGTGCCAACGCATCGAGTTTATTGAAAACGCCTTTGAAATTATTGACGAGAATGATTGAAAAAGGGACTTGTTTTCGTTATATTGAATCTCAGCGCGATGGATTGGTCGTGGATGGTGACGCGTGAAGAAGAATCTAAAAAATTTCACATTGCATGAATACAATCTGGCTTTGGCAAGCAGAATGCCAACCCCGGGAGGTGGATCTGCCTCGGCCCTCAGTGCCGCTTTAGGGGCCAGCTTGATTGCTAAGGTCGCGAATTATTCTTTGGGGAAAGGGTGCCCGCAGCCGATTGAACAAAAAATCAAAACGGCTTTGCAAAGGGTAGAAAAAATCCGTGACCAGCTTTTAGAATGTGTTGATTTGGATGCGCAGGCTTATCAGGCCGTGGTTGACGTGAGAAAAAAAGGGACTTCGGTCATGAAAAAGGCATTGAAGCAGGCCCAGGCCGTCCCGCGAAAAGTCTGCTTGTTAAGTTATCAGGCGTTGGAATTGGCGCCGATTCTCATCGAGCATGGCAATAAATATTTGCTCAGCGATATTGAGGTGGCCCTGGAGTTGTTGTCCGCGGCCCATCAATCGGCCTTGATCAATGTTAAAGTGAATCAGCCGTCATAGAAAGTTGTTAAGATGTCCGGTCAGATTTTAGATGGTAAACTGTTAGCGAAACGGATTAACTCGGAGTTGTCGGCCGAGGTCCAGGTCTTGAAAGATAAGACCGGACAGGTCCCGCATTTGGTTAATCTCATGTTAGGCAATGAACCAGAGGCGTGTGCTTATGCCAATTCTCAAAAGCGAACGGCAAAGCAGATTGGAATCCGTTATGACTTGGTTCAACTCCCGTCGACAACGAAGCAGCTTGAGTTGGAAAGCCATATTCAAAAACTCAATAAGGACCCCGCGGTCCATGGGATCATGATCCATAAACCGGTTCCCAGACAGATCGATTATCGTCATATCGGCAATTGTGTCGCGATTGAAAAGGACCTTGAAGGGGTCAACGTTAGCAATATCGGCAAGATGATGTTGGGCGAGACCCTGATCATTCCCTGCACTCCGGCGGCGGTGATGGAACATATCAAATCCACCGGTATCAACCTGCGCGGAAAAGAGGCAGTGGTGGTTGGTGCCAGTGAAATCGTCGGTAAACCACTCAGTTTGTTATTATTGCGGGAATGGGCAACGGTTTCGGTTTGTCACATCGCTACCAGTGAAACCGGACGTTTGCGGGAACACATTGCCGGCGCGGAAATTTTAGTGGTTGCCGTTGGTAAGGCTGGACTGATTAAGGGGGAATGGATTAAAAAAGGGGCCATTGTGATCGACGTCGGCATCAATCAGGTCAATGATCATATCGTCGGTGATGTGGAATTTGAATCGGCAAAAGAGCGGGCGGCTTTCATCACACCGGTGCCGGGAGGGGTAGGGCCAGTAACGGTTGTCATGCTCATGCGAAACGGCATTGAGGCGTATAAATACCAGAAATTACAAAATAAGGTTGGGAGGCGGTCCCTTTAGGGACTGTCCCCCAATCATTACGGAGTCTTATGAAAAATATCTGTATTATTGGGAATTCTTTTTCGTCGGTAAAGGCAGCGCAAAGTTTAAGAGAAAAACTTTCGGAAAGTCAGATCCATCTTTTCCCCATGGAACAACATCTTCCTTATGATCGGACCAGACTTTGGCAGCTGATCAATCAAGACTGTTCTTTTAAGGAGTTATCTTATCAGGAGGCCGCGTTTTATGAGGAATTGAAAGTTCAAGTTTACACGGAGCAGAAAATTCAAAAGATCAATACCCATCGTCAGTACGTCACGACCGAAGACAAGCAAAAATTCCTTTATGATTTTTTATTGATCGCGGATACCGGTGCTGTGCAGTGGCCTGAGGTTAAGGGCGTTCAAAAAAGCGGAGTTTTTCATTTGAGAACAGCGGCAGATGCCTCGTCGCTGCTAAAGCATTTGAGTTTGAGTGAAACCGTATGCTTGCAGTCCAACAGTCTGCTGGGATTTAAGATCGCTGTTGCTTTACGGAACAAAGGAAAGGATGTGGTTTGGTTGACAGGGTCGATGGGATTAAGGGAAGAATATTACCCAAATGCCGAACGTGAAAATTTAAAAAGGGATTTGGAGGAAAAGGGTATTCGACTTTTGGAAGGTGAGTGCATTGCCGAAATCCTCGGTGATTTCGACGTGAAAGCGGTCCGGCTTCAATCCGGAAAGGTTCTGGCCGCACAGGCGATCCTTTTTCCAGACGCAGGGCCGCAGTTGCGGATTTTTAAAGAAACCGATATTGTTGTCGAGAACGGAGTTCAGTTGAATGCTTTTTATCAGACCAGTGTCGCGCAAGTCTATGGTTTCGATCGCTTGACCGTTGAGGCAGCCCTTGCCGAAGGCACGGGTCATTTTTCTGAAGTCTTAGAAAAGCAGGTGCAGGTTATTTGTCAGCATATCTTGGGGAAAACACAGCCGACCGAACCAGAATCAGTATCTTCGGCTTCTTCAGCTCTCGATGATTCCTCGAAGGTGACACATCTTGTTTAGTTAAGCTTGGCAAGGGGCAGACTCAGCCAAGAATGCTAAATTAATACTTGTCAAATCCACCAATATGTATTATCCTTTACCTAAGTGTAGATTAAGATTGGCTCTTCGGAAATACACCGCCTTATACGTCTTATCAATATCCATACTTAGCTTTTCGCAAAAATCAAATGCTAGTGTTTTAGAGCAGACCGCTGAGCAATATCGTGCCAAAGGTTATGAACAACAGCAGAATGGGAATTACGGTAAGGCTCTGGATTATTATTTGAAGGCGGTTTCTTTGGGGGTGGAAAGTGCCCCGCTCTACAATGACATTGGCGTGATCTTTGAACAGATGAAAATGCCGGACAAGGCCCAGGCCAATTATTTGAAGGCCTTGGATCTTGATGGCAATTACCTGCCGCCATATACCAATCTGGCCTATTTGCATTTGGACCATGGAAATGTTCAGCAAGCGATTGTCTTGTTTGAAGAGCGGCTTAAGCGGGCCCCGGCGGGAGACCCCTGGATCTCAAAAATCGATTCGCTCCTCATTGATATTGACCCAAAACGGCGTAAGGAAATTTTTGATAAACAGGTGCGCGGGCTTCAATCGGAAGTTGTTCAGAAAAATCGCGATGAATTTTATTTAGAGGTGATCCGCGGTGAAAAACATTATCATCAGGGTCAAGAGTACCTCAACAATAAAAATTATGACCGCGCCATTGCAGAGTTTGAACGGGCATTGAGTGTGACCCCGCAAAATCCCAAATTGTTAAAAGCCATTGAAGAAGCCAAATATTTCCAAAGGGTTGATGGTTTGAAGAAAGAAGCGCTTGAAGCAGTAAAGGATTTGGAAGCTGGAGAGATGCAGGCAGCAAAAGAAAAGATCAAAAATTTACTCGCCAACATCCCTGACGAGTCCAATCGTTCGTCCGATTGATCCAACATGTCGCTCATTATTCATAGCAATACGTAAAAGAATGACTCATGGTTAATTCCCAATTGTTTCTGATCGACGCGCACGCGCTTTGTTATCGTTCGTTTTACGCTTTGCCGGAATTGACCAACCGCCATGGCCAGACCACTCAGGCCGTGTATGGATTTTTGAAAACCCTGCAAAAGATTTTAAGAGATTTTCAGCCAAGCCACATGGCGGTGTGTTTCGATAAAGAAGGAAAGACCCGTCGCCAGCAAAAGTTTGCCGAATATAAAATCCAACGGCCGGCCATGCCAGATGGTTTGATCAGTCAAATGGCGTATATCCAAAGGTTGGTCAAGGCGTATCAGCTGCCGCTTTTTGAATGCGCTGGTTATGAGGCCGACGATCTCATTGCCACGATTGTCAAAGGGGTCAAGAAAAAAAATATTGAAACCATCATTGTCAGCGACGATAAAGATATGTATCAATTGGTGAACCATCAGGTCAAAGTTTTCAGTGCCCGCAAAAACGAATTCTTTGATTCCGAGGCCGTAAAAAAACATTTGGGTGTGGAGCCGGGACAGGTGGTTGATTTCATCGGCTTGGCAGGAGACAGCACCGACAATATCCCGGGGGTGCGCGGCATCGGAAAGGTGTCTGCCCAAAAATTATTAATGGAATTTGGTTCGCTGCAGAATGTTTTCAGCGACCTTGAAAAGGTGAGTTCACCGAGCTTAAGAATGAAATTGAAAGAACAACAAGATTTGGCTTTGGTCAGCCGGGATTTGGCTTTGCTGGAAGACGCAGCCCCGATTGATTTTGATTTGCCGATGATGGCCGTCAAAGAACCGGATTACGCGAAGCTGCTTGAGCTTTTCACGGAACTTGAATTTCATCGCGATGCCAAAGGGATTGCCGGTCGTGGTTCGCCAGCGCAAACGGTTGAATTCATCGAGCATAAGTTGGAAAAGGAAGCTGATTTTAAAAAGTTTGTGCAGATGTTGCAAAAGCAAAAGGTGCTCTTTTTTTTGGCAGACTTGCCTGATGAAGAATCCGAACAGCATCTTCTTGTTGAGGGTCAGATCTATGTGACCACAGATGGGAAAGACATTTATTCATTCCCGAAAGAAAAGCTTTCTAGCTTGAATGATGTGTGGGCAGATCAAGAAATCGTTAAGATCACGTTTGATTATAAAAAGCATTTGCGAATATTTCCATCGGAGAAATGCGTTGCCGGTACGGTTTTTGATGTCCTGATCGCGGCGGATCTGTTACTTGCCTCGCGGACAAATGAAGGTCTTCCTTCGATCGCTTGGCAGTATCTCAAACGTTCTATCAAAGAACAGGAAAAGCCGGCTGAGTTGGCGTCCTTGCTGGTTCAACTTTACGCGGTCTTAAGCCGGGAGCTTAAGGAAAAGGATTTGGAGAAATTGTTCGTTGAGATTGAGATGCCGCTGGTGAGTGTGCTTTATCGGATGGAGCGAGAAGGGGTCTGCTTAGATACACAGCTTTTGCAGGAACTTTCTCGTGAGTGCGAGAAGAAAATTGCAGTCCTTTTAAAAAATATTTTTGAAATTGCGGGTGAGGAATTCAATCTCAATTCTCCCAAACAGCTCAGCAGGGTGCTTTTTGAAAAATTGGGTTTGCCGGTGATTAAAAAAATCAAGACCGGATTTTCGACCAACGAAGAGGTGTTGCAGCAGTTGGCGGAACAGCATGCCATTCCGTCGCACATTTTAGAATATCGGCAATTGGCGAAATTGAAATCAACTTATATCGACGCCTTGCCGAAGCTCCTTGATTCGCGGACCGGACGCATCCATGCCTCTTTCAATCAGACCGGCGCCGAAACCGGACGATTGAGTTCCAATCATCCGAATTTGCAAAATATTCCGATTCGGACCGAATTGGGCAAACAGATCCGCAAGGCCTTTGTTCCTTCAAAAGCCGACCGAGTTCTCATTGCCGTGGATTATTCGCAGGTGGAACTGCGGATTCTGGCGCATTTGTCATCGGATGTGAATTTGAAGAAGGCGTTTCAGGAAGACCAGGACATTCATCAGTACACGGCCTCGTTGATCTTCAATGTCGACTTAGCGGACGTGACTGATGAGATGCGCGATTCAGCCAAGCGGGTCAATTTCGGCATCATTTACGGGATGAGCGCTTTTGGCCTGGCGAAAGATTTGCGCATTTCGCAAGGTGAAGCCCAGACCTTCATCGACACCTATTTCGCGCGCTACGCGCAAGTGAAAAAGTTTATGGACCAGACCATTCAGGATTGTGAAAAGAACGGATATGTGACAACGCTTTTTCACCGTCGACGGTATCTGCCGGAAATCAACAACAGCAATTTGAGTGTGCGACAGTTCGCGCAACGCCAAGCGATCAATACTCCGGTCCAGGGTTCGGCAGCGGATTTGATGAAATTGGCGATGTTTAAAATTCAGGAAGACATTGATGGGCGCAAGTTGAAGTCAACAATGATCATCACGGTTCACGATGAATTGGTTTTTGACGCGTTAGCGACGGAAGAGAAGGATTTGATTGATCTGGTGAAACAGCGCATGGAGAACAGTTTGATTTTGAGCGTTCCCATCAAGGTTGCCGTCAAGCGCGGTAAGAATTGGCTGCAGATGGAGAAGGTCCGATGAAAATCGCGTTTTGCAGCTCAGAGGCGGTTCCCTTTGCCAAGACCGGTGGGTTAGCGGATGTTTGCGGGACACTGCCATTATCGTTGGAAAAGCTCGGGCATGAAATGATCATCTTTTTACCGTATTACCAATGCGCACGAGAGTTCGGTCTTGATACGGTGAGGGTTCACAACGAGGTTTTGTTGGCCAGACTGGGAAAAGATATCAAAGTTTACCTGATCGAAAATGAGAAATATTTTGATCGATCGGGTCTTTATGGTGATGACGATGGTGATTATCCAGATAATCTGGAACGTTTCAGTTTTTTTTGTTTGAAGGTCTTGGAATTGATCAAACGATTTCATCCGGACCTAGATATCGTTCATTGTCATGATTGGCAGACGGCCTTGATCCCCGCCTATTTGGCGTTTAAGTTTTATTTTGATGAGGATCTGAGGAAAGTCATGACGATTTTCACAATCCATAATTTGGCTTATCAGGGGGTTTTTCCAGCCAAGGAATTACCTAAGTTAGACCTTCCGCGTTCGGTGCTGACA
The DNA here is from genome assembly GCA_023247795.1 of Candidatus Omnitrophota bacterium. GTDB lineage: Bacteria > Omnitrophota > Gorgyraeia > Zapsychrales > JANLHA01 > JAHFFS01. The sequence goes on from JAHFFT010000003.1 coordinate 57,649, forward strand.
CCAGAGGGGATCGAGTTTTACGGAAAAATCAATTTGTTAAAAGCCGGGATCATTTACAGCCGCATGGTGACCACGGTGAGCGAGAATTACGCGAAGGAGATCCAGACGACGGAGTTTGGCTGTGGGTTGGAGGGCGTGCTCAAAAATCGAAGAGAAGGTATTGTTGGCATCTTAAATGGAATTGATCAATCGATTTGGAATCCAGCGACCGATTCCTTGATCGCAAAGAACTATGACGGATATGATCCATCGGCGAAACAGCATAATAAGAAAAATTTAAGAGCGATTTTCAATCTGCCTGATGAACAAGACTTGCCGATTTTTGGTTTTGTCGGCCGTCTATCGCATCAGAAGGGGTTGGATTTGATTTTAGAATCCCTGGTCTCGGGAGAGGCTACCAAAAATATAAGATGTCAGATGGTTTTTTTAGGGTTGGGTAACAAAACGTATATCAAGGAACTGAAAAAATGGGCTAACCAATGTCCGCGGCAGGTGGCTGTGTGTTTTGAATTCAGTGAAAAAACCGCTCATCAGATCTATGCCGGCTCCGATTTTTTTCTGATGCCGTCGGTCTTTGAACCCTGTGGGTTGAGTCAGATGATCAGTCTTCGTTACGGAACGATTCCGGTGGTTCATGCCGTGGGTGGATTGAAGGATACGATTCAAGATGTGAAGGCCAAGGGGAATGGCATTGTCTTTGAAGAGCATTCAGTGAAAGGGCTCACGTCGGCTTTGCAGCGGGCCATCAAAATTTATCAGCAGAAGGAACTGTTTCAGCGGTTGGTTAAAAAGGCGGCCAGGTACGATTTTTCCTGGGAGCGTTCCGCCCAAAAATATGAACAGCTTTACGCTTCTTTAACGGTCCGTCAGAAGAGGATGTAAGATGTTGATCATCGGTGTGACCGGAAATTTGGGTTCGGGAAAAACATCGGTGACAAAAAATTTTGGGGCGTTGGGTGCCAAAATGATTTTTTCCGATGATGTCGTTCATGATTTGCTAAAAGAATCGACGGTGGTGAAAAGGGACATTGTTAAGCTATTCACGGAATCGGTCCTGACGAAGGGGATGATCGACCGTCAGAAATTGGCAAAAATTGTTTTTAACGAAAGGAGTCAATTGCAGCAGCTCGAAAGTATCCTTCACCCCCGTGTCATTCAGACGATCCGCCGGCAATTATCTCGTTATCAGCGTCGGAAGGTCAAAGCCGTTGTGGTTGATGTTCCTTTGTTGTTTGAGGCCAAGATGGAATCGTTGTTTGACGCGATCATCGCGGTCAGCTCAACAAGAGAGGAACAAATCCAACGGGCAAGACAACGGTTAAAGATTTCAAAAAGGGAAGCTTTGCAAAGGTTACAACGCCAGTTACCGGCAAAAGAAAAAAATCTTTTGGCGGACTTTATTATAGATAATGGTGGAACACGGTCTCAGACCAAAAAGCAGGTCGCTGTTGTTTGGCGGGAACTGGTTCCTAAAAATTAAAATTCGAAAACAAAATAAGAGGTAAGGAAATGGCAAAAGTAGCATCGAAAGAAGTGAAAGACAATAAAACCAAGACGCAGGGGGAAAGTCAAATGGAAAAATCCAGTACAACCAAAACCGTGGAAAAAGAAGCTGACCGGCCGATCAGAAATGATCCGCCGAAAGGGGATGAGCAGCTCGACATCACTAAGTTGAAGGACTTGAAAATGTCGGAGTTGACCAAGATCGCCCGGGATTTGAATTTAGACGGCGTTAGCGGAATCAAAAAACAGGAACTGATTTTTAAGATCCTTCAACATAAAGCGGAGAAGGCGGGCCTCATGTTCGGCGAGGGGACACTGGAAATCCTTTCCGAAGGGTTTGGCTTTTTACGCAGCGCCAATTACAATTATTTGCCTTGTCCGGACGATATTTACATTTCTCCGTCGCAAATCCGCCGTTTTGATTTGAAGACCGGAGACAATGTCAGCGGGCATATCCGTCCTCCTAAAGAAGGCGAGAAGTATTTTGCTTTGCTTAAAGTGGAAGCGGTGAATTACGAAAATCCCGAGCAGTCAAAGGACAAAATATTTTTTGATAATTTGACGCCGCTTTATCCGCATGACCGGGTCAAATTGGAGACGAAACCAGAAGAAGTCTCAATGCGGATCATGGATCTGTTGACTCCCATTGGCATGGGGCAGCGCGCCTTGATTGTCGCTCCTCCGTACAGTGGCAAGACGGTATTGTTGCAAAAAATCGCGAATTCGATCACAGAGAATCACCCGGACGTGATTATGATTGTCTTGTTGATTGACGAGCGTCCAGAAGAAGTGACGGACATGCAACGTGGAGTTAAGGGCGAGGTCATTGCCTCGACCTTTGATGAGCCGGCGGAACGGCATGTCCAGATCGCCGAGATCGTGCTGGAGAAAGCCAAACGTTTGGTGGAACATAAGCGCGATGTGGTGATCTTGCTCGACAGTATCACGCGTCTGGCGCGGGCGTATAACACGGTCGTTCCGCACAGTGGAAAGATCCTTTCCGGCGGTGTAGATTCGAACGCGTTGCACAAACCCAAACGGTTTTTTGGTGCGGCCCGTGCCGTTGAGGAGGGTGGCAGTTTGACGATCATCGCGACTTCGCTGGTTGACACCGGCAGCCGCATGGATGAAGTCATCTTTGAAGAATTCAAAGGAACCGGTAACATGGAGTTGCAGCTGGACCGCAATCTGTTTCAGCGTCGGATTTATCCAGCCATTGATATCAAACGTTCCAACACCCGTCACGAAGAATTGCTGCTGTCGCAAGATGATCTTTCGCGGGTTTGGCTGTTGCGTAAGGCCATCAATGATTTGAACGCGGCCGAGGCCATGGAATTGTTGATTGATAAGGTTTCAAAATATAAGACGAATAAAGAATTTTTGGCAAACATGAACAAGTAAAACCAGGGACTATCTTTGGAAAGCAACAAGTCCCAAACTGCAAGTCCCAAGTTGCAAATGACTTGCGACATGCGACATGAGACTAATGAGGGAGGTAACAAACAGTGAAACAAGAAATTCATCCTAACTACGAACAGACCACCATCACCTGTGGTTCCTGTGGCCATGTGCTGCACACCCGCTCGACAAAGAAGAATATCCGTGTGGAGATCTGTTCCCATTGTCATCCGTTTTTCACCGGAGAAAAACGTTTCGTTGATTCGGCTGGACGGATTGAGCGTTTCAAGCAGCGCTATACGGAAACGGCGACCAAGAAGTCAGATAAGACTCCGAAGAAGAAGTGATGTTTGATAAATGTGAAAAGAACGCTCAGCGTCTTGTGGAATTGGAAAATCTGCTTGGTGATCCAAAGGTTATCGCGGATAAACCGCAATACCAAAAGTTTGCCAAGGAATTTTCCGACTTATTTCCGGTGGTGGAGGCCTTTCGCAATCATCGGAAACTGACTCAACAAATCGTCGAGCTGCAGGTTCTGCTCAAAGAAAAGCATGACCAGGATTTTAAGGAATTGGCCAGGTTGGAGCTCAAGGACCTCGAGGAGCAAAAGTTGGCCCTTGAAAAAAAACTTGATGACATCCTTAATCCGAAAATCCAAGAGCAGGATGTCGATTTGATTTTTGAAATCAGGGCAGGGACCGGCGGGCAAGAGGCCAGTCTTTTTGCCGCGGATTTGTACCGGATGTATTCTCGCTACGCGCAGGTCAAAGGTTGGAAGGTGGATTCTTTGAGCAGCCACGAATCAGACGCTGGTGGATTTAAAGAAGTGATCTTCGGTATTAGCGGCAAGGGGGCCGCCCGTCGTCTCAAATGGGAGGGTGGCATTCATCGCGTGCAGCGGGTTCCTTTGACGGAAGCCTCAGGGCGGATTCATACCTCGGCGGCCACGGTCGCGGTTTTGCCCGAACCGCAGGACATTGAAATCAAGATTGATCCCAAGGATTTGAAAATTGATGTGTTTCGCTCTTCCGGTCCCGGTGGACAAAGTGTGAACACCACTGATTCCGCCGTGCGCATCACACATTTAACGTCGGGCATTGTGGTGGTCTGCCAGGATGAACGTTCACAACTCAAAAATAGATTGAAGGCGATGCGGGTGTTGCGCGCGCGTTTGCACGACAAAATCCTCCGTGAGAATTTTGAGAAGGAAACCCAAAGCCGTAAGGCGATGGTGGGGACCGGCGACCGCAGTGAAAAAATTCGTACTTATAATTTCCCCGACCGGCGGGTCACGGATCATCGCATTGGTTTCACCACCCATCAGTTCCAGAAGATGCTTGACGGAGATTTGGATGAAATCACCGATGCTTTATTGAAAGCGGAATTAGAGAAAAAGGGGAAGGCTCGATGACGGAACAGGAATTGATTCTGACCGCGATCTTGGGCTGTGAACGCGTTGATTTGTATCAAAAAGAATTGTCGTTCACGACGGTTCAGCAGGAGCGTTATCAAGATATCACGTTCCGACGGTTGCAAGGAGAACCTTTGCAGTATCTTTTGGGAGAGACCGAGTTTTTTGGGCTGCGATTGCAGGTTGACCGCCGCACGTTCATTCCTCGTCCAGAAACCGAGGTGTTGGTGGAAACGATTTTAGCGCGCGTTCAAAATAGAAAAGCAAAAATTGACATTTTGGAGTTGGGAACGGGATCGGGGAATATCGCGGTGAGTTTGGCCAAACATCTTCCCGGGGCCAGGATTGTTACGGTTGATATCTCGGACGGGGCCTTAACCGTTGCTAAGCAAAATGCAGTCCATCATGGGGTGGCCGAGCAAATCCTTTTTCTACAAGCCGATATGGTGGATTTTTTGGCTGGACGATCAGGGGATCTTTTTTACGATTGTGTTGTGAGCAATCCGCCCTATATCCCTTCGGGACAGTTGTCGGATTTGCCAAGGGATGTTCAACAGGAGCCGCGTTTGAGTTTAGACGGAGGAGTGGATGGTTTGAAATTTTATCATCCGTTGATTAAGGCCTGGTCATTGCTGAAAGAACAGGGGCGATTATTTTTTGAATTTGGAGATGGACAACGCCGCGCCCTAGAAGTTATATTACAGAATAAAATGGACACCTATTCCTACGAATTTGTTCAGGATTTGAGCGGTCGTGATCGGAGTGCGGTCCTACAAAAAACCTAATTCCCAATGTTAGAAAAACTTGTCATTGAAGGTCAGCATCCTCTCAAAGGAACGGTTGAAATCAGCGGGTCAAAAAACGCGGTGTTGCCGATTCTGGCGGCCACCTTATTGACCGAGGGAACATGCATCATCGAAAACGTTCCCCGTCTGCGCGATACCTTAACCATGATCGCTTTGCTGCGTTCACTGGGGAAGGACGTTGACTTCACGAAAAATACCGTTACCGTCGGTGGGAACAAACCGTTAAAGCACATTGCCGAGTATAAATTGGTTTCGACGATGCGCGGTTCTTTTTGTGTCTTAGGGCCGCTTTTGGCAAAATTGAAAAAGGCCAAGGTCTCGCTGCCGGGCGGTTGCGTGATTGGCGTCCGTCCCGTCGACTTACATTTGAAGGGGCTCAAAACACTGGGCGTCAAATTCGAGATTGATGGCGGGTATGTGATCGGTCATGCCCCGCGGATGAAGGGGAGTCAGATTTATTTAGGCGGGGTCTTTGGCTCATCGGTTTTAGCGACGGCCAATCTGATGATGGCCGCGACCTTGATCAAAGGAGAAACCGTGATTGATTCTGCCGCGTGCGAGCCAGAGATTTATGATCTTGGATGTTTTTTGAGTAAGATGGGGGCGCAAATAACTGGCTACGGGACGCCACGGATCGTTATCCAGGGGGTGAAGGAACTTAAGGGTGCTCATTATCGCATTGGTCCGGATCGGGTGGAAGCGGGGACGTATATTTTGCTGGCGGCCGCGACAAAAAGTTCGATCACTTTAAAAAATGCTGATTGTTCGCAGTTGGTCGCGTTGAAGGATAAATTGGAAGAGCATGGTGTGGAACTTCAGTGTGACGCGCAAACCATTGTTGTCAAACCGAAATTTTTAAGACGTCCGACGAGCATCACCACCTATCCTTACCCAGGATTTCCTACTGATTTGCAAGCACAGTTTATGGCCCTGATGGCAAATACACCGGGAGTCAGTGTGATCACTGATAAAGTTTTTCCCGATCGGTTCATCCACATTGCCGAGTTGAACCGTATGGGCGCGCAAATCCGCCGAGAAGGAAGCATCGCGGTCGTCGAGGGGGTCCGGGTTTTGCATGGGGCTCCGGTCATGGCCTCGGATCTGCGGGCCTCAGCCGCTTTAGTGATTGCCGGACTGGCGGCAAAAGGTAAAACCGAGATCCATCGTGTCTATCATTTGGAGCGCGGCTATGAAGGGATTGAACATAAATTGCAAAAGATCGGGGCCAAAATCAATCGGGTCAAGGAATGACCCCGGTTCTGACCTGCGAGGTCAGAAGTTGGGTTCAATAATTTATGTTGTTGATCATCGATAACTATGATTCTTTCACCTATAACCTGGTTCAATATTTTGGTGAGCTCAAAGCAGACCTTAAGGTCTTTCGCAACGACGCGATCTCTTTGCGAAAAATCAAACAGCTCAAGCCAAAGCAGATTGTCATCTCTCCTGGACCTGGCCGACCGGAAGACGCCGGCATTTCCGTCGATCTGATCAAAACCTTTGCCGGAACAATCCCCATTTTAGGTGTTTGCCTTGGTCATCAAGCGTTGGGTTATGCTTATGGCGGAAAGATCGTCGCTGCCAAGCGCTTAATGCATGGGAAGACCTCGTCGATCCAGCATAATGGAAAAGAAATTTTTCAATCCATTGAAAATCCCTTTGATGCCACACGTTACCACTCCTTGGTGATCGAAAAGCGCAGTCTGCCAAAATGTCTGGAAGTCACGGCCGTCACCAAAGACGCGTACCGTGAAATCATGGCGGTTCGCCATAAGACCCTGCCGCTGTGGGGTGTCCAGTTTCATCCAGAATCGATCCTTACTCAGGTTGGAAAGAAAATTCTAAAAAATTTTTTACAGATTTCATGAGACAATTCATTGAAAAGGTCCGGAACAAAGAAAATTTAACGCATGCCGAGATGGAAGCGGTTATGCGTCTGATCGTTGATGGTAAGGCCGCGAATCAAGAAATCGCGGATTTTTTATTGGCCCTCAACGCTAAAGGCCCGACGGTGGAAGAGATCACCGGTGCCGCGAAGTCTTTGCGTTCCTTTGCCATCCCGGTGCCGACGAAGCATAGAGTTGTTCTTGATACCTGTGGGACCGGAGGGGATCGCAAAGACACTTTCAATATTTCTACTGTCGCGGCATTGGTTGTTGCCGGGGCCGGTGTTGTTGTCGCCAAACACGGGAATCGTTCCATCACCAGCCGTTGCGGGAGTGCCTGCATTTTGGAAGCTTTGGGAGTGAATCTCAACGTCGAAGAAAAGCGTTTGGGAACATGCCTGGATGAGATTGGGATTGCTTTCCTTTTCGCTCAGCGACTGCATCCGGCGATGAAACGGGTGGCTGTGGTGCGTAAAGAATTGGGTGTGCAGACCCTTTTCAATTTGTTGGGTCCGCTGCTCAACCCCGCCCGAGCGACCCATCAGATGATGGGGGTGAACCATCGGGATTTGGTCGAGCCCATGGCGCAGGTGTTAAAGAATTTAGGGTTGAAGCGGGGCTTGGTTGTGCATGGCAGCGATGGGCTTGATGAAATCACCACCACCGCAAAAAGTTTTGTCAGTGAATTTGCGGATGGACAGGTGCGGTCTTACACGATTGAGCCACGGGAAGTGGGTATTCCTTTAGCTAAGGAAAATGATTTGAAGGGCGGCGGTTTGCCGGAAAATAGGAAGATTTTCAAAGCGATTTTGCAAGGTCAGCCTGGTCCCAAACGCGATATCGTGGTTCTCAATTCCGCCTATGCGTTTTATACCGCCGAGCGGGTCAAAGATATTAAAGAGGGGATCGCCTTAGCTGAGCAATCCATTGATTCTGGTAACGCTCAAAAGAAACTGGACGCTTTGATTTCTTATACTCAACAGAGTTAAGACGGTTTGCAGAGGGCTAATTTATGTCGTCGGATTTTTTAAAAGAAGTCGTTCAGTATAAAAAAAAGCTTAACAAAAAGAAAGAGGCCTTTTACGAAGGCTTAAAGAGAAACACGACGAAGACCAAGCTCACCCGTTATCGTCTTTTTAGAGAAGCGATCTCCAAACCCCGTCGGATCAATCTCATTGCGGAAATCAAAAAAGCCTCACCATCACAGGGGCTGATCTGTAAAAAATTTGACGCGCTTAAAATTGCCGACACTTACGTTGAGAATAAGTGCGACGCCATTTCAGTCTTGACCGAGGACAAGTTTTTCTTGGGGAGTTTTCGCTATTTGAGGCAGGTCACGGACCAATTTGCCGTTCCGGTTTTAACCAAAGATTTTATTATCGAGGAAGGGCAGGTTTATGAGGCCTTTTGTTTCGGCGCAAGTGCCATTTTGTTGATTGTGGCGATCTTGAGCGATGAGCAACTCACAACGCTCATGCAAATCGCCGCTCGACTTGATCTTGATTGTCTGGTTGAAGTCCACGATGAAAAGGAATTGGACCGGGCCTTGCATGCCAAGGCTGATATCATCGGGATCAACCACCGCAATTTGCGCACGTTGGATGTGGATTTGAATGTCAGCGAAAAGCTCATTCCGCGGATACCGTCGGGAAAGATCATTGTCGCGGAAAGCGGGATCAAGAGCCATCAAGATGTCCTCCGATTAAAGGAGCTGGGCGCCCATGCTGTTTTGATTGGGGAAAGTTTTTTACGAGCAGATGATGTGGGTGCCCGGTTAAGAGAAATTATGTATGGCGACACGGATAAGCGGCCATGACCAGAGTCAAGATTTGCGGGATCACCAATATTGAGGATGCCTTGCTGGCAAGCGATCTGGGGGCCTGGGCGCTGGGATTCATTTTTTACAAAAAAAGTCCGCGCTACGTTGGGTCCAAAAAAGTCAAAGCGATCATTAAGCAATTGCCGCCTTTTGTTACTCCGGTCGGGGTTTTTGTCAACGAAAAAGCAGATGTTGTTAACAAAACAGCGGATTTTTGCGGACTGAAGGTGTTGCAGTTTCATGGGGAAGAGAGTCCGGCGTATTGTCGTTCATTCAAAGCCTATCGAGTGATCAAGGCCTTTCGGGTTAAGGGTACGTTTGATTTGAAGGTCCTGAAGCCCTATCAGGTTTCTGCGTATCTGTTTGACACCTATCAGCATGATCAATATGGTGGAACTGGCCAGTCTTTTGATTGGCAGTTGATAAAATCGGTCAAGAAGACCGGCATTCCAATGATTCTTTCTGGCGGCCTTCATATTGGCAATTTGGGGGAGGCAATTAAAGCAGCTCAACCCTATGCGGTTGATATCTCAAGCGGGGTAGAGTCCTCTCCAGGCAAAAAAAGCGAATCAAAATTGAGGCAGTTATTTAAGAATGTTCTTTAAGAAAAGCATTGCGCCATGAGAGAATCCGAAACAATCGAATTCAAGAAATCCACCACCGAGGTTAAGGCGGGGGTTACTTCTATTGTGGCAATGCTCAATAAGCATGGCCGGGGAGAGGTGTATTTTGGTATCAATGATGACGGTAAGGTTTTAGGGCAGACCCTCGGGCGGACAACGATCAAGGATATAACGCAGGCGGTGGTGGATAATACGGAGCCGAAGGTTTATCCAAAGGTGGAGGCGCGGCAGATTGAGGGTAGAGAATGTATTGTTGTGGAGGCCCATGGGAGCGATAGTCCATATTTTGCTTATGGCCGGACATACATCCGCGTTGGGGATTCGGACAAAGCCATGAGTCCGCAGGAAATTGAAACACGCATACTCAACAGGAAGAAACTGCTTTGGGAAAAAGAAATATCTGAAAAGACCTTTGCCGATGTCAATGAGGATACGGTCAAGGAATTTATGCGTAAAGCTAAGGCGGCCAAGCGCATTGATTTTGATTTCGTCGATGTTAAAACCACGTTAAAAAAGCTTCATCTACTGCATAAGAATCAATTGACCAATGCGGCTGAGGTTTTTTTTTGTGATGAAAATTCAATGGAAGTCCAAGCGGCAATTTTTGCTGGGACGGACAAGCTGACTTTTTTGGATATTAAGTCTTTTAAGGGAAATCTTTTTAGCTTACGTCAGCAGGCGGAGATTTATGTTGAAAGTAATATGAAATGGCGTGCGGATTTAAGTGAAAGCCGTCGCAAAGAAATTCCAGAAATTCCCGTGCGGGCTCTTGCGGAGGCAATCGGGAATTCGTTGTGCCACAGGGATTTTACTAATCCTAAGGGTAATGAAGTGGCCATTTATAAAGATCGGATTGATATTTATAACCCGGGCTTATTCCCGGAAGGGATCAATCCAGAGGATTTTTTTAGCGGTGAAGAACAATCAATTTTACGAAATCCTTTGATCGCGGAAACGATGTTTAAGTCTAAAGATATTGAAAAATGGGGAAGCGGCATTAAGCGCATTCATGATGAATGTGTGGCCGCTGGCGTTAGGGTTGTCTTTAATAGGCGCAAAACGGGTTTTGTGGTTTCTTTTTATCGGCCTAAGTGGGAAGATGGGGAAGGTTTAGGTGAGGATGGCCCAAAAACTATCAAGAAAACTATCGAGAAAACTATCAAGAAAAATAGTCAGAAAATTTTAGATTTGGTACGTCAAAATCCAAAGATTACGGCGGAAGAATTGGCTAAAGCAACAGGGTTAAGCAGTGTCGGCGTTAGGTACAATTTAAATAAGTTGAAAAAAGAAAATGTGCTAAAAAGGGTCGGCCCCGACAAAGGTGGTCATTGGGAGGTTGTTGGGTAGTTGCGAGAGATTATTTATAGATGATACTATGGTCGCGGGGTTTAAAATTTTTTAACATATTTTTCAACCTTATTTTGAGCAAATGATATTTTAAAATATTTGTAAAATATTGTAATTAAACAACTTACATTTTTAGTAAAAATTTAAAATACTGCTTTTACGGGTTGTCATCTCAAAAACAATGTGCTATGCTTAAAGAGCCGATAAAGGCAAACCCGGGGAAACCCGGGGACGCAAAACTACAGACCTACGTTATCTGAAAACCGGAAAGGCCCTTTAAGGCAACTGTGGCGCCTTTGGGCATAGTAGACTTGAACGGTGTAAGTAGGATGATATGGTGGCTGTGTTGCCGAAGTGCTGGGGAACTGATATGACCCCCACTTTATCGGCCTTCTTAATTTTTTCCCCAATTTGAAAATGAACAAATTAGCGACCTGTTTTTATCTTATTCTGCTGGCATTCTGTTTTTTTGCCTCACCGGTATTTTCACAAGAACAAAATCTTGAACAAAACAATCAGGCCAATCTTGATGAGCCAACGGCCCAACCCATTGAATTTAACAGTGCAAAATTTGGGGTCACACTGACTTTTCCGACTGGGTGGGTGGTTGAGCCGCAGGAAGATAAAAGAGCAGCAAAGGCCGAAGAAGTTCAGGGTGTCTATTCTCGAGAGAACTTAACCGATCGGACCAAAGGTCTGTTGGGCCAGCCACTTTTTCCTGGCGGCGAGGAAGAGCAAGCCATCGATCAATTGGTGGGCGATTTAACCAATGCCTCGGTATCAGCGGTACCGATCGTCTCTGCTTATCACAACGATCCGCAGCAGATTGAAATCGCAGAGCGTCCGCATATCTATCTTCGGGTGAAACCCATTAGCAGCAACGATCCCTTTGCTGAAGAAAGGAGTGCCTGGCAGCTCAGCGTCAAATTTGCTAAAGGAACATTTGTGGTTCCCCCAAATGAGTTTAACCATAAGGGTATCGACGCTATCGGGACCATTTACAATTATCAATCCCTGTCCTCCGGTGTCGAGATCACCCAAGAAGATTACGCGTTTCGCCATGGACAGGAATTGCTGACCCTTTCTTTAATTGCCCCATCATCAGAAGTCGAAAGTCTTCGAATGGATTTTGACTCTGTTCTCGACAGCCTTGTTTTAAGATAATTCTTAAGAAGGCAATAATCCGCCATCCTTTCTTGAGATAACTTTTGAAAATCCTTTCCAAAGATTCAATTGTGGTATAATATCGGTTTCATGGTCAACAAATTCATTCGTGTTTATCAGGAAATTGATATTCAGGATGTCAAGACGCACAGCCTCATTTTTGGCGATCTCTCCGGAAATTGTTCCCAATGCAAGGCCATCAGCATCAAGCTTTCCGCTAGCCAGTGTCCCGAATGTCAAACGACTTTTAAGTACATTGCTTTTCGAAACATGAAGAGCCACCAGGCCAAGGTCCATAAAATCAAAGCGGAACGTCCCAGCCTGATTTTGATTGATTATGACGATTATAAGATTGCGACCAGCATTTCGAAGGCCGAGGAGTTGTTTGGATGAAAAAAGAAGATAAAAGGGTCATTCAGCTCTTACAAAAAATCGTTCGCTATAATTCGGAAAATCCCCCAGGGAATGAATGGGAGCTGGCAAAATTCATTGAGCATGACCTGCGTTCGTTAGGGCTGGAAGTTAAGATTTATACCTATGCCAAGGCCAGGCCGAACATCGTTGCCACTTTGAAAGGAATTTTACCCAGGCAGCAAGCCAAGAGCGGGGCACTGCTGTTAACCCCGCATTTTGATACCGTGCCGATTGGAAAGGGGTGGAAGCAGGACCCGCTCGGCGGAAAAATCATTGGCAATAAAATTTATGGACGGGGAACGTCCGATGATAAGGTCAACGTCGCGGTGGCAATGGAAGTGATGCGGCGGCTCGTTGAGAAACGGGTCCGGCTGAAAAAGGACGTTATCATGGCCGCGACCGTTGATGAAGAGACCGGCAGTCAATACGGCATCATTCCACTTCTTGAGAAAGGGATCTTAAAACCCAAGGCCGCGTTGATTTTGGATGCCAATGAATTTGACGCGACCGTCGCGCAAAAAGGGCTTTTTCATACGCGGATCCAAATTTTTGGCAAACAGGCGCATGGGGCTTATAACTGGCGGGGTGTCAACGCGATTGAGATTGCGGCACGCGTGATTGAGAAGATCAAAAAACATCAATTTACTTTTAAGCGTCATCCCTTGTTGCGTCCTCCGACGATGAATATCGGGACCATCCACGGCGGGGACAAAGTCAATATGGTGGCGGGTTTTTGTGAATTCTCGCTGGATAACCGTTTTATGCCGGGCATGACCGGCGCCGAGGTTTTGAAAGTCATTAAAAAAATTATTCGCAGTGAAACCAAAAGATTTCAAGTGATCATCAGCGATAGCCAGAAACCTTATGAGATTTCCGCGGAACATCCCTTTGTTAAGACGTATTTAGCGACCGCAAAAAGGATGAAAATCAAGTCAACCCTTTGCGGCAGCGAAGGGGCAACGGTCATGACATTCTTTCAGGAATTTAAGATCCCGGCATTTGCAACCGGTTTTGGCGCGCATGGAACGGCCCATACCGTCGATGAATACGCTAAGGTCGATCTTTTGGTCAAGGGCGCTCAGTTTTTGGAAAGGGTTGTAAGGGATTTTGATGAGGTTGGCTCATGAAAATTTGGACCGGAACGGCTCTGGGTTGTCTTCTGGTGATTTGGGCTCCGGGCCAACTGCCGCTGGCACTGAGGGCGGCCGGCCAGAGCCAGGCCGTGGCGGTCGTTGCCGTCGGTGAGAAAGTAACGTACTCTATCAAGCAGTTAGGGATCACGTCAGGAACCGCGACCCTGGTTTATCAAGGCCAGGCGCCGGGAGAAGCCGCGGATGTTCATCTCATTGTCTTCACTGCGGATGGCATGAATTTTTATGATCAGGAAAAAATCTATTTTCACCACCAGTCTTTTCTTCCGATGAGGGTCGAGCGGGACATCAATATTTTCGGCAAGAAAGAAAAGATCATCGAATATTACGAGCCTGATCAGGAACGGATTCGGATTGTCAAGACCATCGGTAAAGCGACCGAGGAACAGATCATTAAAAAAGCAGGGCCGATTGACAATATTTATTGCTTCATTTATCGCTATCGGCAAAACGGCCAGTTTGCCTTGAATGAAGCGTTGAACTTGCGTCTGCCCACACAGGATGTCGCGATGAGCATTGTTGATCAACCAAAGCTTAAGGTCGCCGGAGAGTTGTATGATGCGTTTTATCTGCAAAGCCATCCGGAAAAATATCATATCTGGTTTGACGGGAGCGAGAAGAAAATTCCTTTGCGGATCGACGGCGCGATTGGTTTTGGTAAGACCGCGATGATCATGAGCAAATACGAAAACCCGAGTTAAAAATGAAAACATTCCCTGATAAACACGGACATTTCGGTGAATTTGGCGGACAGTTTGTCCCCGAGACCTTGATGTCGTGTCTGGCTGATCTTAAAAAGGCTTTTGCGACTTTGCGTAAACAAAAAGCGTTTCAACAGGAGCTCGCGCATTATTTGAACGATTATGCCGGAAGGCCGACCAAGCTGTATTTTGCCGAGCGGCTGAGCCAAAAGTTTAAAAATTTGAAAATTTATTTAAAGCGGGAAGACCTTCTGCATACGGGTGCGCATAAGATCAATAATACCTTGGGGCAGATTTTATTGGCCAAACACATGGGCAAGACCCGCATCATTGCCGAGACCGGTGCTGGTCAGCATGGGGTCGCGACCGCGACCGTGTCAGCGCTTTTTGGCCTCAAGTGTCAGATTTATATGGGACAGCAGGACATGGAACGTCAGGCGCTGAATGTTTTTCGCATGCAGTTGTTGGGGGCAACGGTTGTCCCGGTGACCAGCGGTTCGCAAACGCTCAAGGACGCGATGAATGAAGCGATCCGTGATTGGGTGACGAATGTCCGAGACACGTTTTACATCATCGGTTCGGTTGCCGGCCCGCATCCCTATCCTTTGATCGTCCGGGAGTTTCAGTCGATCATTGGGCGGGAGGCGAGGATGCAGTTTTTGTTGAAGGAGAAGAAATTGCCGGATTATCTCGTCGCCTGTGTTGGTGGAGGGAGCAATGCCATGGGATTGTTTCATGCGTTTTATCAAGATCACCGGGTTCAGATGATTGGAGTTGAGGCAGCTGGCCGCGGGGTCAACACCGACCATCATTCGGCAACGTTGTCGAGCGGAAGCATCGGCGTTCTGCATGGAAGTAAAAGCGAACTTTTACAAACCAAAGACGGACAGATTCGGATCGCCCATTCGATTGCCGCGGGGTTGGATTATCCCGGAGTGGGGCCAGAACACGCGTATTATAAAAAAATCGGGCGCGCTCGGTATGAGTCGGTCACTGATCAAGAGGCGTTGTCTGGGCTGAAACTTTTATCGGAAACCGAAGGGATCATTCCAGCACTGGAAAGCTCGCACGCGATTTTTTATTTAACGAAAATGAACCGGCAGGTCAAGAAAAAGTCTTCGGTGATTGTCTGTTTATCCGGACGCGGGGATAAGGACATGCACACGGTGCGCGAGAAATTATTAAAATGAAAAATCGTATTCAACAAAAATTTCCCACACTCCCAGGGTTCAACCCCCGGGGCAACCCCGGGAGTGAAGAGGATGTCATGATCAATCGGATCAAGCAGAAATTTGTAGAATTGAAAAAATGGCAGAAGAAGGCGTTCATTGCTTATATCGCCGCCGGCGATCCCAACCTCGGGACCACGGTAGAGCTGGTTAAGGCCTTTGATCAAGCCGGGGTGGATATTGTTGAGCTGGGTGTTCCTTTTTCTGATCCGTTGGCCGACGGAACAACGATTCAGATGGCGTCGCAACGGGCGCTCAAGCAAGGAGTGACGATCAACAAAATTTTACAAATCGTTCAGCGAATCCGCCAAACCAGCCAGATTCCTATTGCTTTAATGACCTATTACAATCCAATTTTTCATTATGGATTAGCCGCCTTTTTGAAGAAGGCCCGGCAGGCCGGTGTCGATGGAGTGATCGTGCCTGACCTTCCTCCAGAAGAAGGGCAGGACTTGATCAGAGAAGCAAAAAAATTTGATTTAGCGACGGTATTTTTTATTTCCCCAACGACCCAGGTCCATCGAATGGCCCGGATCGCCAAGGCCAGCACCGGATTTGTATATTATGTTTCCGTGACCGGCATCACCGGCGCGCGCCAAATTCTCCCAAAAGAGCTCATCGAGAATATCAAAAAAGCCAAACGCTTGACGGATAAACCGATTTGCGTTGGTTTCGGGGTTTCAACCCCTGAACAGGTCAAGCAATTGTCGCAAGCGGCCGACGGTGTCATTGTTGGAAGTGCAATCATTAAGCAGATTGAGAAACATCGCGGTAAGAAGGATTTGATCAAATCGGTTTCGCGTTTTGTTCAAGAGCTAGCCAAGCCTTTAAGAACACATGAAAGATAATCCTTACAAACTAACTCTATTGGATAATGGTCTGCGGGTTGTTACTCACCAAATGAAAGATCGGGTGAGTGTGGCGGTGGGGATTGGGATTGCCGCTGGCGGCCGTTATGAAAATGATGAGAACAAAGGGGTTGCCCACTTTCTTGAGCACATCCTTTTCAAGGGGAGCGAGCATTACAGTTGTTCAGCGATCAAGGAAGAGGTCGAGGGTGTTGGAGGAAGTCTCAATGCCTTTACTTCCGAGGAGCAAACCTGTTATTACGCGAAAGTCCCGGCGGCTTATCTGCACCGGAGTTTTGATGTCTTGGCTGATATGGTGATCTCTCCGAAGATACCGAAGCCGGAGTTCGAAAAAGAACGCAACGTCATCCTCGAAGAAATCAAGATGTATCATGACTTACCACAGTACCAGGTCATGGAAATGCTCGACGAGCTGATGTGGCCGAATCAGCCTTTGGGGAAAAGTTTGGCCGGCACAGCGGAATCCGTGCAAATGCTTAAGCAGAAAGATTTGCGTCATTTTCATCAAAGCCATTATGTGGCCAAGAATATTGTGGTGGCTGCTTGCGGTGCTGTAAATCACAATTCGTTTGTAACGGTTGTCCGGTCAAAATTCAAAGCGCTGCCGCGTGTGGATGTTCAGACCTTTTCGCCAGCGAGCATTTCCGACGGCAAACAAAGGTTACGAATTTTTACTAAAGAGATCGAGCAAACCCATTTAGCCTTTGGCGTTCCTGGGTTAGAAGAAAAGCACCCGGACCGTTATGTCTATTACCTATTGCACATCATTTTAGGCGGCAATATGTCCAGCCGGCTTTTTAATGAGGTCAGGGAAAAGCGCGGGTTGGCGTATTCGATCTCAAGCGGAATCAAGGCCCTCAGGGATACGGGTATGTTTTTGATCAGCGCCGGGGTGGATAAAGACAAGCTGGTGGATGCGGTTGAGGTGATTTTACAGCAGCTTAAAAAAATCGCAAAGTCAGGTGTTGAAAAAGATGAATTCAATCGCGCGAAAGAATTTTATTTGGGTCAAGTCCAGTTGAATTTGGAAAGTACCACCAATCAGCTGTTTTGGGCGGTGGGGATGATCATGATCGACGATGAGCTGCGCACGCTTTCAGACGTGGTCAAAGCGGTCAAGAAGATCACCGTGTCAGATGTCCAACGGGTGGCGAAAACGCTTTTTAAGGACGAGCGATACCGCCTGGCGGTCATCGGGCCCGTTAAGAAAGATCAGACCGAACAATTGGAAAAATTGTTCGCGGTTTCGCGTTGAAATTTTTTTTTTAAATTGACAAGATAATTTTTATCAGTTAGACTCAGAACAAATTTAATTTTATAATCAACAGGAGGCACGAATGGAAGAATTATCGTTTTACGATGTTAAGTCAAAGAAGAAATTCAACAGTTCAGAATACAGTGTGAAGCAAAAAAGTGGTCGTTTTTTTGCAGTCACAAAATCCAAAGCTGGTCCGCACGAATGCTGGCGCGTATTGAGCAAAGATCAAGCCGCAAAAATTAAAAAGTAGTCACTGGTAGGATTATTGACAACACAAAGAAAAAGTCCTTCAACAAAAAGGGCAACCGCTACCGGGGCATCACTTAAATTAGCAAAGTCCATTGCTGAGTTTGCGAATAACAAAAAGGCTTTCGATATCAAGATTCTTGATATGCGTAAAGTCGCAAACTTTTGTGACTTTTTTGTGTTGAGTTCTGGTACGTCAACCCGGCAAGTCAAGGCCATTGCCGAAGGCATTGTAGAAGGGGTTGAGCAATCAGGAACAAGAGTTCGATTCAAGCAGGGAGTTTTAGAAGGACATTGGGCCTTGATTGATTTAGGAACAGTCGTGGCTCATGTTTTTGATCAGGCTTCGCGTGAGTTTTACAGTCTCGATTATCTTTGGCAGGAAGCCAAGCAAGTCAGCATTGATTTGAAGAATTGAAGCGATTCCACCCCACCGTAAGGAAAAAATTAGCCTGCAAATATTTTTGTACCCCGCAGTCCCTATTTTGTAAGAAAAAAATTAAAGGAATTTCATGCCGGCCTTGAAAGAACAACTCTGTCAAATCATTGATCAGGTGCTGCAGCCACTTTTTCATTCCAAAGGTGGAGTTCCTGGACTTCGGCCCGAAATCCGTTTAGAAGTGCCGAATGACAAACAGCACGGGGATCTTTCCACCAATGTCGCTATGCAGGCGAGCAAGATTTTTAGAGAGCCGCCGCTAGAGCTTGCAGCACAGTTTCAAAAGCTCATCCAAGAAAAAATCAGTCAGTCCCCATTGAGAGATCAGGTCGTTAAGATAGAGGTGAAGTCACCAGGGTTTATTAACTTCACCTTTTCCAATCAAGCGCTTTTTACATTTTTACAGGATGTTTTAACACAGGCCGGAAATTTTGGTCGTTCCAAGGTTGGTGGTGGCAAAAAAATTCAGATTGAATTTGTCAGCGCGAACCCAACGGGGCCGCTCAGTGTGGCCCACGCTCGGCAGGCCGCGGTTGGTGACGCGCTGGGAAATATTTTGAACTTTTTAGGTTTCGCGGTGACAAAAGAATACTATGTGAATGACGAGGGGAACCAGATCAACATGCTCGGGGAGTCGATCTTAGCGCGGGCAAAAGAAATTTTGGGTGAGCCGACTGCGATTCCGGAAAACGGTTATCAAGGCGAATACATTCGCGACATGGCGCAGGAATTCTTGCAGAAAAAAAATGTCAAAGACCTCATCGGAGTGAAAAGGATTGTCCGGGCGGAATTTTCTAGATTCGGCGTTGAGTATCTCATGGCGATCATCAAAAGGGAGTTGAAAGATTTTGGTGTCGGGTTCGATGTCTGGTCGCACCAATCCAAAATCGCGACGTCGGATACCATGGAAGAGATGCTTGCCTATTTAGGGGAGAAGGGATTTTTGTACGAACAAGACGGTGCCTTGTGGTTTCGATCCACGGATTTTGGTGACGACAAAGACCGGGTCTTGGAAAAGAGCGACGGGACATACACCTATTTGACTCCAGACATCGTTTATCACCGAGACAAATTTGAGCGTGGATTTGACAAAGTGATCAACATTTGGGGGCCGGATCATCACGGTTACATCCCGCGGCTGAAGGCGGCGGTCGAGGCCTTAGGCCGGGACCGTGAGGCGTTGACGGTTTTGATTGTTCAGCTGGCCACCATTTATCGGGACGGCAAACCAGTCTCGATGTCAACCCGAAGGGGCGAGTATATCAGCCTGCAGGAAGTGATCGATGAGGTTGGGATCGACGCGGCCCGGTATTTTTTCTTGAAGCGCCACACCAATCAACATTTGGAGTTTGATTTGGAATTGGCTAAAAAGGAAACGCCAGAAAATCCGGTTTATTACATCCAATACGCTCATGCCCGGATCAATAGCGTTATGGAAAAGGCTGGGCAGGAAAATTTGTCAGCCAAACGCAGCGGGTTTCAGTTTTTGACCGAGGCGGGTGAACAGGATCTGATCAAGAAAATTTATCAGTTCGCGGAAATTTTAGGGATGTGTGAAAATCAGCTGGACGCCTATGCCTTGGGAAATTATCTTTTGGAATTGGCCATTGCCTTTCACAAATTTTATGATCAGTACCGGGTGATTGATACGGCTAACAAAGATCATTCCGAAGAGCGGCTGGGTTTGATTTTGGCCGTGCAAATCATTTTAGCCAATGGCCTTAAGCTGTTGGGGATCAGCGCCCCAGCGAAAATGTAATCCTCATGCCGGAAACGATCGTAAAAAAAAATTGGAAGGTTCGCAGCTTTGATCCTGCTGTTCAAAAGCCGTTGATTCAGAGTTTGAATATTTCCCCCATCATCGCCCAGATTTTAATCAACCGCGGTATTACCCAAATCGCTGACGCGAAAATTTTTTTCAACGCGGATTTGTCGTTTTTGCATGATCCTTTTTTACTGAAAGACATGGATAAGGCGGTCGCTCGAATTCGACTGGCCCTTCAGCGCAAAGAAAATATTCTCATCTTCGGCGACTACGACGTCGATGGTGTTACGTCATCCGCGATTTTGCACAAGGCCTTAAAAAATTTTGGGCTAACAGTGTTCAACCACATTCCGCACCGGATGCAAGATGGTTATGGGCTCAACGAAGGGGTCGCGGATTATGCCTCAGAGCTTAAAATCGATTTATTGATCACGGTGGATTGCGGGATCACCGCGATCAAAGAGGTCACGGCGATCAATCAGAAGGGGATTGATGTGATCATCATTGACCATCACGAACCTTCGGGTGAAGGATTGCCGCCGGCCTTGGCCATCATCGACCCGAAACGCAAGGAATGTTCTTACCCGTTTAAGCATCTGGCATCGGTGGGGCTGTCTGCCAAATTCATTCAGGCCTTGAACGGCAGCATTGAAGAGGACTTGGATTTGGTCGCTTTGGGGACCATTGCCGACGTGGTTCCTCTCAAAGGGGAGAACCGGATTTTTGTTAAGGCCGGAATGCCAAAGTTGAGCGAGACCAAAAATACGGGTTTGGCAGCCCTTATGGATATCGCCAAGATCAAGGGAAAAAAATTTCGGCCGCATTATGCCGGGTTTGTTTTAGGGCCGCGTCTTAATGCCACCGGCCGTTTGGATTCCGCTAAGGTGTCACTGGATCTTTTGTTGAGCGAGGAACAGGATCAGGCTTATGCCCTGGCCCAGTCGTTGGAGTCCATGAACACCGAACGTCAGCGTTTGCAAAGAGCGGTTGTGCAGGAGGCCTTGCAGTTGATTGAGGAAGACTCGGGATTTCATGAACAGCGGGTGATCGTAATCAGTAAAGAGGGTTGGCATCGAGGGGTGTTGGGAATTGTGGCCTCGAAGGTCATGGAGATGTATTACCGCCCCACGATCGTGATTTCATTGAAAGAAGGTGTGGGTACGGCCTCGGCCCGGTCGATCGAAGGGTTTCATCTGCATCAAGCCCTTAGCCATTGTTCGAATATTTTAGAAGCCTTTGGTGGTCATAAGTTGGCGGCTGGTTTGACGATCAAAGAGGAAAACATCGGTCAGTTCAAGGGATTGATCAATGATTTTGCCAAAGATTTGTTGCAGGTTCGTGATCTGGTGCCGAGTATTGACATCGACGGAGAAATCCCGATATCGAGTTTGAATTTGGATTTGGCGCAAAAAATAGCGGAGTTGGAACCTTATGGGGAAGGCAACTCGGAACCGGTTTTTTGTTCGCGGCAATTGACCGTTAAAAGCCGGCCGCAGGTTTTAGGCAAGGAGACGTTGAAGTTTTGGGTGACCGACGGACGGGCGACGTTTTCTGCGGTTGGTTTTGGTTTGGCGCGCTTTCAGGATTTGGTCCAATATGGCGAAAAAATTGATTTGGCGTATCAGGTGGGCATTGATGATTGGAACAAAGCACCCACTGTTCAGTTGAAATTGAAAGACATTCAAGTCAGCGAGCGATGATTTTGCGAGAGTAACGTTTCGGTGAGTTGAAAAGGGACAGCCAGCGAGCAAGAAAAAGTTTTAAGCCTTCACGATTTTTCCCGCCTTGATGCACTTCACACAGACATGCACCCGACGGATCGTGCCATTTAAGAGGATTCGAATGTGCTGCAGATTGGGGAGGAAGCGACGCAAAGTTTTTCCAACAATTTTTGAACCGGCCCCGCCGGTACGCTTGATCATACCTCGGCGTTTGTACTTGTTTCCGGATTGCGGGCCTTTATCACAAATTTCACATACTTTTGGCATCGTTTGAACCTCAGATAAGAATTGACGAAGAGATTGAAATTATAACGAAATCTCGATCGATGTCAAGTTTAAATATTTTTCCGCACATTTATGCCGCCCGGCTTAGGGCCAAGCCTTGATTTGGTATGGTTTTATGCTATACTCTCACTGATTTTTAAGCAGACATAGCATCTTTAGGTGTTCCGCACAATCCCACAAGATATCTGATCAAAGGTTGGTACCGTGGCTGTAAAAAAAGTGAAGGGCTGTTCCCCAATCATTTCGATTGTTGTTTTGATTCTGTTTGCAATCAACAGCAGTCTTCCTGTTTCTTGTCTTGCTCAGACCTTACCTGGGCTTTCAGCCCCTGGGGCTAGGGTGTCTTTATCCGCCAATTATGCTCCGGTCATCCTAAAAGGCGTTAAAATTCATCCTGAAAATCCATTATTGTTCGATTTCATTGTTGATAACGGCGATATCGGCCTCAAAGGCGAGGCCCTCACCAAAGAAACCACTCCGTTGGTCAAATATTTTTTGGCGTCGTTGGCAGTCCCTAAAAGGGATTTATGGGTGAATCTCTCCCCTTATGAGAAGGAGCGAATGATCCCCGAGGCCTTCAGTACGACCGAGATGGGCCACGGCCTTTTGGCGCAGGATTATCTCTTAAAGCAAATCACGGCATCGCTGATTTATCCCGAATCGGATTTAGGAAAGCAGTTTTGGGCCAAAGTGTATTCGCGAGCTCAAGAACTCTATGGCACCACCCAAATTCCGATCAACACTTTTAATAAAGTTTGGATCGTGCCGGACAAGGCGACCGTGTTTCAAAACAATAACGCGGCCTTTGTGGTCGAGAGCCATTTGAAAGTTTTGCTTGAGGAAGATTTTTTAGCATTGGATGAAGGAGTGAAAAAAGACATTGACGGTGCTCGGCAATTGACCGATTCCGGACCGGAGCAGGTCAATCGTTTTTCCTCGCAGGTGGTGCGTGAGGTCGTCATTCCGGTTTTAGAAAAGGAAATCAATGAGGGTAAAAATTTCGCGTTGCTTCGTCAGATTTATCAATCGCTCATTTTAGCCGATTGGTACAAACAGGCCTTGAAAATTAGTTTGCTGGGCCAGGTCTACGCGCAAACCAATAAGGTGAAAGGGATTGACGACGTTGCTAAGGGAGAAAAATTAAAGATCTATGAGCAGTATTTAGCGGCTTACAAAGATGGTGTATATAACACCATTAAGGAAGAAGTTGATCCGGCCACTCAAACCACGGTTCCACGTCGATATGTCTCGGGAGGGTTTAGCTTGGGGGAGACTAACACCGTGATCGTCACCCCGCAAACGATGACCCCGATTCAAAATGCCTATATGGTGTCCAGTGCCGGCGATCCAAACACAATCCAATACAATTTTCAGGTTGTTTTCCCTGGGGCGGGGACGCAAAGCATTGGCCCGGAAGAACAGCAAGAAGACCTGGGTGGTGCCAATGATGCTTTTATGCTAACCATAGGGGATGCAAATGAGAAGGGCGAAGGGCACAATTTCAACACTATGATTGCAGAGCTCGAAACGCCCGTAGAGGCTTTAAAGATCCTTTCCGAGAATTATTATAACGAGGTCAAGGATCAATTGAATGGTCAACCAAGTTCGTTACCTATGAAGAGAACAATGATTACACCTTCGGAGTTAAAGCCTTATACCGGTCCGGAAAAATTGGTGGTTGCCCTTGAAGTAGGGGGAAGTTCGGTTAAGGCCAAACTCTTTAAAACCCGAACAGACGGTACCGTAGAAGAACTTGAACATGCTGAAAGCGATCCTTATAGCGGGCAAGTTTATACAAAAAGTCAAATTTTTTTGGGAAAAATTAGGCTGGTTATGAACAAGCTCATCAGTCAAGAAAAATTTTTGCGATTAAATTCCGGGAATTCGGATTCGGTGGATACGGTGGTTATTTTCGCCCAAGACATGGATGTTCTCAAAGTGAATTCGGCGGTGTGGAAGCATGGAACCAAGGGATTCGAAAGTTTGGAGTTAGTCGGTAAACAGATCGAAGAATTTCTTGGCAATGATTTTAGGGAGCATGATTTGGGGCATCTGAACATTGTCGGTATTATGAATGATACCACAGCGACCCAGCGTGGGGATATTGCCATGATCGATGGGAGCAGTGTCAATTTTTCTTTTACGGTCCCCGAGGAGTCTGGCTTTTTAGATGCCGGAGAAATTGTTGTTAATGAGTCAGGCTATTTTTCGAAAGGAGTTGAAGCGTTACCGTTTTATACAGACGAGGATCGGCTAGTTATGCAAGGGGTAGATAAGAAAAGCAATCGGCCTTTTGCCAAGATGGTCGGTGCAAAATATGTAGAAAAGGTCTTATGGAAAAAAATTCAGGAATTATACCGCAGGGGAGAGTTGTTTTCTGGAAAGGGTCACGAAGCCGTCCCTTCCGCCTTAACCGATCCAGAAATTTTTGGCAACTTTTCTTCAAAGTTGATGGCGGAGATTGAAGAGGTTGCAAATAGCGGGAGCGGGGGAAATCTGGCTGTTAAAGCGGTGTTGGAAAGGGAAGCTGCGAATTTAGGTCTGCCGCAAGCGATTTCTGAGATGGATGCTGCCCGTATTCTGAAACTTTCAGAGGCCCTTGTTAAGCGTTCCGCCTGCTTGGCATCTTTGCTGGCGGCCATTGTTCGTTTCCGGGAGGATTATGGCGCAAGGAAACATCACTTGACAATCAATGGCAGCGCTTGGCTTCATCCGGCAAAGCAGGCAGCTTTTATAAAGAATTTGCAGATGTTATTAGGTAGTAACGTTTTAATTACCGAAGATGAGAGCAAATTTAGAGATGCAGAAGGCCGGGCGGTATTTATTGAACACCGAGATGTTTTAGAAATCGCGGCTCAGCGAGCGGCATCCTTAGGCGCCCCGATGGCCTCGAGCACGGGCGCTCAAGAGCAGAATCACGATATTAACAAAGATCATTTTTTTCTTAGTGAGATTGACGACGTTGCTCGGCTATTAGAGATGGAAAATGGCCGGGAGCAATTGATCGAAATATTCCATGATAGTTTGCCCATGGAGATTTTTATCAATAATTTAGCGGAAGCCGCGGGCGTGCCTGCGGACGTTATTTTTCAATTTATGGAGGCGCAGAGGTTGATCATCCAAGATTCAAGTGCTGACTACGTCTTTTCACCGGGCGCGTTTAGTAATGCAAAAATAAGGATGTTTGTCAGTGTTCAACGTTTTTGGAACTCTCAAGTAAGGGAAATAGCACAATTTAAAAATGTTTTACGTCGATCCGTTGACGCGTCGAGGCTGATCGCGGAGCTCGTGCGGGTAACTGGGAAAAAATATCAAGATGTATATCAGGCTGTTAAAGGTCGATTGATTTTAGACCTTGTCGAAAAAGATCATTCTGTTAGTTTAGAGTACGCGTTGCAGCTTGCCAGAAAAAGTTGGGACAATCCTGATGGCGACCCTTTTGATTTACGTCGGAATTTTCTCGTTGCTGTTTCGTTGAATGATCTCGTGAACGAACTGTGCCGGGTTTTTGCCGTTGAACAATCCAAAGTCTTATTTGAATTAAGCCAGCTGAATGTTTGGGTCGATAATCACACAGCAAGTTTTTTGTCCCCGGCCATAGTTACGGTGCAAGTCAGAGATGACAACTATCTAACAAATCAACTTTTGCGGCCGCAGGTTATGGAAGAACTCATTGAGAAATTGACTGATGAACAGACCCGGCCGCAATGGTCAGTGCAAAAATTGGAAGTGGTCGTTAGAAATGTTGTAGATAAAGAAAAGCTGGTGGATTTGATTTCAACACGCTTCAGCATGGGGCCGCAAGCGGTCAAAGCTGAGCTGGTCAAGTTTCATATTATCTCGGCTGATGAAGGTGGATTAACAAATGTTCAGAAGGACGTATTTTTTCTCAGTGAGTTAGGTGAAGTTGCGCGCGATTTGGGGATCCTTAATAAACTTGAAATGTTGGATGAAGATTATTGGGGCGCTTTGCCATCCTATCATTGGTTTAAGGAGGAGATGGCAAGGGTCTCTGGATTAAAAAGAGAAATCGTGGAAAAGAATTTGTTCAAAGCCGGGATCATTAAAGAAACCAATATCATCGAAGAGTTTACTTTTGCGCAATTGGCCTTTGTTGATGTCAAAATAGCAAAATTCAATGATTTGCAAAAACAGTCGTTGGCGGACAAAAAAAATATTATTTTTCCAGAAAATGCTGATCAATACCGTGCAAGTCTTTCTTTGGGATTGGAAAGTTTTAAGAGGGTGCTGAGAAACGGTGTTGATGAAATCCTATTGATGGGTCGAGTCATGAATATCAGTCGGCAAAAATACGCGGTCGTTCAGGAAGTGCTTAAAAAGCGCTTATTGATCCCTGATTATGAGAAGGACCTGGCTTTTACGCTGGAACATTCATTGCGCGTCAAGAAGAGTTGGAATCAACAGGGTGATATTGACACCCTGACATTAAATTCTTACCTTAAGGCCTTTGATGGCGAGGGATTTCTTAGTGGTCTTGCTCGCGCGTTTAAACGTAGGAGGTCTTTTATGATCGCGCGAATGCTAGAGCTCAAGATGTTTTCGATAAGCTCCGAGCGGGATAGTCCTCAGGATTTATTTCTTCGGCAGATTCGCGGCACAGCGGGCCAGCCCGTCACTTTTGTAACGGGTCATTTTTTTGAGACCAACAAAATTTTAGAGTTGATTGACCGATGTGTTCATGCGAATGATCGACAAGAATGGTCGCTCCATCGTTATGAAGAGCTTATCAATGAGCAAGTTAATGAAGCAGAATTCATCAGAAATTTGCAGGCTGCGATAACTGCTCCTGGGAATTCAGAAGCCACAATCCGTAAAGAACTTCTTCGGGTCGGGTTAAGGCTTTTAATCAAAAGTAATGAAAAATCTCTGTTGGCCCAAAAATATGCGGGGCCGTTAAATGTGTTAGAAAAACAAAATCAGGTCATTCTTCAGAAATTTGCCGAATGGACCGCGCAAAAGGAAGGAAAGGAATTGGATCAAGTAGACATTCTCGTTGCAATAGTCCGTTTGTTAGAAAGCGCGAATACAAGTCCTGGCCGCGCTTTGGCGTTGGATTATTTTCGCAGGTTTGCAAGAATCAGCAGTTATGCGTCCTTAGACCAAAGATTTCGGTCGATCCATTTTGATGAACCCAGTGATTTCGAGCAGCTACCTCCAGAGGAACGTCTATTTTTACGCAGCTGTTTGCGGTTTCGGTTGATTCAAGCAACATCAGCTAGTATCGAAAGATCGCAAATCGATAATTTTATGAATCCCAGAATGGAAAGTTTAGAATTCGAAACAGGGCGTGACCTTAAAGCATGGAATGAATTGCGAGGAGGAGCAGAATCCAGGTTTGGGATTAAGGACTCATTTCTTTTTTCTAATGAATTAGCTGGGGCCCCGCAATCAATCCTTGCGAGTCCCGATTCCATAAGTGCTAGATTCAATGATACCAAAGGAATTGCGAATAATGGTAAGCGCAGCGTTGGAGGTATTTTTCTTGGCAGTGGACAGTATCTGCGGGTGATTGAGGTCAACCCCGACGGGCAACCGGTTTTTGATCCAAAACAGTTTGAGGAGATGAAGACCAACTTGCTGGGGATCATTCCTGTGCCGGTTTCGCTGCCGGTGCCGGCCAACATCCCGTTATTGTCAGGGATCACTGGTAATGACCGCAGCCCCGTCGTAGGCTATGAATTCAAGGAAAAACCCATTGACGGAATCAGCCCACAACCGGC
Source organism: Candidatus Omnitrophota bacterium (assembly GCA_023247795.1). Taxonomy (GTDB): domain Bacteria; phylum Omnitrophota; class Gorgyraeia; order Zapsychrales; family JANLHA01; genus JAHFFS01. Next base: position 85,425 of record JAHFFT010000003.1, read on the forward strand.
TACGGTCGCCGCCCGACGTGAAGATCAAGTTTAACTTTGACCTCGCAGGTCAGAATGTTGGCCATTTTTATTTGGTAAATTGTCGAAACCGGATATAATGTTTTCATGACGAAAGAAAAAGGTCAGCTCAATTTTGAGCAACTCCCTCGTTATCAGCCCCGACGTTTTGTTCCGACGGACGCGAATCTAAAAGACAAAGACACCGTTGTTGGATTGTTCCAAAAGTTACTTGATCGAGTCATCAGATCACAGGCAGAATTTGAGCAGTGGCTGTTGGATCGATCAGAGCTCGATGCGGCAACGCGTCAAGCCGGCGATATCTTGTATATCAAGATGACTTGTCAGACCGATAATACGACCTTCGCCAACGATTACACCCAATTCATTGAGACGATCGTTCCAGCTGTTCAGCCGTTGAGCGATCAACTCAATCGAAAATATCTTGCCGACCGGGAAAAATTTCTGCTGCCTGAGAAAAAATATCAAGTTTATGACCGTGAGCGGCGGGAGGATTTGAAACTTTTCCGTCAAGAAAACGTCGAGCTTTTTACCAAAGTCCAACTGCTGTCCCAGGAATATCAAAAAATTTGCGGTGCCATGACAGTGCGGTTCAAGGGCAAAGAGCAGACCATGCCGGCGATGTCAAAATATTTGGAAGAACCCAATCGTATCCTGAGGGCAGAGGCCTGGCAGGCTTCGGCCGAACGTCGTCGGCAGGACGCTGAGAAATTGGATCAACTGTTTGATCAGATGTTGAAGCTGCGAGTTAAAATCGCGCAAAATGCCGGCTGCAAGAATTTTACCGAATACCAATTCAAGTCGTATCATCGGTTTGATTACACCCCACAAGATTGCAAGCAGTATCATTCGACGATGGAGCATTTGCTTGTTCCGGTCTTAAAACAAATCAAGGCGCGACGGCGAAAGCAAATGCGACTCAATCAGCTGCGTCCCTGGGACTCCGCGGTCGATCCCTTGGGTCGTCCACCGCTGCGCCCTTTCAAACAGGTCAAGAAATTGATCACGGGTGCCAGTCGGATTTTTCATCAGGTGGATTCGGATTTGGGTGACAAGTTTGATGAAATGATCAACAAAGGACTTTTGGATTTGGCCAGCCGCAAGGGCAAGGCGCCGGGCGGTTACCAAAACACCCTTGACGAAGCGCGCTTGCCGTTCATTTTCATGAACGCGGTTGGGACCGACGACGACATTTATACCTTGCTGCACGAGGGCGGCCACGCGTTCCACGCGTTTTTGTGCTCTTCCCAGAAGTTGGTGGATTATCGTCACGGGCCGATGGAATTTAATGAAGTGGCCTCGATGGCCATGGAATTGTTGGCTGATCCATTTCTGGCCGAGTTTTATGGGAAGGAAGAACTGAAGCGTTCGCAGGAAGCTCATTGGGAATCGGTCCTCGATATTTTGGTTTGGGTGGCGGTGATCGACGGGTTTCAGCATTGGATTTATGAAAATCCAAAACATGATCAGAAGCAGCGTTGGGAGGCGTGGCTCTCGATCTATGACCGATTTTTAGGCGGATTCACCGACTGGAAAGGCCTGGAAAAATTTAAAGAGGTGTTATGGCACCGGCAATTGCATATTTTTGAAGTGCCGTTTTATTACATCGAATACGGAATCGCCCAGTTGGGTGCTCTGCAGGTTTGGCTCAACACGAAGAAAGATTTTAAGCAGGCGGTTGAATTTTATAAAAAGGGTCTGCGATTGGGCGGCTCGCGTCCGCTGCCGGAAATTTATAAAACCGCGGGGATTCGTTTTGATTTTTCCGAAAAGACCATTGCCCCGTTAGTGGACGCGGTAAAAACAGAGTTGAACCTAATTTAAAGCAGAACCCCCGGGGTTTAACCCCGGGCACCTCGCAGGTGCACCTGCGAGGTGAGAAGATGGGGGAATTAGTGAAGAAGAATAATTCGGTTAAAATTTTGAAAGAAGGGCGGTATTTGCAGCTCTTGGAAAAGGATCGATGGGAGTATGTGGCCCGCAAGAATTGCAAGGGGATTGTGGCCATCCTCGCGGTCACTGACGATAAAAAAGTTTTGTTCGTAGAGCAATACCGCGTGCCGGTTGGAAAATACGTGATTGAACTACCGGCTGGATTGATCGATGACGGGGCAGGCGAATCCAACGAAAGCCTCATTGACGCGGCCAAACGCGAGCTGTTTGAAGAGACCGGATATGAAGCCAAGACAATCGAGCCGGTCATTGACGGGCCGTCTTCAGCATCATCGTCGGTTATGCTTTTTTTGGTCAGAGCACGCGGACTTAAAAAAAACGGCGCGGGTGGTGGTGATGAGACCGAGTCCATCGTGGTCCATGAAGTCCCGCTTAGAAAGACTGATCAATGGCTTGATCAGAAGCGGCAGGACGGGTGTCTGGTCGATCCCAAAATTTATGCTGGACTTTATTTGATAAAAAAATATAATTGAACTAGTCAGGCATAAAAATTTTTCAAGATTTTCTATATCAAAGGAGCAAGTCGCGATGGGTAAAACCGCAAAAATTTTAGGCAGTGAAGCCAAGGGTTTGTTAGAGTATAAGTGCAAAACCATTTCGAAAGAGGACCTGTGCCTTCCTGGACCGGATTTCCTAGACCGGATTTTTATCCATACTGACCGGCCTAACAATGTGTTGAAACATTTGAGCTGGCTGTATCATCATGGACGGTTGGCAGGTTCCGGCTACTTATCGATTTTACCGGTTGATCAGGGGATCGAGCATTCGGCAGGGGCTTCTTTCGCGCCCAATCCTTCGTATTTTGATCCGGAAAACATCGTGAAGCTTGCCATCGAAGGGGGTTGCAACGGCGTTGCCTCAACTCTGGGAGTTTTGGGACTGGTGTCCCGCAAGTACAGCCACAAGATCCCGTTCATCGTTAAGATCAACCATAATGAACTTTTGACCTATCCCAACCAATTCGATCAAAGGCTTTTTGCCGACGTCGAGCAAGCGTTTGACATGGGAGCGGCCGGTGTCGGTGCCACGATTTATTTCGGTTCACCAGAATCCACCCGTCAGATCGAAGAGATCTCTAAGGCCTTCAAACACGCGCATAAGCTGGGATTGTTCACGATCCTTTGGTGTTATTTGCGCAGCAATGGATTCAAGAAAGATAACGTCGATTATCACACTGCGGCGGATTTGACTGGTCAAGCGAATCATTTGGGTGTGACGATCGAGGCTGATATCATCAAGCAGAAACTTCCTACGAATAACGGTGGATACAACGCCCTCAAATTCGGCAAGACCCACAAATTGGTTTATGAAAAATTGAGTTCAGATCATCCGATTGATTTGACCCGTTATCAAGTGGCCAATTGCTATATGGGAAAAATCGGCTTGATCAATTCCGGTGGTGCCGCGAGCGGTGAAGGTGATTTGAAAGAAGCTGTGGCAACCGCGGTCATCAATAAGCGCGCGGGGGGATGCGGTTTGATCTCTGGGCGCAAGGCCTTTCAGCGTCCGATGAAAGAAGGCGTCGAGCTTTTAAACGCGATCCAAGATGTTTATCTGGATGACCAAGTGACCATTGCTTGATTTATTTCTCGCGACGGCTGGAAGCACAGAAGAGGTTAAAGTTATCAAATGATTAAAAGAGCGAAAAGTTCGATCATTCAATCATCAAAGGCAATCTTAGGGGGTGAGCCGGTATTTAAGGGAACCCGTGTGCCGGTAAAGGCCCTGATTGATTATCTAGAAGCAGGGGATCGTTTAACTGATTTTCTTAAGGATTACCCCACCGTCACAAAAATTCAGGCTATGGAATTGTTGGAGATAGTAAAAAATCAGCTTTCTTAGACGATGAAAATTCTGCTTGATGAGTCTTTGCCGAAGCGACTGAAAGATGATTTTAAAGGGCATCAGGTTAAAACGGTACCGGAAATGGGTTGGCAAGGAAAGAAAAATGGCGAGTTATTGAGATTATTGGAAAAGCAGTTTGAAGTTTTTATGACTGCCGATCAAAATTTGTAATATCAGATTAATCTAAGAAACACATTGATCCCCATCATTATTCTTTCAGCTTCATCCAGCCGTTACGAAGATTTGAAGGTTTTGATACCAAAGGTCCTTAAATATTTGAGTCAGTCTGAATTGATGCCTGGTGTGAAAATATTCTAATAAATTAGCAGAGTTCCACGGGCTTGCCCGTGGGTATCTACAAAGCAAAGACTGACCTAAGGAATTCACATAACCATTTGACAGGCAATCATTTTGCGCGGTATAATACAACAAATTCGTAAACCAATCAAGGGCAGCGCAATGAGTCCCGAAAAAAAGAATTCCGAAGAATTGCTAAAAGATCGTCGGGTGGTTGAGGAAATCCGTCGTCATTTGTGGATCGAAAGTGAAAAGGCCGGGTATGACATTGGATTTGAAAAGGCCAAGGAAGATTGGTTGAAAAATTTTTCGAAGACCTGGCTCGAATATCATCTGCCCATCGAGAAGCTCAAAGAAGCGCGCTTAAAAGAAAATCAAGAAAAGGAAAGTCAAAAAGTGGAAGCGGCTAGTGAGGCGCCAGCCAACAAAGCTGAAGAGACAGAGTCCTTCGACCGCAAGAATGTCAAAGCCGTTAAGTTAACATCGAAACGCCGGCGAGCAAAATCATATCTTCGGTAATCTTTCAATTCCCTCCTTTCATTTCCATCACGACTCCAGTAGGATTCTAAAATATGACATCTAACATGATTGAGAAGTTAAAACGATTAAAAAATTTTTCTGGACGGCCTGGCCCGCTTTTGCTCATCATTATGGATGGCGTGGGGCTGGGCAAGCGTGATGACAGCGACGGGGTTCATCTGGCCAAAACACCCTGTTTGGACCAGCTTTTTAAGAGCAAGCTTTATACCACCCTCAAAGCCCATGGCCGGGCGGTTGGGATGCCCAGCGATGAGGATATGGGCAATAGCGAAGTCGGGCACAATGCCCTGGGTGCTGGCCGCATCTTTGAGCAGGGGGCATCGCTGGTCAATCAGGCGATTGCGCAGGGCAAGATTTTTCAGACCCCCATTTGGCAGCGGTTGATCGAGCAGGCGAAAAAAAAAGACCAGACTTTTCATTTGATCGGTTTGCTCTCCGATGGCAATGTTCATTCCCATATCAATCATCTCTTTGCGTTGTTGAAAAAGTGCGCGGAATCCGCTGTGCTGCGAGTACGGATCCACGCGCTGTGCGACGGCCGCGATGTCGGTGAGCGGTCGGCCTTGGAATACATCGAGAAGACCGAAGGCCTTTTAAAGACGATCAGCGCGAAATCTGGTTTTGATTATCGGATCGCCTCTGGTGGTGGCCGCATGGTGACCACCATGGACCGCTATAACGCTGACTGGGAAATTGTTAAGCGCGGATGGGATGCCCATGTTCTGGGCAAGGGACGGCCGTTTGCTTCAGCGAAGGAGGCGGTGTCGACGTATTATCAGGAAGACCCATCGAGCACAGATCAATATTTAGATCCTTTTGTCATTGTTCAGGACGGAAAACCCGTTGGGCCCATTGCAGACGGTGACGCGGTGGTGTTTTTCAATTTTCGTGGTGATCGGGCGATCGAATTGTCCCGCGCCTTTGAAGAAAAGGATTTTGACAAATTTGACCGTGTCCGAACGCCCAAGGTTCTCTTTGCCGGGATGATGGAGTATGACGGGGATTTGCACATTCCTAAAAATTATTTGGTGACACCTCCGGCCATTGACCGGCCGGTCAGTGAATATATGTGCGCGTTAGGGATCAAGACGTTCGCGATTTCCGAGACACAAAAATTTGGGCACGTCACTTATTTTTGGAACGGCAATAATTCCGGTTATGTTGATGAAAAATTAGAGACCTACATTGAAATCCCGTCGGACAAGATCCGTTTCGATCAGGCCCCCAAGATGAAGGCCTATGAGATAACCGAGAAAACCATTGAGTTGCTCAAATCCGGAAAATATCGGTTTGGCCGGATCAATTTTCCGAATGGCGATATGGTTGGTCATACCGGGGTACCGAAGGCGATCATCGCCTCGGTCGAGGCTGTGGATGACTGCGTTGCCAAACTGGTTGCGGTTATTCAGGAAGTTAAAGGGATTACTGTAATTCTCGCTGATCATGGCAATGCCGACGAAATGTTTAAAGTGAAAAATGGTAAAAGGGAGGTGAGTACCGCCCATTCCTTGAACCCGGTTCCTTTTGTCATTGTTGATCCGCTTTACCAAGGGGAATACAAAATCTCCGACCTTCCCCTTCGCGGCCTGGCCAATGTGGCTGCCTCCTTACTGTACCTTCTTGGCTACGAAAAACCGCAGGATTACGAGCCAGCCCTTATCAAGTAGTACTCATGTTAGTATGAAACAGTGATAAAATTTGTAAGTTGTTTTATTTGGTTCTTTCTTAATTGAGTTGAAACCTTCTGGGGTTTAAGTACCCACAAGGCCAATGAATTTTCAGTTTAAAGTACTCAATGTCCTTATAGCCATAGGCCATTCGTTTAAGCCGTTTGATCTTATTGTTAAAGCCTTCAGAGATAGCGGAACTCTTTTTACATCTACTCCGCGAAGCGCTCTATCATCAGCCTCATTGAATTGAAGGTCGCGCTTTCAAACGCAGTCTTGACATTTCCAATCGACTTGTTAGAATGAAACAGCTTTTTACACTTTGTTCATCAATTTTTTTACGAAAAAATTAAATCAGCATGCCCTTCAAAATCCCCGATACCCCCGAAGAGCTTTTCCGTCAAGGCCGGCAGGGCATGGATCAATTCAACCGTTTAATCCCGTATTTCATTTTGCTCATCATTTTGCTGGGCGCCTCTTTCAGCAGTGTTTATTCCATCAGCGAACAAGGTGGTGAGGTGGGGGTCATCACCCGATTTGGAAAGTATGTCCGCACCACCAATCCGGGCCTGCATTGGAAATTCCCTTTGATCGAACAGCTTTATAAAGTTGAAACCAAGCTCAAATTCAAAGACGAATTTGGTTTTCGGACCACCCGTGCCGCGGAGAGAAGCCAATATTCAGCTCAATCCTATGACGAAGAATCCCTCATGTTGACCGGGGATCTCAATGTCTTGGATGTTTCTTGGATTGTCCAATACGTGCTTTATGATCCGGTCAAAGTGCTTTTTAATATCCGCAATCCGCGCGACACTGTGCGAGCCATTTCCGAATCGGTCATGCGTCAGGTGATCGGCGACAGTTCCGTCACCGAGGCCTTGACCACCCGACGTATTGACATCAACGCGGAAGTCAAAGAGCGTCTGCAGAAGATTTTGGATAATTATCAAAGCGGCATTCATATTGACACGGTCCAATTGCAGGACGTTGTTACTCCTGAAGAAGTCAGGCCGTCTTTCAACGAAGTCAATGAGGCCGAACAGGAAAAAGAAAAATTGATCAATCAATCCTGGGAAGCGTACAATCAAGCCATCCCCAGGGCTTCCGGGCAATCCGAGCAAACGGTCCGTGAGGCCGAAGGGTATGCCTTAAGACGTATCAATGAGGCGCAGGGCGATGCCGCGCGATTTTTAGCGACTTGGGAAGCGTACCAGTCCGCGAAAGACGTAACGCGCCGTCGGATGTATTTGGAGACCATGGCCGAGGTTTTACCAAAAGCTGGTGAGAAATATATCCTCGATCCTGAAGGTAGCTCCGTGCTTCCCTTGCTGAAATTGCAACAATCGAAGAAGGAATAAGTTAAAATGTCCCGTATTTTTAACGCGGTTTTATTGCTGGTCATTCTCCTGGTGGTCGTGAGCTATCATTTTTTTGCCTACACCGTTGATGAAACGCAACAGGCCATCATCACCCGGTTTGGGAAGCCGGTTGGGCAGGCGGTTACGAAATCCGGGTTGCATTTCAAATCGCCGCTCGATCAGGTCAATTATTTTGAGAAACGCATTTTGATTTGGGACGGAGAAGCCGAAGAGATCACCACTTTGGACAAGCGTTTCATCTGGGTGGATACCACCGCGCGCTGGAAGATTGTCGATGCCCTTAAATTCATGCAATCGGTGGGGAATGAGACCTCCGCGCAAACTTTGCTTGATGATATCCTTGATGGTGCCACACGCGACGCCATTTCGAACCGGTTTCTCGTCGAGTCGATCCGCAATTCCAACAGTTTGCTTGAGCGGTTAAAAAGTTCCGAGCAAAGTTCCGATTCTGCAAATGGCGATTTGAGTGAAACCGCCATTGAAAAGATTGAATTGGGACGTGACAAGCTCACTCAGGAGATTTTGAAGAAATCTTCGCAGATTGTCGCCAATTACGGGATTGAATTGGTTGACGTGATTTTTAAACGGATCAATTATGTCCCGAAGGTGCAGAAAAAGGTCTATGAGCGGATGATTTCCGAACGCAAACGCGCGGCCGCCCAGTTTCGGTCCGAAGGGTTAGGGAAGAAGGCGGAGATCGAAGGTCAGATGCAAAAAGAGCTAGAAAGAATCCAGTCTGAGGCTTATCGAAAGGCTCAAGAAGTTAAAGGGAAAGCGGATGCCGAGGCGGTTAAGATTTATGCCGACGCCTATAACAGAGACCCGGAATTTTACGCGTTTTCGCAAACCTTAGAAACTTATAAGAAAACTTTCACGGAAAATACAAGTTTGATTCTCAATACGAATAACGATTTTTATCGCTATCTCAAATCGGCTAGCCCAGATCAGGATTTGTTGAAAGACAAGGGACAATAATTTTTTGAAAATGAATTGACAGAAAAACGCGTTTTGCATTATAGTAAATAAGCAATGCGTTTTAAGTGTCTTAAACCATTGAAGTTAAGAAATGAAGCCGCTAGGACAGCATAGCTCCTCGCGGCTTTTTTCTTTTGTAACCTAAAAAGGGGGGAGCGATGCCCAAAGGTAAAGTCAAATGGTTTAATAATCAAAAAGGCTATGGTTTTATCGTCCCGGATGAAGGTGCGAGTAAGGAAGATGTTTTTGTTCATTATTCGGTTGTGCAGGAGGATGGGTATAAGACGTTGAACGCTGGGCAACCGGTTGAATTTGAATTGATCAAGGGCGAGAAAGGCGATCACGCCCGCAACGTTACAAAGATATAGCGCCTTTTTGAATAATTTTTTGCGACGGTTCGCGAAAGCACCTGCTTTTATAAGGCAGGGCTTTTTTATTGATGGCGGGTTTAGTGATTTCGGCAAGATACTGCTGAATCACCGTCGATTTGGTTGACATTTTTATTGATTCAAGATAGGCTGTTAAGCAATGTCTAAGCTGAATGATCAGGCGCAAGTTTATAAACTCACTTTAAGGACGCAATCGAAAAGAGCAGAGATCAGCGCGGTCTTGAAGATGCTTTTGAATTCTTGTGATATCAGGGAAGAGCAAATTGTTGAAGAAATTGATCGCCGTTCAAGAACATTGACGGTTTATTTGCCCGACCAGCATCGGGGTCAAGTTATCAAAGGAAAGTTGAGTCGGCTGGGATTGAAGCATGTGGCATTGAAGGGGGAAAATTTGTCCGCCGCGCAATGGCAGAATCTGTGGAAAAAAAACATCCATCCGTTTTATTTGTCCCGTCGATTTTCGGTGATTCCGCAGTGGGCAAAACGATCGAGGCTGAAGCAGCGACGAACACCCATTTCGATCGATACGACGTTTGCCTTTGGTACGGGGTTGCATGAGACGACCCGTTTTATGGCCCATTTGATTGAACGTTGTCGTGGTCGGTTTTTCTCATTTCTCGACATTGGGACCGGTACGGGGATCCTTAGCATTGTGGCCCGGCATTGCGAAGCCAGGATCGTCGACGGGGTTGATCTAAAGCAAGATGTGATCCAAACGGCGCAAGCCAATATGAAGCGCAATGGTTTTGAATTTTCTCGGCTGGAACATCGGGGCCTTGAGCATTTTTCGCGACGAAGAGCGTATGATTTGGTTGTCGCCAATCTGGTCACCGATCAATTGCTACGCTTGAAAGAACGGATTTTTCGTTGCGTGAAAAAGGACGGACATCTGGCCGTTTCCGGAATCAGCCTTGAAAATTTGCCTCATTTCCGGCAAGAGTTTTGTAATAAAGATTTTCGTTGTGTCTCGATTGTTCGGGGGAAGATGTGGGCGGCGTTGCTTTATCGACGGAGAAAGCCCGGTGTCTGAGTTGGGAATTTTAGCAACAAAGTGGCAGGCTTTGCGTGCTCGTTTTGGCAAATGCGGCATTGCGGAGAAGGATTTGGAAGAACGTTTCATCTGTTCTCCGGGGCATGGCGGTCAGAATGTCAATAAACTCGCGACCTGCGTTGATCTTTTGCATCGACCGACGGGGATACGGATCAAATGCCATCGGGAAAGATCGCAGGGATTGAACCGTTATCTGGCGCGGCTCATGCTGATTGAAAAAATTGAAAGGCAAGAGAGGGAACATAAGCAAAGAATCGTTGCCGAAAAGGAAAAGCTGCGGCGTCAGCGACGTAAGCGGTCACAAAAAGCTAAGTTCGTCATGCTGGAAAATAAACGGCGAAAATCTGACAAGAAAAAATTCCGACAAAAAATTGATGTCAAACGGTTCGACCAATGAATCTTGAAAAGTCCCATGTCTCCAGGATACAAGTTAAAGAACAAGTTTATTTAGCATGTAAAGCACTTAACTGGGACTCTGGGGACTGGCAACTGGAGACTTTTTAAAAACAGGAGGATAGATTGTGAAGAAAGTCAATTACCGCCAAGCGTTAGGGATGGTTGATATCAGTCAAAAAAATATGACAATAAGACGCGCTGTCGCGCAGGCAACTATCAAAATGAGTCGGGAAAGTCTCAAAATATTGCTGAAGGGAGAGGTTCCTAAGGGCAATGTTTTAGAGACCGCCCGTGTGGCTGGAATTTTGGCGGCAAAATCAACACCGCAACTCATACCCATGTGCCATCCTTTGGCACTCAGTAAGGTCAAGATTGATTTTGATATTCAGGAAAAATCCGCGATGATAACGATCAAGGCTGAGGTGGTGGTTGAGGGTAAGACCGGGGTTGAAATGGAGGCCTTGGCCGCGGCCTCTGTCAGCGCGTTAACGATTTACGACATGATGAAATTTGCTGACAAGGAAATGGTGATTTCCGACGTGATGCTCTTGGAAAAGCAGGGCGGCAAAAGCGGAGATTATAAACGTTATTGAATCTTCACCTCGCAGGTCAGAATTCTGACCTGCGAGGTGTGAGGTCATTGGAGGAGAAATGCGGCAGTATTTGGATTTGGTCAGACATATTTTGGAAAACGGTCAAAAAAAGGGCGACCGCACCGGAACGGGCACGCTTTCTGTTTTTGGATACCAAACCAAATATGATCTGCGAGACGGTTTTCCTATTGTCACGACGAAGAAAGTCTTATTCGACGCGGTTGTCCGCGAACTGTTGTGGTTTCTTAAAGGATCAACCAATATCAATGATGGTCTGAAACCGCATACCCCGATTTGGAATGCCTGGGCGGATGAACAAGGTGAATTAGGACCGATCTACGGTTATCAATGGCGAAAATGGGAAAAATTTGTCTGGGAGGAAAAGACGAAGAGTTATCGTAAGGAACACATTGATCAGATTCAAGCGGCGGTCAAGATGATTAAGCAATCACCAGATTCTCGTCGGATCATTGTCAGCGCTTGGAACCCAGCGGACCTTGACCGTATGGCCCTGCCACCATGCCACGCCTTTTTTCAGTTTTACGTGGCAGACGGTCGTTTGGATTGCCAGTTGTACCAGCGTTCCGCTGATGTCGCGCTGGGAGTGCCGTTTAACATTGCCAGTTACGCTTTGTTGATGAGTATGATCGCAACCGAATGCGCTTTAACCCCGGGAATTTTTGTTCACACGCTTGGTGACGCGCATATTTACCTCAATCACATCGACGGTTTGAAAGAGCAATTGCAAAGGGATTGCAAGCCACTTCCACAGTTGAAAGTGGCGCAAAAGTCTGTGCTGACCATGAGCTACGAGGATATCCAGCTCGTCAATTATCAACATCACTCATTTATTAAATTTCCGATTGCCGTTTGATGACGACTCGATCAAAGCATTCTTTCAGTTGCATTGTCGCGATGGACGACAAAAGGGGGATCGGCAAGAACGGCCGGCTGCCCTGGCATCTTTCCGGCGAGTTGCGGCATTTCAAGGCCATTACGGAAAGAACGGCAAATCCAAACCAGGTCAATGCCGTGATCATGGGCCGCAAGACTTGGGAGTCCTTACCGGATAAATTCCGACCCCTGCCTAACCGATTGAATTGCGTTCTCACCCGAAATAAGTCCTATCCTTTACCGTCGCAGGTGATAAAGGCTTCGGAACTTGAGAAGGGAATAGAGCGCATCTACCAAGAATTGCAAGGGCGTTTGAGTGAGATTTTTATCATCGGTGGTGCTGAGTTGTTTCAGCAAGCCCTCAATTCCCCGTCCTGTCAGAAGATTTATTTGACTCGCATTTTCCATGATTTTGTCTGCGACACTTTTTTTCCGGAAATAACCGCGTCATTTGAAAAAAACCTTGAATCGGAAACATTGGCTGAAATTGGGTTTAAGTATGTTTTTCAAGAGTATTCCCGCCGTAAGAAATAGCCTGCTTTTTCGAAATTTTTTATAAATATAACCATTGGAATGGTTTATCGTTGAGCCAAAAAACGTTCTCGCCATTTTTTAAAAAGGGAGTATACTTAAAAAAAGAGCAAGGGGGTGAGGTGTTTGGCACAATCACTCAAACAAAGACGTGATATCCTGCTTGTCGATGATGAAGAAAACCTTACGCAAATATTAGCCCTCCTCTTAGAAACCCGCGGTTATCATGTCAAGGTTGCCGCAACCGGCCAAGAAGCGCTCAGTATTGTCTCACCTGAAATTGATTTGATCATACTGGATTTGATCCTCCCGGACGTCAATGGTTTTGAGGTTTGTCGTCAGCTCAAAAAACGGAAAGACTGCACCCAGATTCCGATCATCATGCTCAGCGCCCATGCCATGCAGGAAGATCGGGTGGAAGGGTTGTATTTAGGCGCGGACGATTTCATTTCCAAACCGTGCGAACAAGAAGAACTCGTGGCGCGCATGGAGGCGGTGATGCGCCGCCGATATATCCGCCGACAATCCCTATTGACCATCGACGATGAGATCATCTGCGAACTGCGTCGAATCCTTGACGAGGCCGCGCTCATTCCCTATTTCCAACCGATTTATCAATTGAAACCGTTTCGATTATTTGGATTGGAAGTCTTGACCCGGCCGCAGTCGCGCTTGTTGGCGGATCCGGAAGTTTTTTTTAAGACAGCATTGAAATTTGGGCTTTATGGCGAACTAGAATCGTT